>DASXCX010000143.1:0-4330 GCA_036490955.1 Allostellaceae bacterium | reverse complement strand
CACGATGAATTTGCTGACGCGGATGAATCGCGAGCTCGATGCGAATTTCGACCTTACGAAATTCATGCACGACGCGTCCTACAATCCTGTCGAAGGCAAGGTCGAGATCTTTATCCGCAGCCTTGCCGACCAGGTCGTCTCGGTCGCCGGCGAGCGCTTCCACTTCCGCCGCGGCGAAGGCATCCACACCGAGGATTCCTGCAAATACAGCATTGAGGAATTCCAGGCGCTGGCGAGCCGCGCCGGCTTTGCGCCGGGCCGCGTCTGGACCGACGACGCGAAGCTATTCTCGATTCACTTGCTGACGCCGGGCTGAGCCGGCAGCAAAGGAAAACGCGGCCGCTTCAGCGGCGGCGCTGCATCGGCGGGCGAGGGCGTGCCGGCTGCGGGTTGGCGGCGGCGCGCTCATCCTTGTGCCGGAAATTGATCCGTCCCTTGGTGAGGTCGTAGGGCGTCATCTCCACCGTGACGCGGTCACCGGCAAGGATGCGTATCCGGTTCTTCTTCATCTTGCCGGAAGTGTAGGCCAACGTCTCGTGGCCGTTATCGAGCTTTACCCGAAACCGCGCGTCAGGCAAAAGCTCGGTCACCACGCCGTCGAATTCGATCAGATCTTCCTTGGCCAAAACCGCTCCTTGAGTTGCCTGATTACTTGCTGGCGAGCGCCGCCTGAATATGGCTGCCGTCGCCAACTTCGTCAGGGACGTTGACCGCGACTCTATCGCCGGTTTTCACGCCGTCGACAATATTGACGTTCGCGCCGTCGCTTTCGCCGATCCGCACCTTGCGGAACGAAACCACGCCGCCGTCGTCGACCGCGGCGACGAAATTGTCGTTTCCGCGGGTGATGAGCGCGCCGACCGGAATCTGCGGCGTCGTCGGCACCTTGAGGTGCAGCGCGACATAGACGAAAGAACCGGGCACGAGGAAATTCTGACTGTCGTCGACATCCATCTCGATCAACAGCGTGCGCGTCTTGGGATCGAGAGCGCCGGCGGTCCGGGCGATCTTGGTCGCGACCGAGCGGCTGCGGTCGGCGGCGTCGGTCACGTCGACTTCATCGCCGACATGGACGTAGGGGACGTCGCGCTGCTCGACGTAAGCGGTGATGCGCAGCTTCGAATTGTCCGACAGGGTGACGATCGGCAAGGCGCTCGATTGCGCCGTCGCGGCCGACTGTACGAGCGCGCCGGGATCGGCGAAGCGCGCCGTCACCACGCCGTCGAAGGGCGCGGTGATGGTCTCATAGCCTTTCAGGGTCGCGAGGTTGCGTAGGGCCTGTTCGGCCATGCGCAGATTGGTGTCCGATGTCTGTGCTGCTTGGACCGCGACATTGCCGCGCGTCAGCAGGTCCTTGTCGCGCTGCGCCATGCGGCGCTTGTTGTCGAGATCGGCGGACGCGGCATCGTAAAGCGCGTCGGTTTCGGCCGAGGAAATCTCGGCGAGTTTATCGCCGGCTTTGACCTTATCGCCCTTATCGACCGCGATCGATTTGAGATAGCCGCTGACCTTCGAGAAGAGGGTTGCGCTGGAGAAGGCCCGGGCGTCGCCGAGCAACTGGATATCGCGGATGGCCGGGCTGCTCGAGACGTTGACGACTTGCACGAGCGGGCCGCGCGCCGCGGTTGCATCGAGCGTATCGCGCGCCGCCGCGATCTCGGCGTATCGACCATGGACGACATAGCCAGCGACGATCGCTGCGGCGATGAGGCCTAATCCGCCCCACAGATAGACGCGCATCCCATTCGGGCGTCTAGCCATGATTGTGCTCTCCTTCGACGGCGCCGGCCGCCTCGGCGGCGAAACGCCGGTCGAGTTCATACAGCGTGGGCGGCTTGCGGCGCAACAAGGTGTAAAAGACCGGAACCAGGAACAAGGTCGCGATCGTCGCGGCGGCGAGGCCGCCGATGACGGCGCGGCCGAGCGGCGCGTTCTGCTCGCCGGCTTCGCCGAGACCCAAAGCCATCGGTGTCATGCCGAGGATCATCGCGAGCGCGGTCATCATGATCGGTCGCAGGCGGGTCTTAGCCGATTCGATGATCGCAGTGAACGGATCGAGATTGTCGCGGGTGCGGATATCGTTGGCGAAGCTGACGACGAGGATCGAGTTCGACACCGCGATGCCGACCGTCATGATCGTGCCCATCAGAGATTCGACGTTGATCGTCGTATGCGTCAGCACCAGCATCCAAATGATGCCGATGAGGGCGCCGGGCAGCGCCATCATGATGATGAAGGGATCGACCCAGGACTGAAATAGAATGACCAGCAGCGCGTAGACCAAGATGATCGCGAGGATCAGGCCGAGGCCGAGATTGCGGAACGAGGTCTCCATCACTTGGTTCTGGCCGCGGATATCGATGTGGGTCGAGAGCGGCTGACCCTTCATGACGTCGCCGATCGCTTTGTGAATGTCGGCGGCGACGCCGCCGAGATCACGGCCGTCGACATTCGCTGCGACATCGACGACGCGCGCGACGGTGTAGTGACTGACCGATTCAAAGCCGGTGATCGGACGGACCGAGGCGACATCGGCGAGGCGCGTCACCGGCGCGTTCGGCATCGTCGCCAGCGTGCTGGTGGGCGGTGCGTTGCCTGCGACGGGCGCATTCGGCTGGCTGACCGAGATACCCATGAGATCGGGCACGGTCTGAATCTGCTGGATCGGATCGAGCACCGAGACGCTGTAATTAACGTTGGTCTGCGGGTTGAGGAAGGAGTTCGGATTGGTGAGCTGGCTCGACGACAGCGAGATCAACACGTTGTTGGCGATGTCGCGCTGCGAGATGCCAAGCTCGATCGCGCGCAGCCGGTCGACATCCACTTCCAGCGAAGGGTAGTGAAGCAGTTGCAGAAGATGCGCATCGGCGACACCCGGAATCTTCTGCATCCGCGTGAGCAGCTTCTGCGCCAAATCTTGCGCGACATTGAAATCGGCGGCCTGGATCTGCACATCGATCGGCGCCGACTGGCCGAAATTCAGCACCTGGCTGACGATGTCGGCGTTCTGGAAGTAGAAGGTGCTGCCGGGAAACTGTTTCGGCAGCTCGTCGCGGATCTTGCGGATGTAGTCTTCGCTCGGATGATGCGGCGTCTTGAGCTGAATGAGAATTTCAGAATCGCCGCTGCTGACATTGTCCGAAGGAACGATCGACAAGTTATAAGCGTTGGCGACGCCGCTGACGTCGTTGATCGTCCGTAATTCGTCGGCAGGGATGAGGTCGCGAATTTTTTGATCGACCGCGAGAACGAGTTTCTCGGTCTCTTCGATGCGGGTACCGATCGGCGCGCGATAATGCAGCTTGATCAGGCCGACATCGGAGATCGGGAAGAAGTCGGTGCCGACCACAGTGGCGAGACCGCCGCTGACGAGGAGCAGGACGGCGGCGGCAATCAGCACAAAGCCGCGCCGCGCGAGGCACGCGCTGAGTGCGGCGGTGTATGCGCCGCGTAGCTTCTCGAAGCCGCGCTGGAAGCCGTTGCCGAAGCGGGCGAAGACGCTGTTTGAGGTTTCGCCGTGCTTTTCCGAAGCGAGCAGGAAGCGGGTAAAGCAGGGCACCAGCGAGAAGGAGAGGAAGAACGAGGCGAGCAGCGCCAGCACGACGGTGATAGCAAGCGGGATGAACAGGAAGCGCGCCGGGCCGGTGAGCAGGACGACCGGGAAGAACACGATACACATCGCGAGGGTCGCGACGGTCAGCGGCAGCACGACTTCGCTCGAGCCGTCGAGGATCGCGACGGTCAGCGGCTTGCCGAGCGATTGGTTGCGGTGGATGTTCTCGATCGCGACCGTCGCGTTGTCGACGAGCAGGCCGATCGCCAGAGCGAGGCCGCCGAGCGTCATGAGGTTGATCGACTGTCCCGTCATCAATAGTCCGATGATGGCGGCGAAGATCGATAACGGGATCGATAGCGCGACGATGGTGGTGCTGCGCCAACTGCCGAGGAACAGCAGGATCATCAGCGAGACGAGGATTGACGAGATCACGGCTTCGCGGACGACGTTCGAGATCGCCGAGCGCACAAACACCGATTGGTCGAAATCGAGCGACAGATCGACGCCTTGGGGGGCCGCGGCTTTGATCTCGGGCATCAGATCTTTGGTCGCATCGACGACCGCGATGGTCGACGCATCGGAATGGCGCAGGATCAGCAGGTAAACGGCGCGCGCACCGTTGATATGCGCGACGGTGGTTTGTGTCGCGGCGGTATCGGCGATGGCCGACACGTCGCCGAGGGTAACCGGGACGCCGTTGCGCATGCCGAGCGGCAGTTGATTGAATTCGGCGACGGTCGGCGGACTGGAATTCAGCGTCACGTTGTATTCGCG
>DASXCX010000142.1:0-3157 GCA_036490955.1 Allostellaceae bacterium | reverse complement strand
CGGTGCATGGCACCGCTGCGCGAGCCGACGAGAGCGTGCCGCGTTTCGTCATAATTGAAATATTCCGTGCCGAGCGAGCGGATCGGCACCAGCCCGTCGGCGCCGGTATCGTTCAATTTGACGAAAAGGCCGGCGCGGGTGACGCCGGAAATGCGGCCCTGGAACGTCGCGCCGATGCGGTCGACGAGGTGATGGGCGATCAGACGGTCGGCGGTCTCGCGTTCGGCCTTCATGGCGCGGCGCTCGGTCAGCGAAATCTGCGCGGCGACTTCGCTCAGGTGCTCAGGGGTCTCGCTGTCGGGCAGGGCGCCGTCGCCAAGGCCCAGCGCCTTGATCAGCGCGCGGTGCACGACGAGGTCGGCATAGCGCCGGATCGGCGAGGTGAAATGGGCATAGCGGCGCAGATTGAGGCCGAAATGTCCGTAATTCTCCGACGAATATTCGGCCTGCGCCTGCGAGCGCAGCACCACCTCGTTCACCAGCGGCTCATAGTCCTGGCCTGAGACCTGCGCCAGCACGCGATTGAACAGCGCCGGGCGCAGCGCGCCGGCCTTGGCAAAGGGGATGTCGAGCGTCTTCAGGAATTCCTGGAGGTTATGCACCTTCTCCTGGGTCGGCTCGTCATGCACGCGGTAGATCAGCGGCAGCGCCTTCTTCTCCAGCGCCTCGGCGGCCGCGACGTTGGCGAGGATCATGAACTCCTCGATCAGCTTATGCGCATCGAGACGTTCGGGCACGACGACGCGATCGACAGTGCCGTCTGGTTTGAGCAGGATCTTGCGCTCGGGAATATCGAGCTCGAGCGGATCGCGCTCGTCGCGGGCGCGTTTCACCAGCGCGTAGGCCGTATACAGCGGCTTCAGGATCGGATCGAGGATGGGGCCGGTGGTGTCGTCGGGCCTGCCGTCGATCGCGGCCTGCGCCTGCGCATAAGCGAGCTTGGCGGCCGAGCGCATCAGGACGCGATGGAAGCTGTGCGAGCGCTTGCGTCCGTCGGGGGCGATCACCATCCGCACCGCAAGCGCGCCGCGCGGCTCACCCGGCACCAGCGAGCAGAGATTGTTGGAGATGCGCTCGGGCAGCATGGGCACCACGCGGTCCGGGAAATAGACCGAGTTGCCGCGGATCAGTGCGTCATGATCGAGCGCCGAGCCCGGGCGGACATAGAACGCGACATCGGCGATGGCGACATGGACGATGAAGCCGCCCTTGTTGTTGGGATCGGGATCAGGCTCGGCATGAACTGCGTCGTCATGATCCTTGGCGTCGGGCGGATCGATCGTGACCAGCGGCAGATTGCGCCAGTCCTCGCGTCCTCTGAGCGTGGCGGGCTCGGCTTCATCGGCCTCGCGCATCGCGTCGCGCGAAAACGCCATGGGAATATCATGGGCGTGGATGGCGATCAGGCTGATCGCCTTCTCGGTCGCAATCGAGCCGAGCCGTTCCTTTACCTTGCCTGAGTTGAGTCCAAAGCCGCGGCTGCGAACGATGTCGACGCTGATGAGGTCGCCATCCTTGGCGCCGGCGGTGTCGGTACGCGCTATATTGAGCTCGCGTCCTGCCTGTTTCTTGTCGACGGGGACGAGCCGGCCGCCGCCGTCGGGCGTGCTGCGGAAGACGCCGAGCACGCGCGATTTGGTGTGGTCGATGACCTTGATGACGCGGCCACGATAGGTGGCGCCTTCGTCATGGGTGAGGGGCTCAACGCGCAGCAGCGCGCGGTCGCCGACGCCCGCCATGGCGCTGGGCCTCGCATGACGCGGAATGTGGATGCGGATCCGCGGCGGATCACCTTGTTCCTCGTCCCACTCGGCGGGAGTGGCGATCAATTCGCCATCGGCGTCGCGCGTGGTGATGTCGGCGAGCAGGGTTGCAGGCAACTCCGCGGCCTCGGTGACCGTCTTGCCCTTTTTCTGGATGGTGCCTTGATCGGCGAGGTCGCGCAGGATCCGCTTCAGCTCGGCGCGGTCCGCGTTCTTCAGGCCGAACTCGCGCGCGATTTCCCTGGTGCCCACCTTGGCCGGATTGTTGCGGATAAAAGCGACAATGGCGTCCCGGGTCGGAAAGCCATTGTCGGGTTTCTGCTCCACTTACCCACGTGCCTTTCCGGCGCTTTTCTTCGAGGAGCTCTTGGCCGCTGGCTTTGCCGCCGTGGTCTTGGCGTCTACCTTGACCGGCGCGCGGGCCTTGCTGACCGAGTCCGATTTCGGCTTGGCCGGTTTCTTCGCCGAGGATTTTTTCACCGCTTTGGCGGATTCCGCCTCGTCGGCTTCCATCTCGGTTGGCTCGGCTTTGGCCTTCTTGGCGGCTTTGGCCTTGGGCGTCTTCGCTGCCTGCTTTGCAGCTTTCTTGGCCTTCCCCTTGCCGCCGCCCTTGGCCGCGCGCTCGTCGATCAGCGCGATCGCTTCGGCCAGCGTAATCGTGTCCTTTTCCTTGTCGCTCGGGATCGTGGCATTCACGCCACCGGCGGTAACATAGGCGCCGTAGCGGCCGCTCTTGACTGCGACCGCGCCGAGCGAAGGATGATCGCCGATCTGCTTGCCGGGATCGGCACCGAAGCGGCCGCGGCTCGGGCCCTTGGCGACCTTCTCAGCGATCAAGGTCACGGCGCGGTTGAGGCCGATGTCGAATACCTCGTCGCCGGCTTCCAGCGAAGCGTAGGTCTTGTCGTGCTTTACGAACGGCCCAAAGCGGCCGATGCCCGCCGTGATCGGCAGACCACTCTCGGGATGCTTGCCGATCTCGCGCGGCAGCGACAGCAGCTTCAGCGCGCGATCAAGCTCGATATCGCCGGGCGAAGTGCCCTTCGGGATACCCGCGCGCTTCGGCTTCTCGTCCTCGCCATAATCCTTCTGCTCGCCGAGCTGGATATAGGGTCCGAAGCGGCCGGCCTTCACATTCACATCGAGGCCGCTCTCCGGATCCTGGCCGAGCAGGCGGTCGGCGCTCGCTTCGGTATCCGCGGCGAGCGGACGGGTGTAGCGGCATTCTGGATAGTTCGAGCAGCCGACGAAGGCGCCGAACTTGCCAGCCTTCAGATTGAGCCGGCCGTTGCCGCAGCTCGGGCACTGCCTGATGTCGCCGCCATCTTCGCGCGGCGGATAGATGTGCTGTCCCAGCATGTCATCGAGCACGTCCAGCACCTGGGCGACGCGCA
>DASXCX010000141.1:0-12736 GCA_036490955.1 Allostellaceae bacterium | reverse complement strand
GTCTCGGCGATGTTGATCTCCTTGCGGCCCCAATCGGCAAGCTTGATGTCGGCGACTTTGAAATCGTCGGCCATATTAGAAAGCTCCCTTCAGCGCGGCGGCGAGATCGGTCTTTTCCCACGAGAAGCCGCCATCGGCATCTGGGGCGCGGCCGAAATGGCCATAGGCAGCGGTCCGCACGTAGATCGGCTTGTTCAGCTTGAGATGCGTGCGGATGCCACGCGGGCTGAGATCGACCATCTCTTGAAGAAGCTTCACGAGCTTCTCCTCGTCCACCTTACCCGTCCCGTCGGTGTTGACGTAGACCGATAGCGGCTTCGAAACGCCAATCGCATAGGCCAACTGGATCGTGCAACGCTCGGCGAGGCCGGCCGCGACCACATTCTTGGCAAGATAGCGCGCGGCATAAGCGGCCGAGCGATCGACCTTGCTCGGGTCCTTGCCCGAGAAAGCGCCGCCGCCATGCGGCGAAGCACCGCCGTAAGTGTCGACGATGATCTTACGGCCGGTCACGCCGGCATCACCGTCCGGACCGCCGATCACGAAACGCCCGGTCGGATTAACGTAGAAATGCTCTTCGTCGCACATCCAGCCTTTCGGCAGGATCTTGAGGACGTGCGGGCGCACGATCTCGCGGACCTCTTCCTGACTGACCTTCTCGGAATGCTGGGTCGAGACGACGACCGAGGTCGCCTTCACCGGCTTGCCGTTGACGTATTGCAACGTCACCTGGCTCTTCGCATCGGGACCGAAATCGGGCGTCGAGCCGCTGTGACGGGCGTCGGCCATCGATTTGAGGATCTGCTGCGAGTACTGCAGCGGTGCCGGCATCAGTTCCGGGGTTTCCGTGCAGGCATAACCGAACATGATGCCCTGGTCGCCTGCGCCTTCGTCCTTGTTGCCCGCGGCGTCAACGCCCTGAGCGATATCGACCGACTGTGCATGAATGATGCAATCGACCTCGGCGGTCTTCCAATGGAAGCCTTCCTGCTCGTAGCCGATCGCCTTGATCCGCTGACGCGCGGCGTCGATCAATTGGTCCTTGGTGATGCTCCCCGGGCCACGCACTTCGCCGGCCATGACGACGCGTTGGGTCGTCGCCAGCGTCTCGACGCCGAGATGCGACATCGGATCGGCAGCAAGATAAATATCGACAACCGTATCGGAAATCTGGTCGCACACCTTGTCCGGGTGCCCTTCCGAAACGGATTCGCTGGTAAACAGAAAATCGCCCTTGGCCACGTTTATCTCCTCGCCTCTCGGGTCATGCCGAATCCCGCTTGCGCGAGATCACATACGATTCGTCCCAGAACCACAAACCGCCGTGTTTCTGCAATACTTCCCTGGTCGCATCAAGGTAGCTATTGTCGCCGCCAATCACCTGCTCTAGGCGCTGATCTTCGATCTGCGCTACGTAAATGGCGGCATTCCAAGCTGCGAACAAGGTCGACGTGCCGATGCTTTCGCTGATCTCGCTGGGCAGGGTGTGCATCGCATAGCGGAACAACGAACGCGCATCGGAATAGGCGTTGAAATTAAGGTCGCGACCGGCCGAACCAAGCTCGGCCTTCACCGCACGAAGCAGGTTGTGCCGGTCGGTCATGAACGGATTCTCGCCCGGCCAGATTTTCTGAATGACCTCGAGGCCGGGATCCTGGCCGTGGCTGTGAATGCCGATGAGCCGCCCGCCCGGGCCCAAGGCGCGCGCCAACGGCGCCACCACTTTTTGTGCCTTGAACTCGGTCGAGGCGCGGGCGCGATAGGGTTGCGAGGCGATGACGAGGTCGTAATCGGCGCGCGTCGCGCCGCGTTTCGGGCGCAAACCGTCAAGCAGGAATTTGTAATCCTCGCGATAGAGGACCAACACGACCGGCTTCTCGTAGATCGGGTTGCCGCTGATCTTCGAGACCTTCGCGCGCCAGTTCTGCGCGAGGAAGCCTTGCAGGTCGGTGATCTGCTTCTCGAACTCCGCCGCGGTGCCGCCGAGCAGGCTCTGCTCGTGCCAGACAAGACTGGTCGCGGCGGTCACTGAATTCGGCGTGAGCCACGGCGCCTCGGAATAATACATGTTGGTGAGCACGAGGACCGTCGACGGATGCTCGTAGAAGCGATCCGGCATCTTCTCGAGCGTAAGGCGCACATCCTCGAGACTGATCTCTTTGCCGACGATGTAGGACGGCACCGTCGGGAAGCGCTCATGCATCGAGCGCATCACGCGCGTCAGCACGGTGCCATCGCCGACGCCGGCATCAAAAATCCTGAGACCTGGCGGATGCGGGTGAAGGTTGGCGAGCTCCAGCGCGACCCGCTCCGCCACCACCCATTTCTCGCTGCAGGTATTGACGAAGAGCAGATATTTCTGCCGGTTGTCGTAGAAGCGGAAATTCTTGTCGGTGGTCTCGCCCAAGGGAGCCGGTGTCGTCGCCGGCGTCGCGAGACGAGGCTGTGTCGCCTTGGCAGCAGCAGCCGCAGGCATCGCGGCGTTCGTCGAAACCGGCATGGCGACGAACGGCGTGCGATTACGCTGCGCCGGCGCGCCGCCGGCGGCGGCACCCAGCGTTTCGCGATCGATAAAAGCCCGCACGCGCTCGACCGTCTTGTCGCGCACCCGGCCGCCGAAGCGCAACCGGCTCACCAGCTTGCCGTCATTCACGGCAAGACGGCCGAAAGTCGATTCCGCCATGCCAACGCGCCGGCAAAATCCTGAAATCTCCGTCAGGAGCGCTTCGCTCTCCAAAGGCCCGATCCCTCCCCGCGGCCGATGCCGCTCTTGGGCTTAAACGAAGCCCAAAGCCGAGTGGGATTCAATCGAAAATTTGCCCATATTAGAAGTGGGAATTATTTGTGGGATTTACGGGCCCTAAATTCCTGAATCGACTACAACCATGGGCGGGTCGTTTCGCCCAAAAACCGCGTCAGCCCCAGACCTCTTTGGCCGTTTCTACCACAAGTCGGAGCTTTGCCACTTCGTCCGCGACGCTCACATCATTTCCCTCAATGGTGCTCGAGAAGCCGCATTGTGGGCTGAGCGCGAGCTGATCGAGCGGGCAATGCTTTGCCGCCTCCTCGATCCTGCGCTTCAACGCGTCCTTCGTCTCGAGCGCCGAGAGCTTGGTGGTGACGAGGCCGAGAATAACCGTCTTGCCCTTCGGGACGAAGCGTAGCGGCGCAAAATCGCCCGAGCGCTCGTCGTCATATTCGAGGAAATAGCCGTCGACATTGATCTGGTTGAAGAGCACGTCGGCGACCGGTTCGTAGCCGCCCTCCGCCACCCAGGCGCTTTTGAAGTTGCCGCGGCAGAGATGCATCGCCGTGACCATGTCGGCCGGCTTGCCGGCGATCGAATCGTTGATCAGCTTGGCGTAGGTCTTCGGCAGCGTGTTGGGATCGCTGCCGATATTCTGCACCTGCTCGCGCAGCTTGGGATCGCAGAGATAAGCGAAGTTCACCTCGTCGATCTGGAGATAGCGGCAACCTGCGGCGGCGAGATCCCGCATCTCCTCGTTATAGACGCGTGCGAGATCGGCATAGAACTCGCCGAGATCGGGATACGCCTTCTCATCGATTGCCTTGCGCCCGCCGCGGAAGTGCATGTTGCTCGGCGCCGGGATGGTCATCTTCGGCGTGACTTTCGTCACCGATTTCAGGAACTTGAAATGATCGACGAAGATCGGCTTCGGCCGGCCGAGCTTGCCGTCGATGCGGATGCCGGGCGGCGCGAAATGGATATCGCCTTGATGCGTGTGGAAGCTCGCCTTGATACTCGGCGGCACCATGACGACGTTCTGGAAGCTGACGAGGAAGTCGACATGCCAGAACGTACGGCGGAACTCGCCGTCCGTCGCGACTTGTAGGCCGATATCTTCTTGCAGCCTTACAACATCGCGGATCGCCTTGTCCTCGGCCTCGCGCAATGCGTCGGCAGAGATCTCGCCGCGTTTCTTCTTCTCGCGCGCATCGACAAGTTCTTTCGGACGCAGCAGGCTGCCGACGTGATCGGCGCGGAATGGCGGCGTGGTACGCGATGCCATGACGATACTCCTCGATTAATCCTCGCCGGCCGCGGGCTGCGGCGCCAGCGCGCCGCTGGGACCTTTCCATTCGGCGCGATAGAGCGGCGTCAAGATCACGGCGTTGATCAGCCCGATGATCAGCGGAACAGCTGCGAGCAGGAACAAATACTGCGTCGGTACCTGCAATGAAATCAGCCAGCCCCCGACCAGCGGCCCGATCACCGAGCCGACGCGGCCGGCACCGAAACAGGAGCCGACGCCCCAGGATCGGATATAGGTCGGATAGACCATGGTTTCCGACGAGATGTTGCCGAATTGCAGGCCGAGCAGGCAGAAGCCGGCGCCCGCCACAAGCATCATGATGACGAGTTCGGGCAAGCCGGGAAGACCGATCAGCGCGACGATCGGGATCGCACAAGCAAAGAGGATCGGCACCGGGATAAACCCGTATTTGTCGAGCGGCCGCATGATGGCGAGCCCGCCAACGGTGCCCGCGAGCTGGAAGTAGGTCGCTGCCAACACAGCGTCGCCGACGGGATAGCCGGCATTGGCAAGGATCGTCGGGGTCCACTGATTGATGAAGTAGAAGATCATCAGATTGACCGCATTCGAGAGCCAGAACATCGGTGTGATCCACGCCAGCCGGCCCTTGAAGATCGCGCCGTAGGAGAATTCCTTCTTGTTGACCTCGTCGCCGATCGTGAAGACCGAGTTCGGATCGAGATTGAGCCCCGGCTGCATGCGCTCGATCTGATTCACCAGACGCTGACGCCGCTCGGCCTTCAGCGACAGGAACTTGATCGATTCCGGCAGCGTAAACATCGCGATGATCGCGACGATAATCGGTGCGATCCCGCCGACCACGAAAAGGATCTGCCAGCCATGGGTGGCCATATAGGCTTTGCCGACGAAGCCCGGGATCGCGCCGCCGAAGGTCACGCCGCAAAACATCAATACGAAAAGTGTCGCGCGCACGCGCCGCGGCGCGAATTCGGCGACCAGCGCAGTCGCGATCGGCAACACGCCCGCGATGCCGATGCCGGCGATGAAGCGAAGCCAGATCAACGTGCTCAATTCTTGGGAGAGAACCGAGGCCCAAGTGAAGATGCCGAAGAACGTCAAGCCGCCGACGATCGCGGCGCGGCGCCCGTAGTGGTCGGCGACCCAGCCGAAGAGCGGCGGACCGAAAAGACCGGCGAACAGCCCCGCGCTGAAGAGCCCGCCGAGCGCCACGGGCGTGATATGCCATTCGCGGATCAGCGCAGGAGCGGCAGTCGCCGCCGCGCTGATGTCGTAACCATCCGCCATCACCACGATGAAGCAGACGACGACCAGGCTGATATGAAATGCACCGATCTTCTGCGAGTCGATGATGCGAGCAAGATCGACGGTTTGCGCCTGCGCCACGATAGCTCCTCCCCTCTCCCGCGCGCCATTTTTCGGCACGCGGGCTCATTTAAGTCCAAGGCTGAATCTCGGCGCAACCTCTTTGCTGCCCACTTGCCGAGTGGGCGGCTATTTCTCGTCGTGCGGCGGCGGCGGCAATGGCGGCGAAAACGGCGTCGCGCCTTCTTCCACCTGGTCGACATTCGGCAACTCGCCGCTTCCCCAGCCGCCGCCCAGCGCATCGACCAAGTTGACGCTGGCAACGAGCCGCGTCTGATGCAGATTGACCGCCGTCTCCTCATTCGAAAGCGCCGTCGTCTGCGCCGTGATCACGGTGGTGTAATCGACCGTACCGGCGCGATACTGATTGAGCGCGAGCTGCTCGGCCTCGCGTGCCGCGGCAACCGCGCGATCCTGCACCGTCGCTTGCAGCTCGAGGATGCGCGAAGCGGCGAGCTCGTCCTCGACCTGCTGGAAGGCCACAAGCACGGATTGCCGATAATCGGCCACCGTCTCGTCATAGGTCGCGCGTGCCGCAGCGACCTGCGCCGAGGTCAAACCGCCATTGAAGATCGGCAGTGAGATGTTGGTAAGACCAAAAGACCAGACGCTGCTCGCGGCGGTGAACAACGTATGCAGGAACGAGCTCTGCTGCCCGTATGAGCCACCGAGCGTGATGTTCGGGAAGTAGCCGGCGACAGCCACGCCGATCTTGGCGTTGGCCGCCGCCATAGCGCGCTCACTCGCCGCGATCGTCGGATTGCGCTCGAGCAAGAGCGACGGCACGTCAGGCGGCATGACCGGGACGGCGGCAGGGAGTTTCGCCGCCGCGATCGAGAACTCGGCCGGCGGCTTGCCGACCAGAACGGCAATCGCATGCTCGAATTCGGCGCGCTGCACGCCCGTCGCGGTCTGCTGCGCGCGCGTGTTCTCGAGCTGGGCAGTCGCTGACATGACATCGGTCTTGGCGGCCGTGCCGGCTTTGTAACGGTTCTGTGTGATTTGCAGCGAGCGGCCGAAGGCATCGACCTCGTCGCTGAGCAATTGCGCAAGCTCATCCTCGACGCGGAGCTGAAAGTAATCGGCCGCCAGCGTCGACTGCGCCGAAAGACGCGCCGCGGCGAGATCGGCGGCGCTCGCCTGCGCACTCGCGATATCGCTTTCGACGGTGCGCCGGACCGAGCCCCAGATATCAGGCACCCAGCTCGCTTCGCCATCGACCTGAAAACTGTTCTGCGCAAAGCCGCCGCGGCTTCCGCCCGAGAAGCCGCCAGCGCTCGACGCGCCGCCGCGGCCACTCGATCCGCTACCGCCACCGCCCCCACTGCGGATCGCCGAGCCGTTGATATCGAAGGTCGGAAAGAAACCGGCGCGTGCCTCGGCCACGAGCGCTTGCGATAGGCGGTACGCGGCTTCGTTCGCCTTCAACGTCTGGTTCGAGACATCGATCTGGCGTTCCAGGTTGTCGAGCACGGGATCGTCATAGATCGACCACCAGGGCTCGCCGCTCGCCGCCTGCTTCGGGGCCGCGGGTTTCCAGCCGTCGACCTCTTTATAAGTCGCAGGCACCGGCGCGGAGGGCTTCTCGTAATCGGGCCCGACCGTGCAGGCGGCCAGCGCGATCAACGCGACGCCGGCAAGCAGCGGACGCGTCAAAGAAACGATCATGCCTTGTCCCCGATGGCATCGCGGTCGATCCGGTTGGCGCGGCGGCCAAAATACGCCCTAAGCCAGACCCGGAAGCGATCGAGATAGAGATAGATGACCGGCGTCGTGTAGAGCGTCAGGAGCTGACTGACGATCAGCCCGCCGATGATGGCGATGCCGAGCGGACGGCGAATCTCGCTGCCTTCGCCGTGGCCCACCGCCAGCGGCAGCGCGCCGAAGATCGCCGCCATGGTCGTCATCAAGATCGGCCGCAGACGCAGCATGCACGCGTCGAAGATCGCATGGCGCGGGGCCAGATTGTTCGCACGCTGCGTATGGATCGCGAAATCGATCATCATGATCGCGTTCTTCTTGACGATGCCGATCAGCAAGAAGATGCCGATCAAGGCGATGATGTCGAATTGCGTGCCGAAGACGAGGAGCGCGAGAACCGCCCCGACGCCCGCCGACGGCAGCGTCGAAAGGATCGTGATCGGATGGATATAGCTCTCATAAAGGATGCCGAGTACGACATAGACGGTGATAAGCGCGGCCAGGACCAGCACCGGCTCGTTCTTGAGCGAGGCCTGGAAGACTTGCGCCGTTCCCTGGAACGTGCCCCGGATCGTGGTCGGCACACCCAGCTTCAGCACCGCGTCATCGACCGCAACGGTCGCATCGCTCAACGAGACGCCTGGCGCGAGGTTGAAGGAGATCGTCGACGCAACGGCAAGCCCCTGATGGGCGACCGAGAGCGGCGTCGTTCCCGGGCCATAGGAGCTGACGGCCGCGAGCGGCACCATTTTCTCGACGCTGGTACTGACCGATGCGCCGGTCGAAGCGCTGGTGCGCCCCGTCGTGGTCAGCGAATTGGTCTGCTGATTGCGCACCGCATCCTGGCTGAGATTCGGCCCGCTCGCGCCGCTGCCGGTCGGCGACACTGTGGTGCCGGCAAGAGCATTGGTCGATTGCACCGAGCTGATCGCGCCGGCAGTGCTGACATAGATGTCGGCGAGCGTCGCCGGATCTTGCCAATAGCGCGGCTCGACCTCCATCACGACGTGATACTGATTGAGCGCATTGAAAATCGTCGACACCTGACGCTGGCCGAAAGCGTCATAGAGCGTGTTGTCGATCTGACTGACGGTGAGGCCGAGCCGCGCCGCCGCACTGCGATCGATCTTGAGATCGGTTTCCAAACCTTTCTGCTGAAAGTCGGAATTGACGTCGGTCAGCTCCGGCAGCTTTTGCAACTCGGCATTGATCTTCGGGACCCAGCTATAGAGCTCGTCGAGATCGTCGCCCTGCATCGTATATTGATATTGGGCATTGCTCTGCCGCCCGCCGACGCGCACGTCCTGCACCGATTGCAGGAAGAGCGAAGCGCCCGGTACTTGGTTGAGCTCGCGGCGCAAGCGATTAATGACGCCATCGGCGCTCACATTGCGCTGACCGAGCGGCTTGAGGGTCACGAACATATTGCCGAAATTGGTCTGGCCACCCCCGGTGAAGCCGGCGACCGATTCGACCGCTGGATCTTTCGCGACGATCGCCATCATCTGCGACAATTTCGTGCGCATGAGCTGGAAAGAGATGCTCTGATCGCCCTGCAAACCGCCGATGAGGCGGCCGGTATCCTGTTGCGGGAAAAAGCCCTTGGGCACGATGATGAAGAGGAAGACATTGAGGCAGAGCGTCGCCAGGAGGATCAGCATCGTGACGCGCCCATGGTCGAGCGCCCAGGCAAGGCTGCGCTCGTAGCCGCGATGCACCGCGCCAAAAGCACGCTCGGAGATACGGCCGAGCCATCCCTCGCCTTCCTCGACTGATTTCGGCCGGCGCAGGAACAGCGCGCACATCATCGGCGTCGTCGTCAACGAGATCGCGAGCGAGACGAGGATCGCGACCGACAGCGTGATCGCAAATTCGCGGAACAACCGGCCGATGATGCCGCCCATCATCAGGATTGGGATGAAGACGGCGACGAGCGAAACGCTCATCGACAGCACGGTGAAGCCGACTTCGCGCGCGCCGAGCAATGTCGCCTGCAGCCGTGACATGCCCGCCTCGACATGGCGCATGATGTTCTCGAGAACGACGATCGCATCGTCGACGACGAAGCCGGTCGAGATCGTCAGCGCCATCAACGAGAGATTGTCGAGGCTGAAGCCCAGCAACCACATCACGCCGATCGTGCCGAGCAGCGAGACCGGCACCGCCACCGTCGGAATGAGGCCGGCTCGCGGATCGCGCAAGAACAGGAACACCACGACGATGACGAGCACCACCGCGATCGTGAGGGTGCGCTCGACATCGTGCAGCGAGGCGCGGATCGTCGTCGAGCGGTCGGTCACGACGGTGACTTTGATATCGCTCGGGATCGAGGCTTCGAGCTGCGGCAACACATCGAGGATGGAATCGATGGTGCTGATGATGTTGGCGCCGGGACTGCGCGTGACCAGAACCAGCACGGCCGGATCGCCGTTCGCCAACCCGAAATTGCGCAGATTCTCGACCGAATCGTTGATCTCGGCGATATCCGACAGCCGCACCGCCGAGCCGTTGCGATAGGCGATGATCAGGTTTTGATATTCCCCCGCCTTGCTCGCCTGGTCGTTGGTGTAGATCTGGTAATTATTGCCGTTCTGCTGGATCGCGCCTTTGGGCGCATGGGCGTTGGCCGAGGACAGCGCCGCGCGTACGTCTTCGAGCGCGATGCCGTAATTGGCGAGCGCTTGCGGGTTGAGCTCGACGCGGACCGCGGGTAGCGAGCTGCCGCTGACATCGACCTCGCCGACGCCGGTGATCTGCGACAGCCTCTCTTGGATCACCGTATCGGCGGCGTCGTAGATCTGGCCGCGGGTCAGCGTCGTCGAAGTCAGCGCCAGGATCATGATCGGCGCGTCGGCGGGATTGACCTTGCGATAGGTCGGATTGCTTCGCAGGCTGGTCGGCAGATCGGCGCGCGCGGCGTTGATCGCCGCCTGCACATCGCGCGCGGCGCCGTCGATATCACGATCGAGACCGAATTGCAGAGTGATGCGCGCCGAGCCGACCGAGCTCGACGAGGTCATCTCCGTCACGTCCGCGATCTGGCCGAGATGGCGCTCGAGCGGTGTCGCCACGGTCGACGCCATGACTTGCGGACTGGCGCCCGGCATCTGGGCGCGCACCGAGATGGTCGGGAAATCGACCTGCGGCAGCGGCGATACCGGCAGCGAATCGAACGCGACGATGCCGGCAAGCGCGATGCCCAGTGTCAGTAGCGTCGTGGCGATCGGGCGCCGGACAAAGACGCTGGAGAAGCTCATTCGGCGGGCCCCTCGCTCTCGGCTCGGTCCTCCGGCTCGGGCTCCGGGAAGTAGCGCGCAAGCCGCCGTCCCAGCCGATCGAAAGCGAGATAGATCACCGGCGTGGTGAAAAGCGTCAGCAATTGGCTGACGAGGAGACCGCCGACGATACTGATGCCGAGCGGCTGGCGCAGCTCATAGCCGGTGCCGGTGCCGAGCATCAGGGGCAGCGCGCCGAGGATCGCCGCCATGGTCGTCATGAGGATCGGGCGCAATCGCAAAAGACACGCCTGATGGATCGCATCGCGCGGCGACTTGCCGCCGTTGCGTTCGGCATCGAGCGCGAAGTCGATCATCATGATCGCGTTCTTCTTGACGATGCCGATCAGCAGCACGATGCCGATGATGGCGACGACGCCGAGATCGTCGCCGAACAGCATCAGGCTGAGCAACGCGCCGATGCCGGCCGAGGGCAAGGTCGAGAGGATCGTCACCGGATGGATGAAGCTCTCATAGAGCACGCCGAGGACGATATAGACGATGATGATCGCCGCGACGATGAGGAAGACCTCGTTGCTGAGCGCCGCCTGGAAGGCCGAAGCCTCGCCCTGGAACGAGGTAATCATGCTCGCCGGCACGCCGATCTGCTGCTCGGCCTGCTTGACCGCGGCGACCGCGGCGCCGAGCGAAACCCCGGACCCGAGGTTGAACGACACGGTGTTCGCGGGAAACTGGCCGAAGTGATTGATCTGCAGCGGCACCGTCTCGACGCGCACCGTCGCGATCGTGGAAAGCGGCACCTGCCCGCTGCTCGCGACCGACGAGGGAAGATAAATCGCACTAAGCGAATCGAGGTTGTTTTGCAGGGCAGGATCGGTCTCGAGGATCACCCGGTATTGATTGCTCTGGGTGAAGATGGTCGAGACGATGCGCTGGCCGAAAGCATCGTACAGCGCATTGTCGATCGTCGCCGGCGTGATGCCGAAGCGCCCGGCGGTATCGCGATCGATCTGGATGTAGGCGGAGAGCCCCTCCTGTTGCAGATCGCTGGCGACATCCTCGAATTCGGGCATCGCCGCCATCGCGCTGACGAGTTTCGGCACCCATTGCGTCAACTCGGTCGGGTTCGCGTCTTCGACAATGAAGCGGTATTGCGTGCGGCTGACCGTGGCATCGATCGTCAAATCCTGAACCGGCTGCATATAGAGCGATACGCCGGTGACGGCCGCCGCCGAGCGCTCGATCCGCCGGATGACGGTGCTGACGTCGTCGCGTTCCGATGGGTCCTTGAGATTGATGAGGATGCGGCCGCTGTTCAGCGTGACATTGGTGCCGTCGACGCCGATGAACGACGAAACACTGTCGACCGCAGGGTCTTTCAGGATGACGTCGGCCATCGCCTGTTGCCGCTCGGACATCGCCTGGAAGGAGATCGATTGCGGACCTTCGGTAATCGCCTGGATGAATCCCGTGTCTTGAACCGGGAAAAAGCCCTTCGGGATGTAGATATAGAGCACGACCGTCAGCGCCAGCGTCACGAGGGCGACGAGGAGGAAGAGCGCTTGGCGGTCGAGCACCCAGGTCAGCGAGCGGTCGTAGCCGCGCAGCAACCAATCGAAGGTCTCGCGGTTGCGACGCTCGAACGCGCCTTCCGTGGCGGCAGTGGTGCGGCGAAGAATGCGCGCGCAGAGCATCGGCACGAGGGTCAGCGACACGCCCGCCGAGATCAGAATGGTGACCGCCAGCGTCACGGCGAATTCGCGGAAGAGTCGACCGACGACGTCGCCCATGAAGAGCAGCGGGATCAGCACGGCGATCAGCGACACGGTCAACGACACGATCGTGAAGCCGATCTGCTCCGCGCCTTTGAGCGCGGCCCGCATCGGCGATTCGCCTTCCTCGATATAGCGGGCGATGTTCTCGATCATCACGATGGCATCGTCGACGACAAAGCCGGTCGCGATGGTCAGCGCCATCAGGGAGAGGTTGTTGAGGCTGTAACCGAGAAGATACATCGCGCCGAAGGTGCCGACGAGCGACAACGGCACGGAAAGGCTCGGAATGATCGTCGCGCGCCACGTGCGCAAGAAGAGGAAAATGACCAAGACCACGAGCACGACGGCGAGGATCAGCTCGAATTCGACGTCGCGCACCGAGGCGCGGATCGTGTTGGTGCGATCCGTCAGGATCTGCACGTCGATCGAGGCCGGCAGCGATGCCTGAAGCTGCGGTAGCAAGGCCTTGATGCTGTCGACGACCTGAATGACGTTGGCGCCCGGCTGGCGCTGAATATTGAGGATCACCGCCGGCGTGCGGTTGGCCCAGGCGGCGAGCTTGTCGTTCTGCGCACCGTCGATGATCTGCGCGACATCCGCCAGATGAACCGGGCTGCCGTTCTTG
>DASXCX010000140.1:0-11351 GCA_036490955.1 Allostellaceae bacterium | reverse complement strand
CTGCATCCCGACCGTCGCCTTCGGTGATGTGAGAATAGGCATGGCACAGGTTTCGATCAAGGTAACGGTAAAGGACCAAGGCGTCAGCGACGCGATCGCGCGCGTGACGGCCGTCGACCCCAACCTCATCCCGCCGCTCTTCAAGAATTGGGGCGAATATCAGATCAAGGCGACGCGGGCGCGCTTCCTCGCCGCGCGCGGCCCGGACGGCAAGCCCTGGACGCCGCTCAACCGCGTCTATGCCGCCGGCAAGCGCGGCCCCGGCATCCTGCGCGAAAGCGGGCAGCTCATGGGCTCGCTCGTCTACCAGGTCACCGCCAACCAGCTCGCCTGGGGCTCTCCGAAGGTCTATGCCGCGATCAACCAAAAGGGCGGCACGATCGTCCCGCGCTCGGCCGATGCGCTGGTTTTTCGCATGGGGAATCGGGTCGTTTTCGCGCGCAAGGTGACGATCCCGGCGCGGCCCTATCTCGGCGTCTCGACCGAGGACCGCGAGGTCATGGGCCAGATGGCGGATGACCTTCTCGCGGAAGTGTGGAATGGCGACCGTTAGCGCGGTCAGACTTCGGCAAGAGTTAACGCGCGCTGCGCGCGGCGTCGGGCGTCCGCAAAACCCGCACACTTCAATGGCTTAGGCGAAACTCTGACGCGTGAGAGCGCGATCGTGCCATCGGTCAGACTTTTCGGCTGCGAACTCTGACGCGCGGCGATTGAGGAAATCATTGCGGCTCGCGGTTTTCTTTTGCTCGGAAGGTGATCGGAAAGTCTCAAATATCGCGCGCGATCGACCCTCGGCGTCGCGATTTTGCTCGGAAAGTCTCAAATCGCCGCGGCGCCCCATTTTCCCGAAAATCCCCGTAAGTCCGCCACTTTATCGTCGTTACGATTGCGAGGCCGGTGTCTCAAACCGATCACCTCCCCACACGTGTCCGCGCAATCGCGCGCCGAACCCAAAAATTAGCTCGGCTGTTTGGACGGGTTCGCACAAAATTGCTTGGAACTCAACGGGGCGGTGTGCATTATCGCGATATCGTCGGCCGAGGCCTCTTGGGCGCTGACGGCAGAGAGACAGCGGCAATCGCAGAATTCGTCCCGCACTCCCGCCTGGTTTGGTTGTGAGATGCGAAATGGACGCGATCGGCGGCCCACCCATAAGCGACACGCCGGCTTACTGGCGCGGAAAGGCCGCCGATGCCCGGCGTATCGCGAGAGGGCTTCCGCCGGATGCCCAGGAGCACATGATCGCCGCCGCAAATTCGTACGAACGTCTCGCAAGATTAATCGAAAAGGTCCAGCCGGTTACAATGCAGCCGATGCCGGCCAATACGCCCTAGCGTTGCAGCTGACTGACCGAGTCCGCACAGGGGGCCCGGATTCGAATCCCGACGGACGCACCGATAAAATCAATTACGCGCTAATTCCTTGCCGAACTTTGGTACGAAATCGGGATGACGACGGCGCGCAAACGCTTCAATCTTTGCGTCCGTTGACCTTTTGTGAACGATTATTTGCAAAGAGTCCTAACAGACTTTAAGCGGGCTTGCCACGATGGACATCATCGCGATGTGTGGCCTGCTCTTATGCAGGCTTCTGGTGTCGACCGGATTGGGATCGATTGCGCCCGCCGTTTGCTTCGGCGGAGACACGTCCGCGATCGGTCTCGAGACGCTTGTCCTGTTGGTGCTGGCGATAGTCGCGGCTTGCGGCTTCGGCTATCGCGCCGCAGGAAATTCGTCCATCGTCATGATCATCGTGGCGATGAGCGTCTTGGCGGCTGGCAGCGCCGCGATCGTCCATTACGTCGCTGACTAGCCGAGCCCCGACCGGCGCACCAGCCGGAAATTCCGGCACCGAAAATATCGCTCAACAACTTGCGGCCTCGATCGGCGGCCAAGGCGCGATCGAACACGGCAGCCGACCGCTGCGCGGCAAGCGCAGCGATGGCGCGCCGATCGCCATACTCGACGCCATCTCAAGGCTAACACTATAATCGACGCTGCACGCCTTCCCCCGCCGCCCAGAACGCTCTCAAGGATGGGCATATGAGACACACGCTGATCCGATCCGCGATAATTGCTGTTGGCGTACTGCTTTCTCTTGCTCAGCAGAATGCCCCCTTAATTTCGGCAGCACACGCTGCCTGCGACCCCGGGACCCGCCTCGACAAGACCACCGCCGAGGAGATCCGCGGCCGCCTCGTCAAAGCCGGCTACGAGAACCCGAGCCATCTCCGCAAAGGCTGCGATAATTCTTGGCACGGCACGGCCATGAAGGGCGGCCAGCAGCTCAACATCGCGGTCACGGCGGATGGGCATATCGTCGAAGAGGGCGACTGAACATGCGGCGCGTTCCCGTTTTTCGTTTTTCAGGGATTGCCGTGCTTGCGCTGCTTGCGGCCTGTGCGCCGAAGCTCGAGCAGCCGCGCAGCTACCTTGTCTACTTCGACACCGATAGCGCTGACTTGACGCAAGACGGACAGCGGATCGTCGGCACGATTGTCGATGCTGTCAAAGACGTCTCGCCCTCGAAAATCGCGATTGCCGGCCGCGCCGACGGCGACACGGCGCATGATGCGACGCTCGCCGACCAGCGCGCCGCCACCGTAATGCAGGTGCTTGCGCAAAAAGGCGTGCCCGCAAGCAAGATCGAGAAAGAGGCGGATGCTCCGCCAAGCGGACGCAACGGCGTCGCGGCGCATCAGGTCGTGGTCACGCTCCTCCCGTGATCGAAAGACGATGGGGTAAGCGCGGGCAGCGCGGGTGAGCGACGCCCAGGACATCGCCGCGCCGCGCGCTGGGGTCGACGGGCTCGTCGATCTCTACGTCGCGTTCATGCAGATCAGCCTTTCGGGCTTCGGCGGCGCGATCAATTGGGCGCATCAAGCGCTGGTGACGCAGCGCCGCTGGATGAATGACGAGGATTTCACAGAGACGTTGAGCCTCTGCCAATTCCTGCCCGGTCCCAACATCGTCAATTTCGCAATGTGCCTCGGCCAGCGCCAGCACGGGCTTTCCGGCTCCCTCGCCGCCCTTGCCGGCGTATTCTCGGTGCCGCTCGTTATCTTCATCCTACTCGGCTTTCTTTATTCCGAATTCGGACAGATAGCCTTCATCCACGGCTTTTTGAGCGGCATATCCGCCGCGGCCGCGGGGTTCATCATCACCATCGGGGTGCGACTGGCGCAACCGCACCGCCGGCGCCCGCTCTCGATATTTTTCGGCCTCGCCGCCTTCATCGGCGTCGGCATGCTGCGATTTCCTCTCCTCGACGTGATGCTCACGCTCGCACCCCTGAGCGTCGCCATCGCCTGGTGGCGCCAATCATGAATCAAGGCGCGATACTGCTGCAAATCGCGACGCGTTTCGCGCTGCTGTCGCTCTTATCTTTCGGTGGCGTCAATGTCGTCCTGCCCGACGCGCACCGCTTCGTCGTCGACACGCAGCATTGGCTGACCGACCAGCAATTCGCGGATTTTTTTGCCATCGCCCAAGCGGCGCCCGGACCCAATTTCCTCATCTTCGCCTTGATCGGCTGGCAGGTCGCCGGGATGCTCGGCGCGATCACCGCGACGCTCGCGATCGTCGTGCCGGCGGGCACGATGGCTTTCGTCGTCGGCGGCCTCTGGCACCGCTTTCGCAATGCGCCGTGGCGGCGCGCAACACAAACCGGTCTCGCGCCGGTCACGATTGGCCTGGTGTTCTCCTCGGCGCTCGTCTTGAGCGGCGCCGCCGACCATGATTGGCTGACCTTCGCCGTCACGGTTGTAACGGCGGTGGTCGCGCTCGGCACGAAGCTAAACCCGCTCTGGCTTTTCGCCGCCGCCGGTCTGCTTGGCATCGTCACCATGAGTTGATGGAGAAGGCAATGGACACGCTTTTACCGCTCGCCGAACGTGCCGCCACCTTACTGCGCGCCAAGAAGCAACACATCGCCATCGCCGAGTCTTCGACCGGTGGGCTGATCGCGAGCGCGTTGCTCGCCCTGCCCGGCGCGTCGGATTATTTCCTCGGCGGCGCGGTCGTCTACACGGTGAAATCGCGACTGGTTTTTCTCGGTCTCGGCGAGTCCGATCTGGCCGGCATGCGGCCCTCGACCGAGGCCTACGCCTTGCTCGCCGCACGGCGCGTGCGCGAGCGCTTCGGTGCCGATTGGGCCATTGGCGAGACGGGAGCGACCGGCCCGACGGGAAATCGCTACGGCGATGCGCCCGGCCACAGTTGCATCGCAATAGCCGGCGCGGTTGAACGCGCCATCACCATCGAGACGCGACAGGGCGACCGCATCGCCAACATGCGCGCCTTCGGCGCCGCCGCGCTGAAACTGCTCGCCGAGACGCTGGCGTGAGTCGCTAAGCCGCGGCGCCGGCTGTCGTCTTCTTCAGGAGCTCGCGCGACGCCGGGTTGTCCATGCCGCGCACCATTCGATTTTTGATCCGCCAGCCTTCGGGCGTGCGCTGCAACTCCCAGCGATTGGCCGACAGCCGCAAGACGCGGAAGCCTTTCGATGTGCCGTGTGCCGACAGGTCGAAAGGCTTGCCGTCGGGATCGGCGGCGAGGATCTGGAGATAGGACGTCGCAACGGCGCTGTCGCCGTCGATCACGATATGCGGCAGGCCGGTGAAATGACAAATGCCCTGACGCTGGGCCTCGGCGAAACCTGGCGTGTTGAGGACGCCGATCATCGATTCATAGCCCTTGGTTTGCCCCGCCATATCGACCGTCCCGTCCGCCAGCCAGAAGGACTCCGCAAAATCGTGCGAAGCGCTGTCGGCACCCGGCGGGTGCGCGGCAACGAGATTGAGGATCTCGAGCCGATCTTCGATCGCCTGTAGACGTTGCTCGATGCTGCGGTTCTTATTCGCGTCGGTCATGTGCTCTCCCTCTTGATCCTTTGCCGGGCGCTCGGCGATTTTCTGATCCCTTGCCCGGCTGCCGCATTATAGCGATAACGCCGGTGGAGAGCCGAGATCGGCCCGACTGCGCGGCGCATAAGAAACGAGCAATGGACCACCCTACTCCCCGGCCGAGCCTCAGCGAGCGGACACGGCGCGATATTCGCGAAGCGCTGGCAGGCCGACGCCATGGCTGGCGTAGCTGGTTGCCTTTTCTAGGGCCGGCCGTGGTGACATCGATCGCCTATATCGATCCCGGTAACTTCGCGACCAATATTCAAGCCGGCGCGCGCTACGGCTATCGCCTGCTCTGGGTCGTGGTGCTGGCCAACCTCGTTGCGATGCTGTTTCAAGGGCTTTCCGCAAAGCTCGGCATCGTCACGGGCAAAAACCTTGCGGAGCTTTGTCGCGACCGCTTCCCCAAACCCGTCGTCATCGCGATGTGGATCGTGAGCGAGATCGCCGCGATGGCGACCGATCTCGCCGAATTCCTCGGCGGCGCCATAGGGCTATCGTTGCTCCTCGGCCTGCCATTGCTCGCCGGCATGGTCGTCACCGGCATGATCGTCTACGGCATCTTGGGTCTCGAGCGCTCCGGCTTTCGCCCGATCGAACTCGCCATCGGCGGCCTCGTTGCCGTGATCGCGCTGTGCTACGTCGTCGAGCTATTCATCTCGCCGGTCGATTGGCGCGAAGCGGCGCACTCGCTCGGCCCGGTCTTGCCCGATCGCGCCGCGCTGCTGCTCGCCGTCGGCATCATCGGCGCGACGGTCATGCCGCATGCGATCTATCTTCATTCCGGTCTGACGCAAGCGCGCATCATCGCGCAAAACGACGTCGAGCGGCGCTGGCTCGTCCGTTTCTCGAACCGCGAAGTTATCGTCGCGCTGTCGCTCGCCGGCCTCGTCAATATGGCGATGGTGGTGATGGCCGCGAATGCCTTCCATGACGGACATAGCGACGTCGCGGAAATCGAGACCGCGTATCGCACGCTCGCGCCGCTGTTGGGCGGTGCCGCAGCGGCCATCTTCCTCGCCTCCCTTATCGCTTCGGGCATCTCGAGCGCGACGGTCGGCACGCTGGCGGGTCAGCTCATCATGCAAGGCTTCGTGGGCTTCCGGATCCCGATCTGGCTGCGGCGCGCCGTGACCATGATCCCCGCTTTCATCGTGGTCGGCCTTGACGTCAACGCGACCCGCGCGCTGGTCATCAGTCAGGTATTGCTCAGCTTGACCCTACCGCTTCCCATGATCGCGCTGCTGATCTTCACGGCCCAACGGGAAGTCATGGGCGATATGGTGAATGGGCGAATGACGACAGCCCTCGCTTGCGTCGCCGCTGTCATCGTCCTGACGCTTAATCTCGTGCTGCTGTTGCAAGGCGTGGGGCTCGTTTTCTAGACTCGCGCATCGGAACCGATCGTCGCGGCTTTTGCGCGCGAATCGCGAATCGCCGCACGGAATGGGGAGATTTGGGCGCAACTGCGCCTAAAATTGCATGGCCGATCGGGCGGTAAAAATCGCAGCTTTTTTGGCGATGCGCCGCGATTCCGCATCACATCACGGGTTTTCGGCCGGCCCGCCGCCTATGCGTTCTCGGAAGCAGAGAGTTCGAAGAAAGCGGGAGCCCAATGCGGAAGAATACGTTTATGATGCGTCGCAAAATAGACTGGGAATCTTGAGATGCGCGCGGCTCAGTTCAAAGGCAACATCGTCGTCACGAATATGCCGGAAAACTTCACCGGCTCGACGCTGGCGGCGTTGTTCGACGATTACGGCTTGGTGCTGGGCGCAGTGATCGAGCATCCACAAGGCGACAGCGAGCGAGCGCCGCGCGGTTTGGTGAGCCTCGCGCCGCCCAGCGCCGTCGAGACGGCAATCCAGTCGCTCGACGGTCAAGTGATCGATTCGCGTCATTTGAAAGTACGCAAAGCACCCGAGCCAAAGAAGCGCGCGCCAGGTCAGGCGAAGCCGGGCGCACCGGCTCGGCGGCCCGCGCGCCCGACGATGCCGCGCGCAGCGGTACCAGCGGCCGCAATGGCGGCGGACTACAGCCCGGCGCCGGTCGTCGTGCGCCGCGCGCCTATCGTCGAGCGCCGCTCGCTTGGCGCGCCGACGAAGCGTGTCCGCTTCTTCGATGAATCAAAGAACAGCCGCGACTAGCGTCGATCGTCTCTGACGGGCAGCGCTGCTTCCGCAGAGACATATCGGCCCCGGGTTACACCCAGGCCGTCACATACATCTCGCCAAAAACACATCGGCCCGGGATTGCTCCCGGGCCGATGGCCGTTAGACCCCCTTGGACTCGCTTGTTACATCGTAATCTCGACGCGGCGATTCTGCGGCTCGCGCACGCCATCCGCCGTCGGCACGCGCGGATTTTCCTTGCCGTGCCAGCTCTCGTCGATCGCCGAAGTCGGCACGCCATCGCGCACGAGGGCGGCTTTGACCGTATCGGCACGGCGCTTGGAAAGCGCCAGATTGTACTGCTGCGTGCCGGCGAGGTCGGTATAGCCGGCGATCGCAATGCCCGACTTGCCCGACTTGAACGCCGACGCTGCCGCGTCGACGACCTTCCGGCCATCAGCCGTCAGTGCCGATTTGTCGAACTCGAAGAACACGATGAAGACTTGCTTCTGCGGTGCGACAGCTGCCGGCGGCGGTGCCGGCGGCGCAGCAACCGGAGCCGGCGGCGGTGCCGCGGGCGAGCCGAAATGCCATGTCGCGCTGAGCAGGAAGTGATGCTCGCGGTTGGTGAACGTCGCCGTGCCCGCATGCACCTCATCGACGCCATAGAGATAACGGTATTCGCCGGCGACCGAGATCTGCGGCGTGATCGAATAGGACACGCCGACGATCGGCTGCACCGCAAAGCCCCAACGATCTCCCGTGAGCACTGTTGCGCCCGTCGTCGACCGAATGTTGTTGGCCCTGTAATCGGTCGTACCAATACCGGCGCCGATATACGGGACAATCGGCATACCGAGATTGATGTCGTAGAGGCCATTCACCATGACGCTGAGATTAGCCGTGTTGCCGCGAAGGCCAACGCTGGCGGCACCGCTCTTGATCGAGCTGACGTCGTTCTGGCTGTAGTCAGCATCAAGTTCGGCGCGGAACGGACCGAACTGATAGCCGCCCGCGATACCGCCGATGAACCCCAGGTCGCGGTCGATGCTCGCGCTAGCCCCGGTACTGGACCGCACAGTAATGTCGCCCGGAACCGACAAGCCACCTTCAAGCCGAACATAAGGACCAGTCGGACCGGTCTGTGCGAAGCCACTCGCGGCCGTTGCGAGCAGAAGAGCGCCGCCGATAAGAGCGCCGCGAATTGCCGTCATATGGACCTCCAAACCTATGCTTAGCGATGAAAAGCTACTGAATTTGATACCGGTACCAGGGGCTTAGCCGCAAGCCTCCATACGACTATCATGCAATTTCGCCACGACCTGTTGCAGCGGGGCAACACAATGGAGCCAAACGACCCTCCCTCGTCCTTCTGCGCCGCGAATTGACCCGAGCTCAGGGTCCGGCCGAGCGGTGCGAGCGCAGCACCTTGCTTAACCCGCTCGCAGTGCTGAAAAGCAAAACACGATCGCGCAGGAAAGATAAGTAGTCATGTTTCCAAATAATATTTGTTAATTCGAAAAACAACGTATTACGATCATTTATCATTTTTCGTTAAAATAAGTATTGAATTAACCAACGCTCTTTTTTTATTTTGTCATTCGGAATAAGGGCAAATGCCCGTTGCGGAGGAAGGAGCTCGTCACATGTCTCGGACTTACACCGGTGCGCCGTCGCGGCCGGGCTGGACGCTTGCCGCCGGCGCCTCGCCAGAGGGACAGTTGTCCCGCCGGCGCTGGCGGATCCTGCACAACGCCAAGCCGCGCATCGAACCACCGATCGGCCCCATGCCGCTCTGGGTCAAGACACCGGAAAATTTTGTCCGCTGGCTGGCCAGCCATTTAAGCCTCAATCAGCTCTACGCTTATTTCCGCGATCTCGAAGCCATCGCCAAGCTAAGCTACGACCTTGAGTTGCTGCGTTTTGCCCGCCGCTATCTCGCCAGCAATCTGGCGCGCGAGTTCGCCGACGATCGCGAACGGCTTTAACGAGCTATATCGATTCGTCGGTCGATTCTCGAATCTTTGGTCATCCTCTATTTAATTGATTTAATTGGATTTTTTTTGACCGATCCCGTCTTTGCAGCGTCGCCGACCGCCCCATGCATTCCTCGGCTATTCCACCCTGGGCCGATAGCGCACGATTGATCGGATTCGCTGCACGTTTGGGTTGTTTTCCGAAAGCTGGGCCGCGCGCCTGCACTATCGATTCCTTAGCCTTTTCAAGGCTACTTCCTATTCATGGTGATCGAATTCGCGGGTCTGGAAGCGCCCCCGCAGACGCTCGGGGGTCGCGCTGCGCCTATCCCTCGCTTGCTGCATATCCTGCCGAGCTTTGCGGTCGGCGGCGTGCAGGTGAGGCTGGCGCGGGCGATCAACGCGCTCGGCGATCGCTATCGCCATCGCATCCTCGCGCTCGACGGCAATCGCGGCGCCGCCACCCTGCTCGATTCGGCGCTAAGCACCAGCGTCGGCACGATGCCGCGCGAACATCGGTCATTGCCCGCCGCGACGTTCGCGCTCCGCCGTTTCCTCCTCGCAGCCAAGCCCGATCTGCTGCTCACCTACAATTGGGGCGCGATTGAATGGGCGCTCGCCAATTCGGTCTTCGGCCTGTGCCGGCATATTCATTTCGAAGACGGGTTCGGGCCGGAAGAGGCTGACAAACGCCTGTGGCGGCGCTCGCTGCTGCGCCGCCTCGCGCTGACGCGCACGAGCACGATCGTGGTGCCATCGCGCAATCTCGAGGCGATCGCCCAACACGAATGGCATCTGCCGACCTCGCGCCTGCGCTATATCCCCAACGGCATCGACGCCGACGCTTTCGCCATGTCGCGCGGCGGCGCGCCCCTCTTCGCGCGCAGCCCAGGCGAGATAATCATCGGCACGGTCGCACCGTTGCGGCCGGAAAAAAACCTCGCGCGGCTGGTGCGCGTCTTCGCGCGGCTCGATCCGCGCCGGCCTACCCGCCTCGCGATCGCAGGCAGCGGCGTTCAGCGCGTCGAGATCGAAGCATTGGCGCACGGCCTTGGCATCGCCGATCGCGTGATCTTCCTCGGCAACGTCGACGAGCCGCAGCGCGCACTCTCGCTGTTCGATATTTTCGCGCTGTCCTCGAACACCGAGCAGATGCCGATGTCGGTGCTGGAAGCGATGGCGGTAGGCCTGCCCGTCACATCGGTCGATGTCGGGGATGTGAAAGCGATGCTCGCACCGGACAACCGCGGCTATGTCGTCGCCAAAAACGACGAGCAAGCCTTCGCCGCGGCGCTCAATGCGCTTGCCGCTGCGCCGCAACACCGCGCGGCGCTCGGCGCGCTCAACGCGGCGCATGTCCGGCAACACTATTCCTGGGAGACCATGGTCGATGAATACGACCGCGTCTTCGGCGCGCGCTGAGAGCGCGACGGTTCGCGACGCGCCGCTGCCGAGCGTGCGCGGTTTCGCAGCGCCCGACGAAGCGGCCTGGGAGGCCTTCGTTTTCGCGCGCGGCGAAACCAGCTTTTTCCATCGTGTCGGCTGGCGGCGAGTCATCGAGCGGAGCCTCGGCCACCGCGCGCATTATCGCTGCGCTTGGCGCGGCGATACGCTCGTCGGCATTCTGCCGCTGATCGAGGTGAAATCGCGGCTCTTCGGCCATGCGCTGGTGTCGTTGGCTTTCGGCGTCGCCGGCGGCATTGCGGCGACCGATGCAGCAGCCGTCGCCGCTTTGGCGGAAGACGCCGCGCAGCTCGGCGCGAAGCTCGGCGTCGATTTCGTCGAGCTGCGGCACGAGACGCCGCGCGACATTCCGTGGACCGCAAAGCCCGAGCTCTATTTCACCTTCCGCCGCGCGCTCGGCCGCGACGAAGCCGCTAACCTCAAGGCGATCCCTCGCAAGAAGCGCGCCGACCTGCGCAAGGCGATCGACAATAAAAGCCTCACCGTCGACACCGCCGCCGACCCGAAGATTTTCTATCGCATCTATTCGGAGAGCCTGCGCAATCTTGGTACCCCGGTTCTGCCGCGCCGTTTCTATGCCGCGATTGCCGAGGAATTCGGCAATGCCATCGAGCTCTCGACGATCAATGGACCCGAAGGTCCCGTCGCCGCGCTGATGACCTATTTCTTCAAGGATGTCGCGATGCCCTATTACGGCGGCGCGACGCCCGCGGCGCGGCCGTTGCACGCTTTCGATCTGCTCTATTGGCGTCTGATGGGACGGGCGATCGAGCGTGGCTGCAACGTTTTCGATTTCGGCCGCAGCAAGCGCGGCACCGGCGCGTTCGATTACAAAACCTATTGGGGCTTCGAGCCGACGCCTCTTGTCTACCAGTTCCATCTCGTGCGGCAGCA
>DASXCX010000139.1:0-2937 GCA_036490955.1 Allostellaceae bacterium | reverse complement strand
CACGCTCGCCGGCGCCGAGACGATCTATCTCGATTGCACCAAGGCGACCGGCTTCCTGCCCGATCTCGGCGCCATCCCGGAAAGCGTGCTCGCGCGCTGTGCGCTCTTCTATCTCTGCAGCCCGGCCAATCCGCAAGGCGCTGTGGCGAGCCTCGATTATCTCAAGAAAGCCATCGCTCTCGCGCGGGTTTACGATTTCGTGCTCGCTGTCGATGAGTGCTACTGCGAGCTCTACGATCGCGCGCCACCGCCCGGCGCGCTCGAAGCCTGCGCCGCCCTCGGCGGCGGCTGCGAAAATGTGCTCGTCTTCCATTCGCTCTCGAAGCGCTCGAATGCCGCGGGGCTGCGCTGCGGCTTCGTCGCCGGCGATCCGCATTTGCTCGAGCGCTTCGCGCATCTGCGCTCTTACGCCGCGGCGCAAGTGCCGCTGCCGATCCAAGAAGCGGGGATCGCGCTGTGGAATGAAGAGAGCCATGTCGAGGACGTACGCGCGCTCTATCGCCGCAAATTCGATATCGCCGAACATTACCTCGCCGGCCGGTGGGGCTTCTACCGGCCCGATGGCGGCTTCTTCCTATGGCTCGATGTCGACGACGGCGAGCGCGCGGCGCTGACGCTGTGGCGCGAGGCGGGTATCCGCACGCTGCCGGGCGCATACACCGCCATCACCAATCCGGGCACTGAAAATCCGGGGCAACGCTATATCCGCATTGCGATCGTCCACGGCGAAAGCACGATCGAAGATGGGATGAAGCGGCTCCGGCGTGTTTTGACCTAAGGGGACAGTATCGTATGGCGAGCATCACCGATTCCGGCCGCAAATATTCGGCGCGCGATCAGCGTAGCTGGGGGCGCTTCGCGCTGTTGACCTGCGGCCTCATCTGTCTCGCGCTCGGCGCGTTCCTGATCGGATCACTGATCAGCCACGATCCGGGCGATCCGTCCTGGAATCAATCGATCAACGCCCCCGCCAAGAATCTCATGGGCTTGGCCGGCGCGCGGGTTGCCGATCTGCTGCTGCAGTGGCTCGGCTTCGCGGCGTGGCTTCTGCCGCTGGTGCTGATCGATTGGGCGGTGCGTTTCGTCGGCGGCCGAGGCCTCAAACGCTTTTGGCTGAAGCTCGCGGTGCTGCCGCCGCTGCTGCTCGCGGCGCCGCTCGCCATCTCGGTCGTGCCGCCGCCGGCGGGCTGGCCACTGAAAGTCGGCCTCGGCGGCGTCATCGGCAAGCTCGGCCGCGACGGGTTCGCGCATATCAGCATCGCGCCGCCGCTGTCGGCAATGGCGGCGGCGATCGTCGTTGCGCTGATGCTGGTTTATCTTATGGGCTGGTCGGCGCTGAACTTCGTGCCGCGCGCGACCGAGAGCAAGAAGCGCTATGTCCGGCCGCAAAATCGCCGCATCGAGGAAGACGATGAGGACGATGGCGGGGAAGATTTCGACGAGGACTCGGCGAAGCCCGGGTTGATCGCGCGCGTCCGCGGCCTGCTGCCGGCCCCGCACTTGCCGTGGCAGAAGGGCGACGAAGACGACGACGCGCTCGCCCGCGAGCGACGCGAGCCTCTGCTTGGCGGCGGCGCTGGCAACGATGAGGAAGAACAGGTCGAAGACATAAAACTGCCGCCGGTCCGCCGTTCGGTCGCCGTCGATCTGCCGAAGAAGGCGAAGAAGCGCGAGACGCAGCGCCAGGCGGCGCTCGATCTCGGCCCGTCGGCGGGCGAGCATCTCCTGCCGTCGCTCGAACTGCTCGACGAAGTCGCGCCCGCGCGCTTCGCGCAGATCAGCGAAGAAGCGCTGCAGCAAAATGCCCGCCTCCTCGAATCCGTGCTCGCGGATTACGGTATCCAGGGCCAGATCGTGAAGGTGCGGCCGGGTCCGGTCGTCGCGCTCTATGAGCTCGAGCCCGCGCCCGGCATCAAAGCCTCGCGCATCATCGGCCTCGCCGACGATATCGCGCGCTCGATGAGCGCCATATCGGCGCGCGTCGCTGTCGTGCCCGGGCGCAACGTCATCGGCATCGAGCTGCCTTCGGCGCGCGCCGAGACGATCTATCTGCGCGAATTGCTGGCGTCGGAAGATTACGAGCGTACGGGTGCAAAGCTGAGCCTCGTCCTCGGCAAGGATATCGGCGGCACGCCGGTGGTTGCCGATCTTGCGCGCATGCCGCATCTGCTCATCGCCGGCACGACCGGCTCGGGCAAATCGGTCGGTATCAATACGATGATCCTCTCGATCCTCTATCGGATGTCGCCCGATCAATGCAAATTCATCATGATCGACCCGAAGATGCTCGAGCTCTCGGTCTATGACGGCATCCCGCATTTGCTGGCGCCGGTCGTGACCGAGGCGCGTAAAGCCGTCGTCGCGCTCAAATGGACGGTACGCGAGATGGAAAACCGCTATCGCGCGATGTCGAAGCTCGGGGTGCGCAATATCGAGGGCTACAACCAGCGCCTTGCCGAAGCGAAAACGCGCGGCGAGATCCTCAAGCGCAAAATTCAGACCGGTTTCGATGAGGAGACGGGCAAGCCGATCTTCGAGGAGCAGCCGCTCGCCTCGACACCGCTGCCGCTGATTATCGTCGTCGTCGACGAGATGGCCGATCTCATGCTGGTCGCCGGCAAGGATATCGAAGCCGCGGTGCAGCGCCTGGCGCAGATGGCGCGCGCCGCCGGTATCCATATCATCATGGCGACGCAGCGCCCCTCGGTCGACGTCATCACCGGCACGATCAAGGCGAATTTCCCGACGCGCATCTCTTTCCAGGTGACGTCGAAGATCGACAGCCGCACCATCCTCGGGGAAAGCGGCGCCGAGCAACTGCTGGGCCGCGGCGACATGCTCTACATGGCCGGCGGCGGGCGTATCCAGCGCGTCCACGGGCCGTTCGTCGGCGACGAAGAGGTCGAGCGCGTGGTGCGTTTCCTCAAGGAGAATGGT
>DASXCX010000138.1:0-14864 GCA_036490955.1 Allostellaceae bacterium | reverse complement strand
TCGATGCCGCGATCATGAGCTCCGCCAATCTCTACGCCGTCGTCAATCGCGGCGGCGCCCAGCCGATCGGCTGGCTTGATGAAGAGGTCCATGGCGCCGACGTCAGCGGCACGGTGACCTCGGCCAAGTTCGCCAACGACCGGCCGGAGACGGTGCGCCGCTTCCTCGCCGCCTTCCGTCAGGGCGCGCAGGCCTGGGATGCCGCTTTTCTCGATGCGCAAGGCAACCGCGCCGACCAGCCCAACGCCACCGCGATGATCACGCTGGTGGCGAGCGGTCTCGGCCAGCCCGAAGAGGTGGTCCGGCGCGGGCTCAACTACGTCGATCCCGAAGCGCGGATCGCCGTCGCCGATCTTCAGCACATGCTGGATTGGTACGAGGCGAAAGGCCTGCAGAAATTCCATGTCGACGCGACGGCGCTGATCGATATGCGCTACGCGAAACTGGCCGACCGGCCTTGAGTGCCGATCGGCCCGTTCGTCAGGCTCGCCGGCCGGCTAGATCGTGGGTCCCCGACGCCAACCGCCAAAGAGCAGGCTGACGACGAGAAGGACCAGGAAGATGAAGAACAGGATTTTCGCGATCCCGGCCGCCGCACCCGCGACGCCGAAAAAGCCGAAAAATCCCGCGATGATGGCGATGATGAAGAAGACTAAGGCCCAATAAAGCATTTGCGACTCCACGTGCTTTTGTTTCTCTGAACGAAATTTCAGTGCACACGGTTCCGCACGAGCCTGCGGTTGATCGTTATGCGTCTATTTGCCGAATGCTTTTTTAAAGGCGATGCGCGACAATCGCGGCGGCGGGGGAAATCATGGAATCATTGATCGACGAATTGCTCGTTGCGGCAAAGCGGCTGCTCGGGCTCCGCGCCGGGCTCTGCATCTCGGCAGTTGCGGTCTATGGCTATCTCTTGGGCTCAGTACTCGACCGCGGTGCGGCGGCGGACGAACTTACGATATTGGCGCTGCTCGGCGCGGCAACCATCGTTGCCGCGGCTTTCGCCATGCGCGCGGCGGAAATCCACGCCGAGCAGCAGCGCAAGAAGAAACTCGACGCTCTGTACGGGCGGGATTCGTCTTCGTAACGGCGGATTGCCGATCGAGCGGAAGGCGCTCAGGCAGACGGGCGCGGCTTCAGGGTAGCTTGCCGAGCGCTCCCAGCGCATCGAAAAACATGATCAGAAGCATCAATCCAAGCGACGCGATCGCAAACCCGCTACCGGGTTCGGCGATCAGGCTGACTCGTCCTCGTGCCCTTTTCATGGGTCGCCTCCGCTTCTCTTATGGGGAAGCTTTGCCCAGCAAAGTTTAATCCGCGCCTAACGCCGGCAACCCGTCAGCACCTCGGGTGTTCATCCGAGAGTATTGGAGAAAAATATGTATCGATTTGCGGCACTCAGCGTGCTTTGCCTGCTGTTGAGCGGATGCGTTTACTATCCTTACGGCTATCAGCCGGGCTACCGCTACGCGCCTGCCTATGCCTACCCGGCACCAGCACCCGCCTATCCTTATGCCGCGCCCGCGCAGCCTTATCCGCCGGCCAGCGGCTATCCGCGGACCCTCGGACCCAACGGCGACACGGCCGGAGCGACCGGCAGCTAGATTAATTAAGGGAAACGCTTACTTAGCCAGAGGGGCCCGCGCGGACACGGCCGGTTCGTCGGCGGCTCTATTAACTGGCCGAATTGGCCGCCTCGGCGTCGGCTTCCCATTCGCGGAGCGCTTTCGATAGCGCGGCGGTGGTCGGCGGGCCCGGGTCGCGGCGCCGCCGCGGCCCAAGATAAATGTCGGGAGACGGCGCTTCTACGATCGTATCAATGTGCAAATCGGAAACTTGACCAATATTAATGATCACCGATGTCCCTTTCGCAGGTCCAAAACTAACAAGGCCATGAAGTAGCGCCTTACCGCGCCAAGCGCTACTTCGTTTTTATCAAAATTATCGCACCGCGCTTCCTGAGGAAGCCGCCGTTCCGGTTTCTCCCTGCTGAAGTGTCAAAGAGGGTTGCACCGCTGGTGCCGCTTGCGCCCGGCCGCGGCCTCGGCACAAACTACGGGCAAGCGGGGAGTGACCGGGAACGAGGGTTAACGCCGGTCGCCCGAGGGAGGAGTTCATCATGGACAGCAGCGGCAGCAGCACGGCTTTGGGCTTTTCCGGCTATCGCCATACCGAGACCGGCAAGCCGGACCTGTTCCTGACCCGGGTCGGACCGGGGACACCGGGTGGCGAATACCACCGCCGGTTCTGGCAGGCCGCCGCCTGGGAGTATGAGATCAAAGATCTGCCCTTCGTGCAGCGCGTGCTGGGCGAGGACCTCGTCCTCTTCCGCGACAAGAGCGGTCGCTATGGCTGCGTGCACAAGCATTGCTGCCATCGCAACACTTCGTTGGAATTCGGCCAGATCGAGCAGCGCGGGATCCGTTGCTGCTATCACGGCCGGCTCTACGACATCGACGGCACCATCCTCGAAGCGCCGGGCGAGCCGCTCGAAGTCCTGCAGCGCCAGGTCGCCCAGCCGGCTTACCCGACACATGTCTTCTGCGGCATGGTCTTCGTCTATATGGGACCGATCGAGCACAAGCCGCCCTTCCCCAACTACGACCGCTTCAACGTGCCCGGCATCCGCATGGAGGCGGGCGACCGCCTGCCGTGGACCTGCAACTGGCTGCAGCTCAAAGAGAACGTGATGGACCCGGTCCACACCGCGACCCTGCACGTCCTGCCGGGCCAGCCCAATCCATTCGGCGACGGTTTCGGCGTCATCCCGGAGATCGAATGGTCGGAGACGCCGGTCGGCTGCATCTATGTCGCGGTACGCCGCGTCGGCGAGAATATCTGGACGCGCTCGACCGATGCGCTGATGCCGAACATCCACAGCATTACCAGCGTTTTCGAGAGCGGCCGGCAACGCAAGGAAGCGGCGCCGCCGTGGCTGACGTTGTGGACGACCCCGGTCGATGACGAGAACTGCATCAACTTCACCTTCTTCCACTTGCGCCAAGACGAGACGCGCGAGAAGCGCATCGCCAGCCAGTTCAACAATTTCGGCCAGAGCCCCAATCGTCCCTACGAAGAGCGCCAGCGCGTGCCCGGCGATTACGATGCGATGACCAGCCAGGGGCCGACCACGCCGCACAGCAAAGAGCATCTCGGCGTGGGTGATACCGGCGTCGCGCTGTTCCGCCGCTTGTTGCGCCGCGGCATCGAGGCAATGCAACGCGGCGACAAGCTGCCCTTCCTCTACGATTTCAACGGCACGCCGACGCCGACTTACGGCAACGATCGCATCGTGCCGCTAGCGGCGGTCAACGGCGATCCCGAGGACAAGCGCGTGCTGCGCCAGTACGCGCGGCAGATCGTCAAGGATTATCTCGAGAACCCGCCGCTGCGCGCACTGAGCTGAGCGCGCGCCAACGGGTCGCCCATCAATCGGTCTCGGGCGCGCGATGGGGCTTGAGGCTGGCATTGGCGAAATCGACCATGAGTCGCGACAGCTTCTGTGCCGCCTCGGCATAATCGGTGCCGGTCTTTGCCAAGAATTCGCTCTGGCATTGCAGCAGTTCCGACGCGTCTTGGCAGGTGGCGAGCCTTTCCCACATCGCCGCCTCTTCCTTGAGGCGCGACTGCATGAACTGCGCCATTTCTCGCGACAGTTTCGACATCTTATGCGCCCAGGCCTCGAGGGCATTGCGATTGAAAGTGAAGATCGTGCCGAAGGGCGTCGCGGAGTCGGCCGACGCGTATTTCGGTTTGTCTGCGGGCATAGCGCTGTTTCCTTCCTCGCAGCGAGCAAGCGAACGAGCTCGATTCTACGTCAATTTCGCGGCGAGTAAAACGAGGCTTGTGGGGCAAGCTCCAAAGCCGTGGCAATTTCCGGTACAATTCGCATAAATCGGGCCGCCAACGGGGAGGAATTGCGGGTTGACGAGCGGCGCCTTCGCGCAGCAGCCGGAGATATCCCGCGGCGCGCGCCTCATTCCTCGCGTCGATCTCGCCCGTTGCATGGTCGTGCTGGCGTTGCTGCCGGCGCTGATCATCGTTGCCCTGGTGCTCGGCTCGGTCTGGATCAGCTTCCGAGTCGATATCCTGTCGCCGGGCTTGACCCTTCAGCACTATATCGATCTCTATTCCGATCCCTTCGCCTACCGGGCCTTTCTCAATAGCGTCGGCTTCGCGTTGTGCACCTTGGCCATCGCCTTTTTCTTCGGCGTGCCGATCGCCTGGCTCACCGAGCGCACCGATCTCAAAGGCCGCGCGGCGATCTACACCTTCATGACCCTCGGCATCTTCATCCCGAGCTTTTTCTCGGCGATGGGTTGGCTTTTTCTGCTCCATCCGCGCATCGGCATGGTCAATACCTGGCTGCGGCAGCTTTTCGGCGTAACGACGCCGCTGAGCATCGTCAGCGTGCCGGGCATGGGCCTGGTGCAGGGGCTGGGTCTCTCCTCGATTGTCTTCGTCCTCACCAGCGCGAGCTTGCGCGCGATGGATTCGCATCTCGAGGAGGCGGCGCAGATGAGCGGCGCGCGCTTCGGGGCGCGGCTGCGGCGTATATTGTTGCCGCTCGCTTGGCCGGGGCTGCTGGCGTCCGGGCTTTATGTCTTCACCATCGGCATCGGCGCCTTCGACGTACCGCTGGTGATCGGTATGAGCAACCGCATCTATACCTTCAGCACCTATCTCTACGTGATGTCGAATCCGTTGAACGGCGTGCCGCGTTACGGCGTCGTTGCAGCTTTCGCCAGCTTCATGATCGTCTTCGCGCTGCTTTTGAGCTGGTGGTACAGCCGCGTGCTGGCGCAATCACGGCGCTATCAGGTGATCTCGGGCAAGGCGTATCGGCCCCGGCCGGTGGCGCTCGGCAAATGGCAATTCCCGGCCTGGGCATTCGTCGCCGGCTTTTTTCTCATCGCCAAGATCATGCCGCTCGTGATGATGCTCTGGGCTTCGCTCCTTCCCTATTTCCAGCCCTTCTCGATAAAGGCGCTGTCGAGCCTTTCCTTCACCAATTATACGACGCTCAACTGGCCGTTGCTGACGCGTGGCCTCGCCAATACCGCGATCCTGATGATCACCGTGCCGGCGATCGCGCTGACGATCAGCCTGATCTTTTCCTGGATCGTGCTGCGCGGCCGTAGCCGCTTTCGCTTGGCCTTCGATTTCATCGCCTTCCTGCCCCACGCCGTCCCGAGCACGATTTTCGCGTTCGTCGCCCTGGTCTTTGCGTTGGCTTTTTCCCTCGGCGCCTTCGACCTTTCAGGCTCGCTCGTCCTCATCATCATCGTCATGGCGGTCGCGATGCTGAGCTTCGGCAGCCGCATCACCAACAGCGCCCTTATCCAAGTCCATACCGAGTTGGAAGAGGCGGCCGCCATCGCCGGCGCGTCGCTCTTCGATACCTTGCGGCAGATCCTCTTTCCGCTGTTGAAGCCGGCCTTTCTTTTCGGCTGGCTCTGGATCGCGCTCCTCGCCTTCCGCGAGCTGACGATCCCCATGATCCTGTTCTCGGCCGACGACGTCACCTACTCGGTCGCGGTTTGGGGGCTTTGGTATAGTGGCTTATTCGACGCGGCGGCTGCGGCCAATCTCGTCATGATGGCGCTATTGCTGCCGCTGGTGATCGTTTACCTGCGCTATGCGGACAAAACCGGGCTCAAGGCCTGAGCGGGCTGTGTCGGGAGAGAAAGCGGCCATGGAACAGAAACCCACCACGAATTACGACAGAATCGTTCGCACCGGTCCCGGGACGATCGCGGGCCGGTACATGCGTAGCTTCTGGCACCCGGTCGCGCTGGCCGGCGATTTGCCCCCCGGCCGCGCCAAGCCGCTTCACGTCATGAGCGAGGATTTCACCCTCTACCGCGGCGAGAGCGGTACACCGCAAGTGCTGGCGCCGTTTTGCGCGCATCGCGGCACGCTGCTGTCGACCGGCTGGGTCGAAGGCGACGCGCTGCGCTGCTTTTATCACGGCTGGAAGTACGGCCCCGACGGACGCTGCATCGAAGCGCCGGCCGAGCGCGAAGGGTTCTGCAACACCGTTGGCATTCGCTCTTATCCGACACGGCAATATCTCGGCATCGTCTTTGCCTATCTCGGCGACGGCGAAGCACCGCCCTTCCCGCGCTATCGTGATATCGAGGAAGACGGCGTCCGTGAGGCCGCCTCCTATCGCCGCGATTGTAACTTCTTCAACAACCTCGAGAACCAATGCGACCCGGTGCATGTCGCCTTCGTGCACCGCGCCTCGGTCTTCACCGAAGGCGGGCTGATCGGCGTACCGCAGGTTTCCGCGACCGAGACGGATTGGGGCCTCGCGTTGCGCGCCGAACGGCCGGGCGGCGGCGTGCGCGTCACGCAATTCGGCATGCCGACCATGATCCATCTCAAATTGGTGCCGCAGAGCCGTGATGGCGAGTGGAGCGACATGGTCGCCTGGCGCGTGCCGATCGACGATACCAGCCATTACAGCTTCAACATTCATCTCCACCACCTCAGCGGCGAAGCGGCGGAACGCTTTCGTGAGCGGCGGGCGAGGAAGCCGCGCGATCACCGCCCGGTGGCGGAGCTCGGCGCAGCGGTGCGACGCGGCGAGATCCAGCTCGACGAGCTGAAAGATCATCCCGACATCGTCGGCATCCAGGACGATGTCGCGCAGCTTGGCCAAGGCCTCATCGCCGACCGAGAGCACGAATACCTCGGCCGCTCGGACGCCGGCATCATCCTGTTGCGCAAACTTTGGCTGCGCGAGCTCGACGCACTGGCAGCCGGCCGGGCGCTCAAGGCGTGGCGCTGGACCGGCGGCCTCGACGCCACCGTCGGCATCGCCACTGATGCGTGAGAGGCAAGCCGCGGTCGTCGCCGTTCTCTTGCTCGCCTCGGTTGGGGTGGGCAAGGCTGCGGCGGCGACGTTGCAGAGCGTCATCGACGACGCGCGCCAGGAAGGTCAGTTGTCGATTGTCGCCGGTGAATCGATCTTAGGCGGCGCCAATGCCCGCCTCATCGACGCCTTCAATAAATATTACGGTCTGAGCATCGACGTCCGTTTCACCCCCGGCCCGCCCGTGCCGGCCATGGTCGCGACGGTGATCCAGCAGACGCAGGCGCATAAGCAAGCGGCCACCGACGTGATTATCGGCTTTTCCAACCATATGTTCGACCTGATCAACGCCCATGCGATCCAGAAACCCGATTGGCAAGACTGGGCGCCGAATCTCAAAGGACCCGGCCTCGTCTCATCCGAGGGCGAAGCGGTTCCCGTTCAAAGCGGCACGCCTGGGATCGCTTACAACACGACGGTTTTCCAAAGCGACGACATCCCGACTAAATTCCAGGCCCTGCTCGATCCGAAGCTCAAAGGACGCGTCGCGACGACGGTTTACGCCTCCTATCTGGATCGGCTGGCGTTGCCTGAAATGTGGGGGCGGGAAAAGACTTTCGACTTCGCGCGCAAGCTGTCGGATCAGGTCGGCGGCCTTATCCGTTGCAACGAATTGAACCGCCTCGCCAGCGGTGAGTTCGATGTTTTCGGTCTGACCTGCAGCCAAACCGATCCGCTCGTCGTCGCCGCGAAAGGCGCGCCGGTCGGCTTCACTCTCGCCAGCGACGCGCCGATCATCATGCTGCTTTACGAAGCGGTGCCAGTGATGGCGGCCCATCCCAACACCGCGAAGCTCTGGATCAACTTCATGTCCTCGCCGGAAGGACAGAAGCTGCTCTACGAGGTCAGCTTTGCCGATCTCAGTTTGCTTCCGGGATCGCAAACGGCCAAAAGCATCGCCGCGGTCGAAGCCAAAGGCGCAAAATTCCTGGTCATCGATGTCGACTTTTATCGCCAGCATGATGCCGCCGCGATGAACCGCGACCTGGCCGAGGCACAAAAAATCTTCCAGACACGGTGACCGCATGAGCAACCCAATGACCCGAGCCGCGAGCCGCGATGATTTCGTCCATACCGGGCCCGGGACGATCGCGGGCCGATATATGCGCAGCTTCTGGCAGCCGGTCGCGCTGGCCAACGCGCTGCCTGCTCGTCGTGCCAAACCGCTCCGGGTCATGAGCGAGGATTTCACCCTCTACCGCGGCGAGGGCGGCGCGCCGCAGGTGTTGGCGCCGGCTTGCGCGCATCGCGGCACGCTGCTGTCGACCGGCTGGGTCGAGGGAGACGCGATCCGCTGCTTCTATCACGGCTGGAAATACGGCCCGGACGGACACTGCATCGAAGCGCCAGCCGAACGCGAGGGCTTCTGCAGCACGGTCGCGATCCGCTCTTATCCGACGCAGGAATATCTCGGCCTCATCTTCGCCTATCTCGGCGACGGCGAAACGCCGCCCTTCCCGCGCTATCGCGATCTCGAGGCCGAGGGCGTGCGCGAGACATCGTCCTACCGGCGCGATTGCAATTTCTTCAACAACCTCGAGAACCAATGCGACCCGGTGCATGTCGCCTTCGCGCATCGCACCTCGGCCTTCACCGAAGGCGGACTGATCGGCGTACCGCATGTCTCGGCCGAAGAGACCGATTGGGGCCTGGCACTCACGGCGCAGCGGCCGGGCGGTGGCGTGCGTATCACGCAATTCGGCATGCCGAGCATGATTCACATCAAATCATCGCCGACCGGTCCCAACGGCGATTGGAGCGACATGGTCGCCTGGCGCGTGCCGATCGACGATCTCCGTCATAACAGCTTCAACATCCATCTCCACCACCTCAGCGGCGAAGCGGCGGAGCGCTTTCGCACGCGCCACGCCGCGCCAACCGCCGAGCATCGGCCGGTCGCCGAACTGGGCGCGGCGGTGCGGCGCGGCGAAATCCATATCGAAGAGCTGAAAGACCATCCCGAGATCGTCGGCATTCAGGACGATGTCGCGCAGCTCGGCCAGGGTATCATCGCCGATCGCAAGCACGAATACCTCGGCCGTTCCGATGTCGGCATCATCCTGTTGCGCAAAATCTGGCTGCGCGAGCTCGACGCTCTGGCCGCTGGCAAGCCGACGAAGGCGTGGCATTGGAGCGGCCTCGGCGCCACCGTAGGAGTTACCGCCGATGCGTAAGCTTTCGCTTCTCGCCGTCGCCGCGCTCGCGGCGCTCGGCAGCGCGCCGGCCAAAGCCGATCCGGCGCCGACCTTGCAAAGCATCGTCGACGGCGCGCGCCAGGAAGGACAGTTGTCGATCGTCACGGGCGAAGGCACGCTCGGCAATCCGATGACCGCGCTCATCGACGGCTTCAACAAATATTACGGCTTCACCCTCGGTGTGCGCTTCACCCCGGGGCCGCCGATGCCGAACATGGTCACCACGGTGGTGCAGCAATATCAGGCACATCACGCGGCGGTCACCGACGTGGTCATCGGCTACGCCAATCACATGTTCGACCTGATCAACGCCAATGCGATCCAAAAAGCGGACTGGCAAGACTGGGCGCCGAATCTCAAAGGGCCTGGCCTCGTCTCGCCCGAGGGCGAAGCCGTGCCGGTGATGAGCAGCACGCCCGGCATTGCCTACAATACGAATGTCTTCAAGGGCGCCGACATCCCAGCCAAGTTCGCGGATTTTCTCGACCCCAAGCTCAAGGGCCGGATCGCGACGACGCCCTATGCCTCGTCGTTCGACCGGCTGGCGACGCCCGACATGTGGGGCAAGGACAAGACGATCGAATTCGCGCACAAGCTTTCCGATCAGGTCGGCGGGCTCATCCGCTGCAACGAGATGGATCGGATCGCGAGCGGTGAGTTCGACGCTTTCGGCCTCACCTGCAGCCAGAACGACGCGCTGGCAGCAGCGGCGAAGGGTGCGCCGGTCGGATTCACCCTCGCCAGCGACGCGCCGATCATCATGCCGCTGTACGAAGCGGTTCCGGTGACGGCGGCGCATCCCAACGCGGCAAAGCTATGGATCAACTATATGTCGTCGCCCGAGGCGCAGAAGCTGCTCTATCAGGTCGGCTATGGCGACCTCGACGACGTGCCGGGATCGCGCACGGCGCCGAGCATCGACGCCCTCAAGGCCAAAGGCATAAAATTCCTGATCGTCGATACCGATTTTTATCGCCATCACGATTCGGCGGCGATGAACCAAGCTTTGTCCGAAGTGCAGAAAACCTTCCAGAACCGATAGATGTCCGCGCGCGCGCTCCTCGCCGTTGCCGTGCTCGCGGCACTCGGTATCGCGTCCGCAAACGCCGACGTCGCGCCGCGCTTGCAAAGCATCGTCGATAGCGCGCGACAGGAAGGCCAGTTGTCGATCGTCGTCGGCGAAGGCACGCTGGGTAACGCGAACGCGCGCCTCGCCGCCGCTTTCGATCAATATTACGGGCTCAACCTCGACGTGCGTTTTACGCCCGGCCCGCCAATGCCGAACATGGTCGCATCGGTGATCCAGCAATATCGGGCGCACAAACCCGCGATGACCGACGTGATCATCGGCTATGCCAATCATATGGTCGATCTGATCGACGCCGAGGCGATCCAAAAGGCGGGTTGGCAAGACTGGGCGCCGAATCTCAAAGGGCCGGGCCGCGTCTCGCCCGAAGGCGAAGCGGTCCCGGTGCAAAGCAGCACGCCGGGCATCGTCTACAACACCAATGTCTTTCGCGGCGCCGACATTCCCACCAAGCTTGGGGATTTTCTTAACCCAACGCTCAAGGGCCGGATCGCGACGACGCCCTATGCCGCGTCTTTCGACCGGCTGGCGATTATGTGGGGACGCGAGAAGGCTTTCGATTACGCCCATAAACTTTCGGAGCAAGCGGGTGGGCTTATTCGCTGCAACGAGATGAACCGGATTGCGAGCGGCGAGTTCGACGCTTTCGGCCTTAGTTGCAATCAGAACGACGCGCTGTCCGTCGCGGCGAAAGGCGCGCCGGTCGGCTTCGCCCTTGCCGCCGATGCGCCGATCGTCACCCTGCTTTACGAAGCCGTGCCGGCGACCGCGGCCCATCCGAACGCCGCGAAGCTGTGGATCAACTTCATGTCGTCGCCGGAGGGGCAGAGGCTGCTCTATGAGGCCAGCTTCGCCGATCTCAGCGTCATTCCGGGATCGCGAACCGCGAAGATCATCGAAACGGTCGAGGCCAAAGGCGCAAAATTCCTGATCATCGATACCGACTTCTATCGCCAACACGATGCGGCGACCATGAACCAGGACATGGCCGACGCGCAGAAAATCTTTCAAACACGGTAAGCGTTATGAGCGAACAAGCCACGGCGACACGCGCCTACGGCCCCAGGGATTTCGTCCGCACGGGCCCCGATACGATCATGGGTCGCTACATGCGGCTGTTCTGGCAGCCGGTCTATCTGAGCCGCGAACTCAAGGCCGGCCGCGCCGTGCCCCTCAGGATCATGAGCGAGGATTTCACGCTCTATCGTGGCGGGGACGGCGTCGCTCACATCCTCGCGCCGCGCTGTGCCCACCGTTGCACCCAGCTTTCGACCGGCTGGGTCGAAGGCAGCGCGTTGCGTTGCTTCTACCACGGCTGGAAATACGACGCGTCGGGCCAATGCATCGAGGCGCCGGCCGAGCGCGAGGGCTTCGCTCAGAATGTCCGCATCCGCTCCTACCCGACGCAGGAATATCTCGGTTTGATCTTCGCCTATCTGGGCGACGGCGCGGCGCCGCCTTTCCCCCACTATCCGGTCTTCGACAAGGAAGGCGTGGTGACGACCAGCGCGTATATCCGCGACTGCAATTGCTATAACAACCTCGAAAGCAACATGGACTCGCTCCATACCGCTTTCGTCCATCGTTCCTCCGCCTTCACCACGGCGGGACTCAATTGGGCGTTGCCGGAGATCTCCGGCGAAGAGACCGACTATGGCATCGTCAAATTCGGCACGCGTCCGGATGGAAAGGTTCGGCGATCGCCCTTCTTCTGGCCGAACATCCTCTATATCCGCTCGTCACCCGAAGAAGGCGATCCGGATGTGTGGGCCGATCACCTCGCCTGGCGCATCCCCATCGACGACGAGCATCACCGCAGCTTCACGACCAACCACGTCGCGCTGACCGGCGAGGCGGCCGAGCGTTATCGCGAGCGGCAGCAGCACCGACGCGCGCAGCGCCAGGGGCTGAGCGATCCGCGCGAAGCGGCGAAAGCCGTGCTGCGCGGCGACATCCAGATCGACGAGCTGAAAGACCGGCCGGACGTCGTCAACATCCAAGACTACGTCGCCCAGGTCGGCCAAGGCGTCATCCCGAATTTCGACAACGAGCGGCTCGGCCGCTCCGACGTGCTGGTCGCGCTCTATCGCCGGCTGCTGGCGCGCGAGTTGCAGGCTTTTGCCGAAGGCGGGCCGCTGAAAGCATGGAAAACCGCGGCGGAAGTCAGCGCCAGCACCGGCGTTTGAAACGCCGCGGCTGGCTCTCTCTTACCGCGCAAAAGCCGGCGCGACCTCGCTCATGAAACGCGCCATCTCGTCGCGCACCTGCGGCGGCGGCTTCAGGCCAAGATTGAAATAGAGAATGACCTCGTCGAAGCCGGCGGCTTCGACCTTGGCTTTGAGCGTATCGGCGATCTTCGCCGCATTGCCGATCAGCACGGCGTTCTCGTTGAAATCTTCGGCTTTCATCGTCTTATAGCGCTCGACGATTTTGATGAAGTAGCGATAGTCCTCGGGCGCGGTCTGCGGATCGCCGGGGAAAGCCGGCGAGGTGCATTCCTGGTGGTAGCGGAGCTGGCGCTCGCGCGCGGCGCGCTCTTCCGCCGGCGTGTCGGCGAAGTGGATGAAGTACGAAGTGACGAGCCGCTTCGGCGGCTTGCCCTGCGTGGCGCAAGCGTCGCGGTAGAGCTGCGCCACCTGGGCCAGACTGCCATGCACCGAGGCCGCCGCTCCCGCCGCCACGGCCAGGCTCGCGCCGAGCTTTGCCGCGAGCTCGATCGAGGGCCGCGAGAAGGACGCGACATAGATCGGCATCGGCCGCTGCACCGGCTTCGGCGTGATCCAGACATCGTCGAAGGAATAGCGCTTGCCGTGATGCGAGATCGGCCGGTCGCTTTCCCAAAGCCGCTGCACGATCTCGAGACCTTCGGCAAAGGTCGCCGCATTGTCGTCGAAATCGGCACCGAAGGGTCCGTACTCGCGCCGGTCGTAGCCGCGGCCGCTGGCGAAATCGACGCGGCCGCCGCTCAAGAGGTCGAGCGTCGCCCATTGCTCGGCGACGCGGATCGGGTGATGCAGCGGCAGCACGTTCACCGCCGGCGCCAAACGAATGCGCTGCGTCCTCGCCGCGACATAGGTCAGCACCAGCTCGGGCGCGGAATTGACGCCGAGCGAGCTGAAATGATGCTCGCCGACCCAGGCGGAATGAAAGCCGAGCTCTTCGGCATAGATCGCCTCGGCCACGATCTGCTGCACGAACTCGTTCGGCGTGCGCCGGTTGTCGCGATAGTTATTGTCGCTGAGGGTGAAATAGCCGAACTTCATGCCGCCTGACCCTTGAATACCGGCCGCACCCTAGCATGCACGGTCCCGCTAGGCCCACACACCGAATGCGACACCGATGCCGGTGCCGGCAGGGGTGCGATAGAGCGGTTGGTATTCGAGCCAGCGACGTTCCATACCCTCGATAGCGCCGGCGACGACAATCCAGTTGCGGATTTCGGACGAGCCGGAATTGAGCGCCGCGGCCGGCAAGGTGCGCAACAGTGCGGACCGCCCGGCCTCAAAGCCATCGATCACGCAACGATCCAAATCCTCGTCGACAACGAAATGGCTGAGACCGCCCGAGGCCATCACGGCAACACGCAGGTCTTGCTTGCTGCTTTCGATGCACCGACGCAATACCCGGCCGATGTCGTGGCAGCGCGACGGCCGCGGCGCGTTGGGCGGGTAATAGGTATTGATCAGCAGCGGAATGACGGGGATCTTCTTGGCACCGAAAATGCGCGTCTCGACAAAGCCGATGCCGTGGCCGAACCCCGAATCCAGCGGCTTCTCGATTTGTGCGGCCGCGGCAACGTCGATGTCATGATCGATGAACCCTTCGATGAGCTCGCGCGCAAATTCGGGCATGGCGGCGAAATTGTGCGGCTCGTCCAAGGCATAGGTTCGCAGCAGACCAGGCATGAAACTCGGCACAGGATCGGGCACCGGTTTGCGCGGCCGGGTGATGATCGTCTCGCCGTAATAGAGGGACACGGCGGGCGTGTTCATCCGATCGAACAATTCGGTCTCGTCGTCCGTCACGATGACGACCACGTCGGGATCGGCCGTGGCGATCTCGCTGCCGAGGCGGTCGAGGGCGCGCTGACAGATGTCGCTCTTCTTGGTGAAGGTCCCGACATCGGTTATGTCGGCATACCGCCCGTTGCGCAGGTGGTTGAGTTCCTCATAACTCAGCCAGCGCCCGTCGGACATGTTGAGCCGACGGGACGTGTAGTCGCGGACGATATATTCGTTCCACTTCCTGGGCTCGATGGCGAGCAGCGGCGTGTGCGACGTACCGAGCCCCAGAACGATTCGCGCCATGCTAGCCCAGCTTCGAGAATGCCGGCGCGACAGCCCTGCAGTTGTTATGGAAGATGTCGACCTTCTGCTCCTCGTTGAGGAAGCTCATCTTGCCGATGATCGGGACCAGATCATCGCCGGGCCGGCCGGTCTCGGGCCGGATCGCACCGCCGGAGCCCGGCGTCTCGGTGCCGAAGAGGATGCGCTTCGGCGTACGCTGCTTGATCGCCGCCTCGAGATAATCGAGGTCGAGCGCGCAGGTATCGAAGAACAGATTTTTGCTCAAATCCTTCTGCGCCAGGTGATGATCGCTCTTGATGAAGCGATCGAGCGCGCCGCCGCAATGGCAGACCACAACCTTGAGGCCGGGGAAGCGCTTGAATACATCGCCGTGCGAGAGAAGCTGGGTGGCGAGA
>DASXCX010000137.1:0-3146 GCA_036490955.1 Allostellaceae bacterium | reverse complement strand
TTCTTGACGTATTTCGCGATACTGACGACACCGCGATCGGTCAAGAGGCCAGGTGTGACTTCTCCCGTTCCGCCGGCCTGAAATAGCACCAGTTTCATTGGACCTCCCCTGATTATTGGGCGCGCCGCGCCTCGACGTTCTCGATAAAGCCCATGACCAGGCGATTGTAAAGCGCCGGCTCTTCCAGATTCACGCAATGTCCGGTCTTGGAGACGATTTCAAGCCGCGCGCCGGGCAAATTTTCCTCGATGAAATGGCTGGGCTTGACGCAAGGCTCGTCTTCCTCGCCCAGCACGACGAGCGCCGGGACCTTCAGCGCCGCGATGTGCTCTCGATGCGCATAGAGCGGCGCGCGTTTCGATTGCACGCCGCGCATCGTGTTGGTGATGCCGAGCGCCGAGCCTGCAGCAAGCTGGTCGACGAAATTCTTGTATTCGGCCGGATTCTTTTCCTTGAGCCGATAGCGAGTCGGTGTTGCGCTGTAATGCTCGGCGAGGGCCCGCATGCCATTTTTGAGCGCAAGCTCCGCCAGCGCCTCCATACTCGCGGCGAATTCGCCGGGCTTCAGGTCGGAGCCGCTTCCAATGCAGGTCAATGTGATCGAGCGCACGCGATCGGGATGGCGGATCGCATATTGCAGAGTCGAGGCCGACCCCATCGACACGCCGACGATATGCGCGTCTTGCAGGCCGAAGCCGTCGAAGATCGCGGCGATATCGGCCGCGGCGTGGCCTTGCGAATAGGATTCGACGCTCGGCGGAATCTCGGAGGGCGGATAGCCGCGCGCGTTGAAGGTGATGCAGCGGCGGTTGCCTCGCCAATCCGCTACCTGCAGATCGAAGGCCCGGCACGAGCCGGCCAGCTCGTGGACGAAGACGATCGGTACGCCCCCGTCCTTTTTTTCGGGGCCGCTGCTCTCTGCATAAAGTTTGGTGCCGTCGCGCGCGGTGACCTCGGTCATGATACTCTCATGCGCTCCTTCAATGCGCCATCGTGCGCGCGCTGGCGCCGCCATCCACCGTGATGGTGGTGCCGGTCACATATTGCGCGTGGTCCGAAGCGAGGAAGGCGATCACCGCCGCGATTTGCTCCGGCTTCTGAGTCTGGCCGAAAGGCTGTCTCTTGATCAACTCGTTCTCGATCTCGGGCCATCGGCTCTCATCGCCGAAACGCTGCTTGGCGACGATTTTCAATCGCTCGAGTGTACGTTCGGTGCGGACCGAGCCCGGATTGACGCCAAGGATGCGCACGTTGAAATCCGGGCTGACGCCACCCAGCGCGCTGGTCAGCGACATCAGCGCCGAATTGGCGACCGATCCGGCAGCGAAATTGTAGTCCGGCCGCAATCCCGCCGAGCCGATGACATTGATGATGACGCCACGACGCTGCGCCTTCATGCGCGCGTAGTAGCGGCGCGTGAGATCGATCGAGCCGAAGAGCTTCAGCTCCCAGGATTGGCGCCACGCTTCTTCGCTCATTTCCTCGATGGTCTGGCGCGGAATGACACCAGCGCAGTTGACGAGAATATCGACATCGCCGCAGCTTTCCTCCAACTCGGCGCGCTGCTGGGGAACCGACAGGTCGAGGGCGTAAGCGGCGAAGTCCTTCGCGCCCGCTTCGCGCAAGGCCGCGCCCGCGTGCTCGATGCGCTCGCCCGGCCGCGCCGCGATGCGTACCACGGCGCCTTCGCCGAGCAGGCATTTGGCGACGGCGAAGCCGATGCCGCGTGAGGCGCCGGTGATCAGCGCCTTCTTCCCCGCGAGATGCAAATCCATTTCGTTTTTCCTCCCAATGGTCGAGACTTTCGCCCAATGTGTCGGTCGCGGCAATGGGGGCGTGGCTTGCCGCGTTGACCCGATCTGCCGCAATGCCTTAGATGGCAGCGAACGGAAGCGGGGAGGTTGTTGGTGAGTAGCAAGAAAACCATCGCGGTCGAGACGGTCGCCGAGGCCTATCTGACCCTGATGGCGGAGCGGGGGATCGAATATCTCTTCGCCAATGGAGGCACCGATTTCGCGCCGGTGATCGAGGCGCTGGCCGCGATCAACGCCAAGAACACCGATCCCAAGCTCAACGTGATCTCGGTCGGTCACGAGAATGTCGCGACCTCGATGGCGATGAGCTACTACCTCCATACCGGCCGGCCGCAGATGGTGATGTTCCATGTGAATGTCGGCACGGCGAACGGCATCAACGCGCTGATCGACGCGGCGCGCGATCGCGTGCCGATCATCTTCACCGCCGGCCGCACGCCGATCACCGAAAGCGGCTTCAAAGGCTCGCGCGACACCGGCATCCATTGGCAGCAGGAGATGTTCGACCAAGGCGGCATGGTGCGCGAATTCTGCAAATGGGATTACGAGCTGCGCAACGCCGAGCAGCTCGAAGCCGTGGTCGATCGCGCGATCGAGATCGCGACCGCCGAGCCTTGCGGCCCGGTCTATCTCACCCTGCCACGCGAGGTGATGGCACAGCCATTGAAGAGCTTCACCTTCGATGCTGAGCCACGGCGCGCCTTCGGCACGGTGCCGGGTCCGACGGCAGACCAGATCGAGGGTGCGGCGACGATCCTTGCCAAGGCCGAGCGGCCGGTGATCATCGCCCAGGGCGCTGCGCGGCTTGCATCGAGCGCGCCGGCGATCGCCGATTTCGCGGAGCAATTTGCGATTCCGGTCGTCGAGTTCCGCACCAACGTCAACGTGCTGTCGACCGAGCATCCGATGCTCGCGGGTTTCTTCCCCGGTCCCTACATCAAAGATGCCGACGCAATCCTCGCGATAGAATGCGATACGCCATGGATCCCGACACAGCACGGCAATCCGCCCGACGATTGCAAGGTGATCCAGCTCGGTGTCGAGCCGCTGTTTCAGCGTATTCCGATCCGCAGCTTCCCGTGCGATGTCGCGGTTACCGGCACGCCGGCCGCGACCTTGCCTTTGATCACGAAGGCGATGCAGGGAAAGGCCGAGGTGAAGCGCAGCGAGGCGCGGCGTGCGAAGATCGTCGCCGCGCGCGAGGCCGGCAAAGCCGAATTGCGCGCCAATGTCGAGCGCGCCTCGAAAGAGACGCCGATCAGCCCGGTCTGGGCGGCGCATTGCATCAGCGAGGCGAAAGGCGACGATGCGATCGTCGTCAACGAATACTCG
>DASXCX010000136.1:0-43265 GCA_036490955.1 Allostellaceae bacterium | reverse complement strand
CGGTATCATGCCGACAGCGATCGCCTATCTCGTCGAGATCGCGCCGAAGCGCTTCCGTGTCACCATGGTGATGTGCGGCGTGCTCGGCTTCACCACGGGCATCTTCGCTGTTGGGCAGGTCGCGGCGTGGCTCATCCCAATCTGGGGCTGGCGGGTCGTCTTTTTCCTGCCGGCTTGCGTCGGCCTCGCGCTGTGCGTCGCACTCTATTTCGTGCTGCCGGAATCACTGCGCTACCTTACCGTGCACAAGCCGGATTCGCCCGAGCTGCGCCAGCGCGTGCAACGTCTTGCGCCCGAGCTCGCGATCGGCGAGCAGACGCGCTTCACGATGCCGGTCCAGCCGCGAGCGAAGAGCATCTCGCCGAAACCGCTCTTCCAGGGCAACCAGCGTATCGTCACGCCGCTGCTCTGGGCCGGCTATTTCTTCGAGGCGCTGACCTTCATGGCGCTCACCAATTGGTTCGCCGTGCTGATGGAGACGTTGAAGCTGACGCCGCTTCAGGCCTCGCTCACCTATTCCTACGGCGCTTTGCTCGGTGTCGCCTGTGTGGTGTTGGTCGCCTGGTGCTTTGACAAGCTCGGGCCCATCGCCGTCGCCGGCTCGATCCTCTTGTCGTCAGCGGGGATTCTCGACCTCGGCATTCCCGGCTTGTCGCCGACCATGATTATGGTCCTTGGCCTGCTCTGCTTCTCCTTTGCCCAGGCGTGCCAAGGCTCGTTCAACGGCATGGTCGGCGTGTTCTATCCCACGCATATTCGCGGTCAGGGCATCGGCTATGCCGGCGCGATGGGGCGTCTGGCGCAGATCATCGGACCGCTGGTGACCGGCTATTTGCTCTCCGCCCTATTGCCGTTGCAGACGACGCTGATAATCGTCGCGACGCCGTTCTTCATCGCGGCTTGCATCTGCATCGCCCTCGATATCGTCTATAAGCGTCGTTTCGCCGGTGGCGAGGCAGCCGCCGTCTTGGCGACGCCCGATCATCCCGTGACGGCGACGGTCGGGGCTGGGGAGTAGTCGAGCGCGATGGATTGCCGCTTCACCGAAGAGCAGGTGCTGCTGCGCGATAGCGTACAGAAGCTCATGGCGAGGCACTGCCCGCCGGCGGTGATGCGGCAACTCGACCGCGAGAAGAAGTACCCTTACGAGCTCTACGACGCGTGGGTCGAGGCCGGGTTGATCGCCATGCCCTTCGCCGAGGACTATGGCGGGCTCGGCGGCGGCGCGGTCGATAGCTGCATCATCATGGAGGAGATCGCGCGGGTCAGCGCCGATCTCTCGATGATGATCGGCGGCAGCACGTTCTGCGGCCTCAATATTCAGCGCAAAGGCTCCGAGGAGCAGAAGCAGCGTTGGCTGCCAACGCTCCTCAAAGGCGAGATCAAGATGTCGATCTCGATGTCGGAGCCCGACGCCGGCTCGGATGTCGGCGCGATCCGCACCACCGCGGTTCGTGACGGCGACACTTACGTGATCAATGGCCAGAAACTCTGGGCGACCGGCGCCGGTGCCAAAGGCAACGTCATCAACATGTATGTGCGCACCGATCCCAAGGCGCATTACCGTCAGGGCCTGTCGCTTTTCCTCATCGACAACGACACGGCCGGCTTGGAGCTCCGGAAGCTCGATATGCTCGGGCGCTATTGCACCGGCACGTACGAGATCTTCCTCAAAGACGTCCGCGTGCCGGCGGATCGCTTGATCGGCGGCGAGAATAAGGGCTGGGACTGCATCCTCTCGGGCTTGCAGGCGGAGCGCGTTGTCGCGGCGGCGGCGGATTGCGGCTCGGCCCTCGGCTGCGTCGAGATGGCGCTTGCCTATGCCAAGGAGCGTAAGCAGTTTGGCCGGCCGATCGGCACTTTCCAGGCGATCGCGCATATGCTTGCGGACATGATGACCGAGGTGGAGGCGGCGCGGGCGCTGGTCTATCGCTGCGCCGCGATGCTCGATCACGGCGGGGACGCGTTGCGCGATATCGCCATGGCCAAGCTCAAAGCCTCCGAGGTCTATGCCCAAGTGGCCAATCAGGGCATGCAAATCTTTGGCGGCTACGGCTACAACAAGGAATTCGATATGGAACGTCACTACCGCGACGCGCGCGTCGCGACGGTGGCGGCCGGCAGCTCGCAGATGCAGCGCAATCTCATCGCCAATCTGCTCGGGCTGAAGGCGCAATAGCGATCACGAGAGAGGCATTAGATGGCAGAGCAGATCGGCGGCAATACGGTGTTGGTGGAGTTCGACCAGGGCATCGCCTGGGTGACGCTCAACCGGCCCGAAAAACGCAACGCGATGAGCCCGGCGCTCAACAAAGAGATGACCGAGGTGCTCGAGGCCTTGGAGATCGACGAGCGCTGCGGCGTGCTGGTGCTCACCGGCGCGGGCGATGCCTTCACCGCCGGCATGGATTTGAAGGAGTTCTTCCGTGAGTCCGATGTGAAGTCGCCGGAGGAATGGGGCCAGATTGCGCGCCAGGCCCAGATCTGGCAGATGCAGCGGCTCAAATCCTTCCCGAAGCCGACCATCGCCATGGTCAATGGTTGGTGCTTCGGCGGCGGCTTCAATCCGATGATCTCTTGCGACATCGCCATCGCGGCCGAGGAAGCGACCTTCGGCCTGTCCGAGGTGAATTGGGGGATCATCCCCGCCGGCAACGTGCTGCGCTCGATCGCCTCGAAGATGCGCGACACCGACGGGCTCTATTACGCGCTGACCGGCGATACCTTCAATGGCAAGGAAGCCGCGGCGATGGGGCTGGTGAAATTCGCCGTGCCGCGCGCCGCGCTGAAGGAAAAGACGCGCGAGCTCGCGGTGAAACTCCTCGCCAAGAATCGCGCCGCGGTGCGCGCGATCAAGAATGCCTGGCGCAAGCAGGAGGAGATGTCCTGGGATGCGTCGGAGGATTACTTGATGGCGAAGCTCGATCAGCTCCGTTTGACCGATCCCGAGAAGGGCCGCGCGCAAGGCATGAAGCAATTCCTCGACGAGAAGACCTATCGCCCCGGCCTCGGCCAATATCAGCGCAAGGATTGATACGATGCAGCGCAACACCGATCGGATCCTCACGACCCATGTCGGCAGCCTGCCGCGGCCGCCGGATGTCGTCGAGCAGCTGAAGCGTCGTGACCGCGACGAAGCTATCGATCCCGCCGAATTCGATCGGGTGATCGCTCGCGCGGTGGACGACGTCGTCGCGAAGCAAGTCGCGGTCGGCATCGATATCATCAACGACGGCGAGGCGAGCAAGGCTTCCTATGCGACCTATATCCAGCAGCGCCTGACCGGCTTCGGCGAGGTCGACAAGTCTAAATGGCCCGTCGAGAAGAGCCCGGATCGCGCGGCGTTCCCCGAATATTACGCTCGACCCGGCGCGACCTCGGGACCGGAATCGCGCCGGTTGCTCGCTTGCGTCGGACCCGTCGCGGTCAAGGATCGCAGCCTGGTCGAGCAGGACATCAAGCATCTGAAAGCCGCCGCCGCGAAGGCCGGCGCGAAGCACGTCTTCATGAGCGCCGCATCGCCCGGTGTCGTCTCGCGCTTTCATCCGAATTTCCATTACAAGGACAGCGCCGATTATCGTGCCGCCGTCGGCGCGGCGATGCGCGAGGAATACGAGGCGATCGTCAAAGCCGGCTTCGTTTTGCAGCTCGATTGCCCCGATCTGGCTTCCGGCCGGATGAGCGTGTTCTCGACGGTGAGCGATGAGGAATTCATCCGCCAATGCCATATCAGCATCGAGATCCTCAACGACGCGCTGAAGAATATACCGGCCGAAAGCGTGCGGCTGCATCTATGCTGGGGCAATTACGAAGGCCCGCATGTGCACGATGTGCCGCTCGAGATGATCCTGCCCGCCGTACTGAAAGCCAAAGCGGCGCTGATCTCGTTCGAAGGCGCCAATCCGCGCCATGCCCATGAATGGGAGGTCTGGCAGCGGGTGAAGTTGCCGGACAGCATGGCGCTGATGCCGGGCGTGATCGACACAGCCACGAATTTCGTCGAGCATCCCGAGCTCGTCGCGCAACGCATCTGCAATTATGCGAGCAACGTCGGTCGCGAGCGTGTCATCGCGGGCGTCGATTGCGGCTTGCAGACTTTTGCCGGCGGCAGCGCGCGCGTCGATAGCCGGGTTGGCTATGCGAAGCTCGAGGCGCTGGCCGAGGGCGCGCGCATCGCCAGCAAGAAACTCTGGGGTCGTGCCTAGCCCTCCATGAGCGCTGTATCGTCGCGTACGGCTATCGACCGGCTTCTACGGCCGCGTTCGATCGCGATCGTCGGCGCGTCGGCCGAGCCGGCTTCGCCCGGTGCGCGCGTGCTCGCCAATCTTGAGGCCGTGGGGTTCCCGGGCGAAATCCATCTCGTCACCCGTCGCGTGCCCGAGATCAACGGACGGCGTTGCGTGCCGACAATCGCCGATCTGCCGCCCGGGATCGACGCGGCGGTGCTGATCGTGCCGGAAACGGCCGTTGCCGATGCGATCAGTGGCTGCATCGAGCGCGCCATTGGCGGCGTGTCGCTGTTTGCGGCGGGTTTTGCCGAGACGGGTGAGGACGGCCGCGCCAAGCAGGAAAAGATCGCGGCATTGGCGCGCGACGCCGGGCTTGCGCTCGAAGGGCCCAATTGTATGGGCTTTTCCAATTTCGTCGATCGCGTCTCGGTGTCGTTTGGCGCGGTCGAGACCGGCATCATCGCTGCGGGCGAGCATGGTGCGGCGGTGATCGCACAGAGCGGCGCGATGATGGGCAACATCGCTTCGGCGCTTGGCGCCAAGGGCGTCGCCGTCAACTACACCATCTCGACCGGCAATGAAGCCGTCACCAGCGCCGAAGATTTTCTCGACGCCGTGCTCGATGACTCGCAAACGCAGATTTTCGTTCTCTTTCTCGAGCAGATCCGCAAACCGGCGCGCTTCCTCGAACTCGTCGTGCGGGCGCGCAATCTCGGCAAGCCGGTGCTGCTGATGCATCCCGGGAGCACCGAGCGTGCTCGCGAATCCGCCCGCTCGCATACCGGCGCGCTCGCCGGCGATTACGCGGTGATGCAGACGGTGTTGCGCCATGCCGGCGTGGTGCAGGTCGAGACGATGGACGAATTGATTGATACCGCGACGCTGCTGGCGCGCTGGCCGGAAGGCGCGACCAAGGGCGCGGCCATCGTCAGCAATTCCGGCGCGGTGCGCGGCATCGCGCTCGATTTCTGCAAAGCCACCGGCCTCGACGTGCCGAAGCTTAGCGCCGAGACCGAAGCGGCGCTGCGGCCGATCGTTCCTACCTATGTGCCGGTCGACAATCCGCTCGATCTCGCGACCGCCGGCATGGGGCAGGGCGACATCTACGGCAGGACCGCGCGGATCATGCTGACCGATGCGAATGTCGGCTGCGCCATCCTGGCGATGGTGCCGGGCACGCCAGCGTTGCAAATGGCCAAGGCCAATTCGCTGGTGCCGCTGGTGCTCGAGGAGACGCGGCCGGTCGCTTTCGTGATCATGGGCGACGAGGTGCCGCTGACGCCCGAATTCACCAAGCTGGTCGGCGACAGCCGCATCCCGTTCTTCCGTTCGCCCGATCGTGCCATGCGGGCGATGGCGCATCTCTATCATTACGGGCGCAGGCTTCAGCGCATGAGTCTTGCCTCCGCGCCGGCCGCATCCACGCCGCTGCTACCCGGCCATGGCGCGATCCCGGAATACCGTGCGAAGGAATTCCTGCGCGCCGCGGGCATCGTTGTGCCGCAAAGCGCGCTGGCGCCGAACATTATTCAGGCGCGGGCTATTGCCGCGCGCCTCGGCTATCCCGTCGCGCTGAAAATCCAATCGCCCGATATTCCGCATAAGAGCGACGTCGGCGGCGTCGCGCTCGCTATCTTCACGCCCGATGCGCTCGATCGCGCCTGGGAGCAGATGACGGCGCGTGTCGCCGCAGCATGCCCCAATGCCAAGATCGACGGCATCCTTGTCGAGCGCATGGCATCGCCGGGTTTCGAGATGATCCTCGGCGCACGTCGCGACCGCGATTGGGGCCCGATCGTCATGGTCGGGCTCGGCGGTATCTGGACCGAGGCGCTGGAGGATGTGCGGCTCTTCCCGGCCGGCTTGTCGGCCGAGGTAATCGCCGACGAGATTGCCCAGCTCAAAGGCGCGAAGGTACTCGCCGGTATCCGTGGCGCGCCGCCGCTCGATGTCGCGGCGCTGGCGGCGACGGCGGCGAAACTCGGCGCGCTGATGGCGGCGTATTCCGAACTCAACGAGATCGAGATCAATCCGTTGATCGTGCGGCGGCGCGGCGAGGGCGTGCTCGCGCTCGACGCTTTGATGCATGCGCGCTAGAAAGCCGCTCCGGCATTGTTGGGGCAAAATCAGGTTATGAGCGATCCGGCGCATCGGCTGCGTATCGCCGTCGATATCGGCGGGACCTTCACCGATCTGGCGGCATTCGACGAGGCCGGCGCCAAGCTGACCTTCGGCAAGGCTCTTTCGACCCATGAGGTGCTGGCCGAGGGCATCCGCGACGCACTCGAAGGGGCGAAGACCGACGTCTCAGAAGCGTATCTGTTCCTCCACGGCACGACCATCGGTATCAACACACTGCTGGAGCGCACCGGGGCCCAGACCGCGCTGCTCATCACGCAAGGCTTCCGCGATATCTATGAGATCGGCCGCATCAACCGGCCTGATGCGTACAATCTCTTCTTCGGCAAGCACGAGCCGCTGGTGAAGCGTTCCTGGCGCTTCGAGGTCGAGGAACGCATGCTGGCCGACGGCTCGGTCCATCTGCCACTCGATGAGGAGAAGCTGCGCGCCGTTGCGCGCGAGCTTAAAGCCCGCGGCGTCGAATCCGTCGCGATCCTGCTGCTTCATTCCTATCGCAATCCGGCGCATGAGCAGCGCGTCGAAGCGCTGATGCGCGAAGAGCTTCCTGGCGTCTTCGTCTCGTCCTCGCATCGCTTGTCGCAGGAATATCGTGAATTCGAGCGCGCCTCGACCGTCGCGGCTAACGCCTATATCGGCCCGCGGGTCGACCGCTATCTCGGCGAGCTCGAGCGGCAATTACGCGCCGACCGCTTCGCCGGCGAGTTTTATGTCGTGCAATCGACCGGCGGCTTGTTTCCCGTCGACGAGGCGCGGCGCGAATGTGTGCGCATGCTGGAATCGGGGCCGGCGGCGGGTGTGATCGGTGCTCAGGCAATCTGTCATCAGCTCGGCTTGCCCGACGCCATCGCGTTCGATATGGGCGGCACGACGGCCAAGGCCGGCGTCATAAGCGAGGGCCGACCGCTGACGACCGGCGCGGCGCTGATCGGCGGCTATGAGCGCGCTCTGCCGATCCAGATCGCGATGATGGATATTTTCGAAGTTGGCACGGGCGGCGGCAGCATCGCACGTCTTGCCGAGGGCAAGGCATTGCGGGTCGGGCCGCAAAGCGCCGGCTCGATGCCGGGCCCGGCTTGCTATGGCCGCGGCGGCATCGAGCCGACCGTGACCGATGCGAATTTGTTGCTCGGCCGGCTCGATCCCGAGTATTTCCTCGGCGGCACGATGGCGCTCGACCCCGCCGCCGCCGAGCGCGCGGTGCGCACGCGTATCGCCGAGCCACTCGGCCTTGATGTGATGGAAGCGGCAGAAGGCATTCTGCGCATTGCCGCGACGGCGATGTCCTATGCGGTGAAGGGCGTCACCACCGAACGCGGTCTCGATGCCGGCAAGTTCGCGATGATCACCTATGGCGGCGCCGGACCGCTACATGCCTCGGCCATCGCGCGCGAGATCGGCATTCGCCGCGTGCTGATTCCCTTCTCGCCCGGACATTTCTCGGCCTATGGCATGCTGTTCAGCGACCTGCGCCGCGATTATGTACGCTCCTGTTTCCAGCGCCTCGCCACCGCGCCGTTCGAGGCGATCGAAGGTCTTTATGCCGAAATGGAAGCGATCGGCCGCCGCGCGGTGGAGGAATCCGCTGTGCGCCCGAAGAGCGTTTTGATCCAGCGTTATGCCGATATGCGCTATGTCGGCCAGGAACATGCAGTGACCGTCGAACTCGATCGCGCACTCTTCGAGAAACAAGATCGGGCCGCGATCAAGCAGGCCTTCGACGCCGTGCATGAGCGGCGCTACGGCACCTGCGCGCCGAAGGAGCAAGCCGAGATGGTGAGCTTGCGTGTGACGGTCATCGGCGAGGTGCCGAAGCCGCCCAAGATCGAGTTGGCCCACGGCGATGCCGCGCCCCCCAAGGAGGCGTTGTTGCGCCGCAAGCCGGTCTATTTCCACGGGCCGGGTTTCGTCGAAACGCCGATCTATAGGCGGGAACGCTTGCTCGCGGACAATCGCATCGCGGGGCCCGCCCTGATCGAAGAGCATGCTTCGACCACGGTGATCGGGCCAGGCGATCGCGCCGTCATCGACGCTATGGGCAATATCGATATGGCGCTTGGGAGCCGGGCATGAGCACCGAAAAGCGGCGACCGGTCGATCCGGTCACGGTCGAAATCGTCCGCAACGGCCTTATCGCCGTGACGGAAGAGATGAAGACCAACCTGATGCGCACGGCCTACAACCTCATCGTCTATGAAGCGCTCGATTTCACCGTCGGCTTGTTCACCGCCGAAGGCGATACGATCTCGATCGGCCTCGGCCTGCCGATGTTCATCCGCGGCATGGCGGAGACGGTGAAGGCGAAGATCAAGCATTTCGGCAAAGACGGCATCCATCCCGGCGATATTCTCATCACCAATGACGGCTACATCACCGGCAGCCATCTGAACCACGTCACGCTGACCATGCCGTATTTCCACAGCGGCAAGCTGGTAGCCTTCGGCTGCTGCATGGCGCATTGGCTCGATATCGGCGGCGCGCGCGGCATCGTCACCACCGACATCTATAGCGAAGGGCTGCAGATCCCGATGCTGAAATATCGGCGGGCGGGCGTGGTCAGTCAGGACATCGTCGACATTATCCGCATCAACTGCCGCCTGCCTGATTTTGCGATGGGCGATCTGCGCGCGCAGGTGACGGCGCTGACCACCGGCGAGCGGCGCTTTCTCGAATTGGTCGAGCGCTATGGCGCCGAAGATGTCGCGGATTCGGTCGCCGCCATCATGGATCAGACCGAGGCCGAGGCGCGCGCCAACACGCTCTCGATCCCCGACGGCACCTATGAAGCCGAGAGCTTCATGGATGATGACGGTCTCGATGTCGGCAACCGCGTGAAGCTGCGCGTCAAGGTGATCGTCACCGGCGATCGCATGACCATCGATCTGTCCGAGGTCGCCAGTCAGGTGCGCGGCTTCTTCAATTCGGGGCCGGCGACCGGCATCGCCTGCGCCCAGGTCGCTTATAAATGCCTGACGACGCCGACCTTCTACCCGCTCAATGAAGGAAGCTTCCGCTCGCTCGATATCATCTGTCCGCCGGGCAAGGTGATCAGCGCCGTGCGGCCCGCGCCACTGCAGAACTGGATGTCGTTTCCGCAGACCGTGATCGACACCGTGTTCAAGGCGCTCGCGCCTGCGATCCCGGAGCGCACGATCGCTGGCCATCATGCCGATCTGGTGATTGGTCAGGTTCAGGGAATTTCGCCCGAGGGCAATTTCTTCGTCACCCATTTGGGTCCCGTCGGCGGCGGCTGGGGCGCGAAATCGTCGGAGGACGGCGTCTCGGTGACTGTCTGCATCAATGACGGCGACACGCACAACACGCCTTCGGAGCAGGTGGAGGCGAAATTCCCGCTGCTGATCAATCATTATTCGCTGCGTCCCGATAGCGGCGGCGCCGGCAAGACGCGCGGCGGGCTCGGCGCCGATTACGCCGTGACCGCGCTTTGCCCGATGATGCTCAACACGAGGATCGAGCGGAAATTCTGCCCGCCTTGGGGGCTCTACGGCGGCGGCTCCGGCGCCGGCAATTCCATCGAGCTGCGCGTCGACGGCAAATGGACGGACAACCCGTCAAATGCCAAGCTCATGGCGCAGCGCCTCAAGAAAGGCGACGGCTTCATGATCCGCTCCGGCGGCGGCGGCGGCTTCGCCGATCCGAAGCAGCGTTCGGCCGAGCGCGTCGCCCATGACGTCGGCGAAGGCTATGTCAGCGCTGCGGCGGCGGCAGAGAACTACGGCGTTGTCGTCGATTCTATCACCGGGAAGATCGATCAAGCTGCGACCGATCGGCGTCGCGCCGCGGCATCGGAAAGGGAGGAACCATGACCGACTATCGCCTGCTCAGCTTCAGCACCAATTCCGGCCCGCGCGCCGGCTACCTCGTCGACGATACGGTACACGATCTTGCCCAGCTTTCAGGCAAGGCCGCCTATGCCAGTGTGCTTGGCGTGCTCGAGGATTGGGCGAATGCCCGCGGTGTCCTCGACGATCTCTATACGAAGGCGGTCAATACCAGCGGCAAGCTCCTCGACGATGTGAAGCTGCTCGCGCCCATCCTCTATCCGCCGACGATCTACTGCGCCGGCGCGAATTACTCGGATCACATGGCCAACATGGCCAAGATCCAGAACATCCCGGTCGAGCCCGACCCGCATACGCTCGGCCTCAACCCATGGCATTTCATCAAGGTCTCTCGCTGCGCGGTCGCGAATGGCGAGCCGGTGAAGCTCTGCTGCGAGAAGATGGATTGGGAGGCCGAGCTCGGCGCCGTCATCGGCAAGAAGGCGCAGAACGTGCCGCTGAAGGACGCGCTCGATTACGTCGCCTTCTATACGATCGGCAACGATCTCTCGGCACGCGACCTGACGGCACGGCCGCATATCGCTCCCCAATCGCCCTTCAAATACGATTGGATCGGCCAGAAGGTGTTCGACGGCGCCTGCCCGATGGGGCCGTGGCTCGTTCCGGCCGAGGAGGTCGGCGATCCCCAGAAGCTCGCGATCAGGCTTTGGGTCAACGGCGTTCTGAAACAGGATTCGAATACGGCCAAGATGATCTTCAACACCGCCGAACAGATCGCGCATCTCTCCTCGCGCATCACGCTCTATCCCGGCGACGTGATCCTGACCGGTACGCCCTCGGGCGTCGGCGCCGAGAAGGGCGAGTTCCTCAAGCGCGGCGATCAGATCAAGATCACGATCGACAGGCTCGGCGATCTGGAAACGAACATCGTGTGAGGGCTCATTCCCCTAACGTCAGGGCCGGGCCTGTCCCGGCTATTTACGATGCCCGGCACAAGGCCGGGCACAACGGGAACGGACGGACGAGGCGAACGTCTAGCTTTTCATTTGTGCCTTTGCGTCGTCGTCGAGCTTGGTGCCCCGTTGCCAAGCTGGCCGCGCGCTGAGCTTCGCCCAGTATTTTTCGAAAGCCGGACGCTTCTCGATCGTGCCGAACATCATGCCGAAGCCAAGATGCGAGCCGACATAGACATCGGCAGCGCTGAATTTGCCGCCAACGAGATAGTCGCCTGGTGAGACTGCGCTCTCGAGCGTCTTCAGCGTCTTCTCATATGTGCCGTAGCCCATCATGCGGTCGCGGCCTTCCGGCACGACGAAGCCGAGCGCCTTGTTGCTCACAGCGTATTCCAGCGGGCCGGCGGCGAAATAGAGCCAGCGATAGTAGGGCGCCCGCAGCTTGCTCCCAGGCGGCGGCGCGAGCCCGGCCTCGGGAAATGCATCGGCGAGATAGGTACAGATCGCCGCGACCTCGGTGACGACCGCCTCGCCATGCTTCAGCGCCGGCACTTTCCCCATCGGATTGATCGCGAGGTAGGGCGGCGCCTTCATCGTCGTCGCGTAATCGAGCAGCTCGGTGCGATAGGGCTGGCCGAGCTCTTCCAGCATCCAGCGCACGACTTGGCCACGCGATTGAGGGTTGGTGTAGAAGGTCAACTCGTCGGCCATCGGCTTCTCCCTCGTTCAGTGAACCCCAAAATAAAACGGCATGGCGGGCCAATAGGCTGCCATGCCGTTGATGACGTTTGCGCGACGATCAGTCTTTTTGGCCCAGGCGCGGCAGCCAGACTGCGATGACGGCGGGCTTGCCGCTACGGATCTGCTGCAGGCCACGCTTCAGCGCCGGGCCGACTTCGGCCGGATCGCGGACGTTCTCGCCGTAGGCGCCGCAGGCTTCGGCTTCCTTGGCGAAATCGATCGGCGGATCGAAATAGCCACCCGGATAGCCGGCCTTCTGGGCGAAGGAATCGGGATATTTGTCGGAGACCGCCAGCGTGCCGGTGCTGTAGCTGCGATTGACGTAGACCACCGACATGAACGGCTTCTTGTGGTGCGCCGCCGCCCAGAGCGCCGGCCCCGGCGTGCCGAACATATAGAAGCCGTCGCCGCAGCAAGAAATGACGTCGCGATCGGGCGCGGCGAATTTTGCGCCGAGCGCCGCACCCGGTGTCCAGCCGCCGCTCGAGCCGTTCTGCTTGAAGTACGAGCGCGGCTTCGAGATGTGGAGGAAATCGCGCAGCCGCGGGGTGGCGAGCGTCTCGTCGAACACGATGCAATTGTCGTCGAGCACCTGGCCGATCTGGTAACTCACCCAGAGCGGATCGATCGGGGTCTTGGTCGCGCGTGACTTCGCGTCCGCTTCGAGCTTCGCCCAAGCCTCTTTCGAATGCTTCGTCCAGCGCTCCGTGCGGTCGGCCGCGTTCTTCTTGTCCGCGTCCGTCATGCGGCTCTTCAGCTCAGCGATGATCGCCTTCATGCCCAGCATGGGATCCGCGGTGATGCGGTTATTGGCGCTGAAGTCGTAGTTCGGGATGCGCCCGCGGATTGGGTCGTGGTCGATCGCCGCGATATAGGCGTTCGACGGCGGCTCGTTCATGCCGGGCAGCCACGGCACCTCGGCCTCGAAGGTGATGACCATATCCGCCTCGCGCAGCAGCATGCCGCTGCGCTGATAGAGCGGATGGGTCATCGGGATGGCGAGGTAACCGCCATGACCGCTGGCGACCACGGGAATGCCGGCGAGCTCGCACAACTCCGTCAGCACCGGCACCGACTTGTCGTTACGGCCCGAGGCGATGGCGACCACCATCGGGTTCTTCGCCTTGAGGAGATGATCGACGATCTCCTTGATGCCTTCGGGATCGGGCGCTGCCGGCCGCGCGATGCCGAGCTGCGCCGCCGTCGGATAGCGCGTGCCGTTCAAGGGCATCAGCGCAATTTCCTGCGGGAAGCTCATATAAACCGGCCCGGCCGGCTCGCTCGTCGCGACCTGGATCGCGCGGCTGACCATGAGACCCGGGTTGTCCTGGTACTCGAGCCGCTTGTCCCATTTCACATATTGCCGGACGATGCTGTTCTGATCCCATTGCTGCTGCGACCAGAGATGCGCACCGTTGCGCGCGCCGCGGATCGAGCCGGGATAGGCGGTCGGGGGCGCGCCGGCTGTCATGATCACGGGAAGGCCTGAACGCCAAGCCGTATGGACGGCGCCGCCGTAATGCTGGGTACCGCAATCGACATGCGCGGCTGTCGCGGCCGGCCGGCCGCTCACCGCGGCGAAGCCGAGCGCCGCATTGAGGCTGACATGCTCCAATGGCACGGTAATGAGATTCAGGGTTTTGCGGCCTTGGGCTTTCGCCTTGGCCGTCGCCTCTTGATAGAAGCCGATCTCGCTGCCCGAGGTGAAGAACAGGTGGTCGACGCCACCGGCGGTCATCGCGCCGACAACGGCATCGGCAACGTCTCCGGCCGGGGCTTCGGTCCATTGGCTCGGCGAATTTTGGGCAGGTGAATTGGCGTCTGGCATAGCTCCCTCCGGATCACATTCGTTTGATGGGGCAGAGTGGGAGAAAGCCTGTTCCGATGCAAGAGCCCGCCAAAACCGGGTATTTCGCGCGTCGCAGCGGCGATCGTTAATCGATCGTTAAGATTCTGACGTATTTTGCGCCGCGGATAGGCGTCACGGTGACGCATTCATGTCATAGAATTTTGTTGTCCACCCATACGCAAATTAGATCGCGGTAGCGTTGCGTCTCGCGCATGACTCTATGCGCATTCCGTCGAGGATGAAGTGCGCGATCGACGCCTAAGTCTGAGCAAGGTCGTCGGGCAGATGTTTGTTGCGTCAAGTAACAGATATCCGATTCTCACCTTTATCTCATTCTCAGGAGTTCACGATGAAATCATCGCTTCTCGGTATTACGCTCGCCTTCGGACTGGCGTCCGGTATCGCCGCCGCTCATGCGGCCGACATGTCCTCGATGCAGCAAGTTGCGGCGCAGCCTCAGGCCTCGGCGACCACGACGGAGCAGGATTCGTTCCAGGCCTTCAAGTCGAACGTCAATCCGACCTTCGTCGTGCCGACGACGGGCGCCTATTACGACCAGGAAGACCAATTTGTCGGAACGCACGGCTATCCGCTGGGCGGCTGGAAGGAACTTAGCAGCCCTCCGTCCTGATCGGCGTTTCTTCGCGATCGGAAAGGCGGCGCCCGTTCGGCGCCGCTTTTTATTTCAGCCGTCGCGTTTGTAATTGCCGAGACCCGGCCGGTATGTCTTCTCATCAAGGAATTGACGCATCGCGCGCTCGCGTCCTTGCTCGGGATCGAGAAACCGCATCTGGTCGATCTTCGCGAAGAGGTAATCCTCGGACGCATCCCAGTCCATATCGATGATGCGCTTGCACGCATGCTTGGCCTGCCGCAGCGTCGTCGGATTCTTCTCGAGCAGCACCTTGGCGAGATCGGTGACGCGTTTTTTCAGCTTCGCGAGCGGTACCGACTCGTTCACCATCCCCATCGACGCCGCTTTCTTGCCGTCGAATGTTTCGCCCGTCATGGTGTAATAAAGCGAGTCGCGTTTGTTCATCACCGAGACGGTGGACTTCATCACATTGCCCGCCGGGATCATACCCCAATTGATCTCGCTGAGGCCGAACACGGCTTCGTTCGCGGCGATAGCGAGGTCGCAGGCGATCACCGAATTGAAACCCGCGCCGAAGCACCAGCCGTTTACCATAGCGATCGTCGGTTTCATGTAGTAGCTGAGACGACGCCACTGCCATGTGGCGCTGGCGCGCGAGAACACGGCGCGCTCTTCCGCCGTCATCTTGTCTGTGGCGCGAAAGAACTCTTTCAGGTCCATACCGGCGCAATAGGCATTGCCCGCGCCGGTGAGCACGACGACGCCGACAGCGGGATCGGCCTCGAGCCGATCGAGCGTCGCGATCATCTCTTCCGACAGCGCCGGGCTAATCGCGTTGCGCTTCTCGGGCCGGTTCAGCGTCACCCAAGCGATGCCGTCCTTGATATCGACGAGTACCGGTTTGCCGCCGGCGACGGCGGGCGTCGCGCCGCCATTCTTACGGGCTGCCATGGATCGTTCTCCTCATGCTGATTGGCGCCCCCGAACGGGATCCCGCGCCATGTGGGCGCGCAGCATAGAAGTTCGCTTTCGGCGACGCACCATCGCACCGCCGCCCATTGCTTTGGTCCGCATTTCCTTTAGCTTTGGCAACTTAAATACACGCATAAGCAACGGTACGGATCGTCGATGGAAACGGGGGGAGACAGGTCGCTGACGCCGGCGCAGGTGGGCCGGCTATTGCGGCCGCGTTCGGTCGCCATCGTCGGAGCCTCGCCGGATCGCGGCACGATCGGTGCCAACGCGCTCGAGAACCTTTTGCTCGCTGGCTATCGGGGCGACATCCATCTCGTCAGCCGCAGCCGCAAGGAGATCAACGGCCGGTCCTGCGTGCCGACCATCGACGATCTGCCGCTCGGCGTCGACGCCGTGGTGCTGGTTGTGCCGGAAGCCGTCGTCGTCGATTCCGTTGCGGCTTGCGCGCGGCAGCAAGCCGGTAGCGCCGTCGTCTTCGCGTCGGGCTTCGCCGAGACGGGCGGCGAGGGGAAGGCGAATCAAGACCGCATCACGGCAATTGCGCACGAGAGCGGCCTCATGCTGCTCGGCCCGAACTGTATCGGCTTTCGCAATTTCGCCGATGGCGTGGCGCTGACCTTCGAGCCGGTCGCCGAGCCGGTGCCAACCCATAAAGAGGGTGCGGCCGTGATCGCGCAAAGCGGCGCGATGACCTCGAATTTGCGTTTGGCGCTGCTGGCCAAGGGCGTGCCGATCACTTGCGCGATCTCGACCGGCAACGAGGCCAGTCTCGGGGTCGAGGATTTTCTTGCCGATTGTCTCGAGCGGCCCGGCAATCGGGTCTTCGCGCTTTTCATCGAGCAGGTGCGGCGGCCCGCGCTGTTCCTGCAGCTCGTGCGCCGGGCGCGGCGCGAGGGAAAGCCGGTCGTACTGCTGCATCCCGGCCGCACCGCCAATGCGCGCGAGACCGCGAAATCGCATACCGGCGCTTTCGCCGGCGATTACCAGGTGATGCGCGCGGTGCTGCAGCATGAAGGTGTCGTGCTGGTCGACACGATGGACGAGCTCTTCGATGCGACGACCTTGCTCGCGCGCTGGCCCGATCCGTCGCCCCTGCCGGTCGGCGCAATCAGCAACTCCGGCGCCTTCCGCGGCATCGCGCATGATTTCTGCGGCGATCTCGACCTGCCGCTCGCCAATCTCACCGAAGAGACCAAGGCGAAGCTCAAAGCGATGCTGCCGGCCTATGCGGCAATCGACAATCCGCTCGATATCACCACAGTCGGGTTGGCCAATCCGCGCATCTTCGGCGATACCGCGCAAGCCGTGCTCGACGATCCCGGTGTTGGAGGCGTCGTGCTCGCCTTCATTCCCGGCGCGCCCGAATTCCAGATGGTGCGCTGCCGCTCGCTGCTGCCGGCGATCGAACGTTCGCCGAAGCCAGTGGCATTCTCGATGTTCGGCGACGAGACGCCGCTGGTCGAGGAGTTCCCGCGCACGTTGCGCGAGCGTAACCTGCCGCTCTTTCGCTCGCCCGATCGCGCGCTGCGCGCGATGGCGCATGTGAATGCTTACGGCCGCAGGCGATCGCGAAGGGCGAGCGCGCCGGCGACCACGGCGTCGATCCGTATCGCCGAGCGCGGTCCGGTCGCCGAATATCGTGCCAAGGCCTATCTCCGCACGCTTGGCATCGCCGTGCCGCAAGGCCGCCTCGCCAAAAATATCGATGACGCTTGCGCGGCGGCCAGCGCCATCGGCTATCCGGTAGTGCTGAAGGGGCAGAGCGCGGCATTACTGCACAAGAGCGACGCCGGCGCGGTCATGATCGGGATCACAGATGAGGCGGTGCTGCGCGCGCAATGGCCGGTATTGCAAGCCAATATCGCCCGCACCAAGCCCGGACTCGCGCTCGACGGCGTGCTGGTCGAAGCGATGGCCAAGCCCGGTCTCGAGATGATCGTCGGTGCGCGGCGCGATCCCGAATGGGGACCGGTGCTCGTTATCGGTCTCGGCGGCATCTGGACCGAAGCGTTAAAAGATGTCGTGCTGCTGTCGCCCGATATCGGCGAGGATGAGATCATCGCGGCTTTCGGCACGCTGAAAGGTGCCGCGCTGCTCGATGGCCTGCGCGGCGCGCCGCCGATCGATAAGCGCGCCATCGCACAAATTGCCGCGAAGCTCGGTGCGGTGATGCGCGCGGCGCCGGAGCTGCTTGATATCGAGATCAATCCGCTGGTGGCTTATCCGGACGGCGCGCTCGCACTCGACGCTTTGATGATTACCGCTGAGACACTCGAAAAAACCGGCTAAACTAAAAGCCGGCTAGACTGCGGGACTGGGAATTCGGCGCCCACGCTAAGATCGCCGAAACGAGGGAGGGGATCGTGCGCGCAATGTCGCTTCGTCATATCCGCAACGGATGGCTCGCTGCCGCGGGCCTCGCGGCGCTGATCGCGCCATCGGCGCCGGCGCGTGCCGAGGTCGAGCATACCTCGCTCGCTGTGCCGGCGACGGTGGTGTTGTTCCTGTCCCAATATGTCGCCGAGGATCAGCATCTCTGGGAACAGCAGCAACTCGACGTGAAGGTCCAGTTCATCGCCGGTGTCGGTGCGATCAACGCGGTGATCGCGGGCTCGACCGATTTCTCGATGTCGTCGGGCGGCTCGCTGACGCGTGCCGCCTCGCACGGCCAAATGCTCTTGGCGATCGCCAACATGGGCAATCATAACGGCCAGAACATCGTCGTGCGCAAGGACGTAGCCGACGCAGCGCATTTCAATCCGACCGCGCCGCTGGCCGAGCGCGCGAAGATTCTCCAGGGCAAGACCATCGGCATCGATGCCGTCGGTTCGGTGGTCGATTCGATCGTCAAGGTCGTCGCCAAACAAGGCGGGGTCGATCCCGCGTCCGTCACTGTCTCGCCGATGCAGCCGGCCGATACCTTGGCGGCTTTCGCGCGCCACTCGATCGACGGCTTCGCTGGCGGCCCGCCCTTCGTCGAGCAGGTGGTAAACGAGGGCACCGGTGTTGTCATCGCCGACGGTGTGCACGGCGAGCCGAAGGATTTCGATCCGATCGGCTCGGTCATGGTCGTGACTCGTCCCGATTTCTGCAAGCAGCATGCTTCGATCTGCACCAAGATGGGGCATGCGATGAAGCTCGCCGCGGATTTCATCCACGACCATCCGGCGGAATGCCTGACGATCCTGAAGAAACGCTTCCCGAATATCGACGATGCGGTGCTGAAAGCGTCGTACGAGGCTGTGCGCGATATGACCCCGCAACCGCCCGCGCCCGAGGCCAAGCAGCTTGCCAACGCCGAAAGCATGAACATCGCGGCCGGCTTCATGAAGGCTGAGGAAAAGCTCAAATCCTACGATCCTCTGTTCACCGCCGAATTCGCGAAGTGACCGCGGGAGAGGGAGGATGTTGAAGAATTGGCTTCCACGGCCGCTCGTCGCGGCCGGTTGGGCCGGCGTCGTTCTCGCGAGCATGGCCGCACCGTCTGCACATGCCGCAGACGAGCGTGCGACGATGGCGCTGCCGGCACCGGTGGTATTGTTTCTTACCGTCTATGCCGCACAGGATTATTTCTGGCCCAAAGAGGGGCTCGATATCAATCTGATCAACATTCCCGGCGTCGGCTCGATGAACGCGGTGATCGCTGGCTCGGCCGAGTTCTCGATCTCATCGAGCGGCTCGATCACCCGCGCCGCCGCGCATGGACAGAAGCTGGTCACGATCGCCACGCTCAACAATGAGTCGGGCCAGTTCATCGCCCTGCGCAAGGACATCGCAGAGCAGCGGCATTTCGATCCCAAGGCGCCCTTTGCCGAGCGCGGTAAGGCGCTGAAAGGCCTTACCATCGCCACCGCGGGCCTCGGTTCGGTCGCCTCGGTGATCCGTATCGCGTTGCGTTCGGCCGGGCTCGATGCGGAAAAGGACGCGACGATCGCGCCGATGCAGCCACCCGATATTCTCGCGGCTTTCGCGCGCAAATCGATCGATGCGTTCTCGCTCGGGCCCCCATTCGCGCAGCAGGCCGTGCATGAGGGCAACGCCGTGATCCTCTTGAATGGCTCGGAGGGTGACCCGCCGGGCTATGCGCCGCTTGCTTCGTCGCTCCTCGTCACCCGGCCGCAGCTTTGCGTCGACCGCCACGCGCTTTGCGAGAAGCTCGGCCATTCGATCGTCGAAGCCGCGAGCTTCATCCACGAGCATCGCGACGGCGCTATCGCTTCGCTGAAGAAGCGTTTTCCGACGCTCGATGACGCCGTGTTGGCCGCATCCGCCGACGCAGTTATCGAGATGACCGACCAGCCGCCCGCGAGTTCCGCCAAGGCCATCGCCAATGGCGATCGCATGAATGCCGATGCCGGCTTCCTCAAGCGCGACGAGTTGCTCAAGAGCTACGACGATCTTTTCACCAATGAGTATCTGAAATGACGCGCACGCTGATCGCTGTCGCGGTTCTATTGGCGTTGAGCTCGGTCGCCCGGGCCCAATCCCTCGAAAAGACGACGGTCGCCATCCCGGCCGTTTCTTTCTCGTTCACCGCCGATTACGTCGCCGAGGATGCCGGGCTCTACAAGCAGAGCGGCCTCGATGTCGAGATCAAATTCCTGGCCGGCAACGCCGGCTTCAATGCAATGGTAAGCGGCGCAGTGGATTTCGCTTTCTCCTCCGGCACCAATCTCGACCGCGCGGCGGCGCGTGGCCAGCGGATGCTGGCGATCGCCAACATGAACAATCTGCCCCCTTGGGATGTCGTGCTCCGCAAGAGCACCGCCGATGCCGCGCATTTCGACCCCGCTGCGCCCCTGGCCGAGCGCGTCAAAGTGCTGAAGGGCCGCACGATTGTGGTCGACGGCATCGGCTCCGCGGCGCACTCCTTCCTCCGCGTGCTCGCCATGGCCGGCGGCGTCGACCCGGATTCGATCACTGTCTCGGCGCTGCAACCGCAGGAAATGCTCGCTGCCTATCAGCGTGGTCAGATCGACGGCATCTCGCTTGGACCACCCTGGCCGCAGACCCTCGAGCAGGATGCCGGTGTCGCCGTCATAGCCAGCGGCATCAACGGTGATCCTGCTTGGCTGACGCCGATCGGCTCCAGCACGGTGATCACGCGGCCGCAATTCTGCGCCGATCATCGCTCGACCTGCGAGAAAATGGGCAGGGCGCTTTCCGCCGCGAGCCGCTTCGTCCACGAGCGGCCCGATGACGCGATCGCAATCCTGCAAAAGCGCTTTCCCAAGACAGAGCCGCCCGTCGTCGCTGCCTCTTTCGAGGTGATGCGCAAGGCGATGCCGCAGCCGCCGGCGCTCGAAGCCAAGGCGCTGTCGAATGCGGACCGCATCAACGTCGAAGCCGGTTTCATCAAGCCGGGTGACCAGCTCAAAACCTATGACGATCTCTTCACCAACGAGTACGTGAAATGAAACGCTCGATCTTTGCTGTCGCCGCCGTCGCTGTTCTCGCGCTTGCAGCGCCGGCGCGCGCCGAGACGGACCATGTGCTGCTCGCGTTGCCGACCGAGGGCATGCAGTTCCTCGCCTATTACGTGGCCGAGGATCTCGGCTTCTTCGCGCAAGAACAGCTCGAAGTAAAGCATCAAGTCCTGGCCGGCGTCGCGTCGTTCAACGCCGTCGTCGCGGGCTCGGCGGATTTCGCCTTCGCCTCGGGCGCTTCGATCACGCGCGCCGCAGCGCATGGCCAGCGCATGCTGGCGATCGCGCAGATGAACAACCGGCCCTCCTGGGACATCGTCATTCGCAAGGATGTCGCCGAGGCGGCTCATTTCGATCCTAATGCGCCCATCGAGCAGCGGGCGAAAGTCCTACAAGGCAAGATCATGGGGACGCAAGGCATCAACGCCCTCGATCATGCCTATCTCAAGGTCGTGGCGCGGCTCGGCGGCGATCAGGAAAACATGACGGTTTCCGCTATGGCGCCGGTCGATACGCTCGCCGCTTTCGCGCGGCATGCGATCGACGGCTTCGTCTCGGCACCGCCGTGGCCGCAGCAAGTCGAGGATGACGGTACCGCCATTCCCGTTGCGATCGGCCCGAAAGGCGAGCCGTCCTCGCTCGTGCCGATCGCGAGCGGCCTCGTCGTGACCCGGCCGCAGCTCTGCGCCGAGCATCGCCCGCTGTGCGAGAAGATGGGACATGCGATGCTGGCGGCGGCGCGCGCGGCACATGAGCGGCCGAGGGACGTGCTGGCGTTGCTCGCGAAGCGCTTCCCTACGATCAAGCCAGGCGTGCTCGAGCACTCGCAGGAATTGCTGATTGCCGGTACGCCGGAAATGCCGGCCGTCGACCCCGAGGCGATCCGCAAGGGCGATCAGCTCAATGTCGATGCCGGCTTCATGAAGCAGGGCGACATGCTGCCGTCCTATGACGGCCTCTCGACCAACGAGTATCTGAAATGAGGCGCTGGGTCGCGGCGCTTCTCATGCTCACGCTGCTCGGGACGGCGGGACCGAGCCGCGCCGAGGACGAACATGCGCTGATGGCGCTGCCTGCCGATGTGATGCAATTTCTCGGCATCTACGCGGCACAAGATCTCGGCTTTTGGAAGGACCAGGGGCTCGAGGTGAAGACGCAACTCATCACCGGCATCGGTTCGTTCAATGCCGTGATCGCCGGCTCGGCCGATTTCTCGGTCTCTTCCGCGGCGTCGCTGACGCGCGCCGCGGCAAAAGGTCAGCGCATGTTGGCGATCGCCAACATGATCGATAAGCCCGTCTGGGTTGTCGTCGTCAGCCAAGAGATCGCCGCGGCGGCGCATTTCGACCCCAAGGCACCGCTTGCTGAGCGCGCCAAGATTCTCGCCGGCAAGAAAATGAGCGTCGACGGAATCAATTCGGTGATCCACGGCTATCTCAAGGTCATTGCCCGGGCCGGCGGCGTCGATCCCGACGGCATGACCATCGCGCCGCTCGCGCCTTCCGAGACCTTGGCGGCGTTCTCGCGTCATGCGATCGACGGCTTCATCAACGGTCCGCCCTGGCCGCAAATCGTGTTGCAGCAAGGCACCGCCGTTGCGATCGCCAGCCCACTCACCGGCGATCCCGATTGGATCGCGCCCAATGGCTCCGGCGTCATCGTGACCCGGCCGCAATTCTGCGCCGAGCATCGCTCGATCTGCATGAAGATGGGGAAGGGTCTTGCCGAAGGCGCGCGCTTCATCCACGAGAAGCCCGCCGAGGCGCTCGCGTTGCTGAAGAAGCATTTCGACAAGATCGATCCGGCGGTGGTCGAGCGCGCTTTCGAGGGTGTGGTCACGGGAACGCCGGTGCCGCCGACGATGACGGCGGCGGTGCTGAGCAATTCCGAGCACCTCAATATCGAGGCCGGGCTCGAGGCGCCCAGCGATCAGCTCAACTCCTATGACGGGCTCTACACCGACGAGTTCGTGAAATGACGCGCGGCGCGCTGGGCGGGCTCTTGGCGCTAACGTTAGCGGCGTGCGGGCCGGCTTTCGCGCAGGGACAAGCTCCGGAAAAGGCCATCGTCTCGCTGCCGGCCGAGAATTTCGGCTTCCTGCCGTTCTACGTAGCGCAGGACCAGCATGTTTTCGAGCGCCAAGGCCTCGCGGTACAGAAAGTCGTGCTCCCTGGCGTCGGCACGACCAACGGCGTCATCTCGGGCGCAGTGGATTTCGGCTTCTCGAACGGCGCCTCGCTGACGCGCGCCGCGGCGCGGGGTCAGAAGCTGCTGGCGATCGCGATCATGACCGACAAGCCGGTCTGGGCGATCATCATGAGCAAGAAACTCGCCGAGGCGGCGCTTTTCGATCCGAACGCGCCGCTGGCGCAGCGCGCCAAGGTTTTTGCCCTGGCGCATAATTTCGCGATCGATTCGGTGAACTCGGTCGGCCATGCGCTGACCCGCATCATCGAGAAAATCGGCGGCGTCGATCCCGAAGCGCTGCCGGTAACGCCGCTCGGCGCGCCCGAGGCGATTGCGGCGTTCTCGCGCGGCGCAATCGATGGTTTCGTCTCGAATCCGCCGTGGAGCGAGCAGATTCTTGCCACCGGCAATGCCGTGATCATCGCCAACAGCCTTACCGGCGATCCGGAATGGATGACGCCTTTTGGCTCGGGCGTGGTCATCACCCGGCCGCAGCTTTGCGGCGATCATCGCTCGCTCTGCCAAAAGATGGGGCATTCGCTGGTCGAAGCAGTCGCCTTCGTGCATGAGCACAAGTCCGAGGCGCTCGCCGTGATGCGCGCGCATTTTCCCCAGATCGATGCCGGCGTGACGGAGAAATCATTCGCCGCCATCGAGCAAGCGATGCCGGGCAAACCGGTGATCGTCGAGGCGGCAATCAGCAACGCCGATCGCGTCAACATCGAAGCGGGCTTCATGAAGCCGGACGAAAAGCTCAGCTCCTATAGCGAGCTGTTCACGAACCAGTTTGTGCAGTAGCGCCCGTTAGGGCGCCACCACGATCGGCGTGATGTCCTGGAACCAGCTTTGCGCCTGGACGAAGCCCGAGAGCTTCGGCGAGAGCGCGCGCGGATTGAGATCGCTGACGATGAAGACGCGCACCGCATCCTTGACGATTGTCTCGTGAATCTGAGTCAGCAGCTTGTCTTGCTGATCGACATCGAAGCTGGCGAGCACTTGCTGGGCCAGCGCGTCGACCTCGGGATTTGAGTAGCCGCCCCAATTCGAGCCGAGCGGCGCCTTGTACATCGTCATGAAGCCTTTCATGAAAGTGACGGGGTCGCTGGCGCCGCTGCTGAAATTGAACGCGTCGTATTGCGGATACTTGGCCACGCCCTGGATGAACACGGTAATCATCGTGTTCCAATCGATCGTATCGAAATCGACCTTAAAACCGACGGCTTCGAGCTGAGCCTTGGCCAATTCGTTCATCGGCAGGGGCTGCATCTGACCGGAGCCCGAAGGTGAGATCGCGACGTGAATCTCGCAGGGATAGCAATTGGCTTGCTTCAGCAGCGCGGTCGCTTTCACCGGATCGAATTTGTATTCGAAGGGATGGCCATAGTTTTTCTGGCTCGGCACGTAGATCCCGTAGCTCTCGACCGCGACGCCATTCAGCATCTCGACCATGTCGGCGCGGTTCATCGCGTAATTCGCCGCCTGGCGGACGCGGAGATCCTGGAACGGTCCGCGCGTGAAGTTCAGTAGATACGGCCAGGCATGCGGATAGACGTTGGTGACGATCTGCATGTGCGCCGATTTTAGTCGCTCGATGGCGTCGGGCGGCGGCGCTTCGACGAAATCGACCTGCCCGGAGAGCAGGGCGGCGACGCGGGTCGAGGCTTCGGGCATCGGCAGCAGCACGACGCGGTCTTGCTTCGGTACCCGGTTTTTATCCCAATAGTCGGTGTTCTTGACCATCTCGAGCCGCTCATGCGGCACAAGCTTGTCGAATTTATAGGGACCGGTGCCGGCCGGCGCTTTCGCAAAGGCGGTGTAGTCGTTCTGCGCTTTCTCGAGCGCGCATTTCGACACCATCAGTACGAAAGGAAGGTTCCAGGGAAAGATCGATTCGACGGTCTTCGTATGGATCGCGAATGTGTAGTCGTCGATCTTCTCGACCGAGTCGATGTTGTTGGTGCGCGCGCGCGCGCGGGCGAATTGGATCGGGTTGAAGCCCGGGTTCTTGTCCGATAGCAGCCGCTCGAAGTTCCAGACCGCGGTGTCCGCGTTCCACGGACAGCTGTCATGGAAGGTGACGCCGTGGCGCAGTTCAAAGACCCATTTTTTCGGATCGGCCTCGTCGGCGGACCATTTCGTGGCGAGAGCAGGCCGCAGCGTGGCTTCGCGATCGCTGTGCGAGAGGTCCCAATTGACGAGCCCGTCATAGAGATTGAAAGCGACGAAGCGATAGCCTTCGAAGCCTTGGTCAGGTTGTCCGGTCCAGTCGGGAATGTCGCCCGCCGTCATCGCGATGCGCAGAACCGCCTCCCCCTGTGCGGGTGCGATCGGTACGCTCCCGAGCCCCAGCGTGAGCCAGGCGGCGGTCGTGACGAGCCAAGTTTTTCGCGATGATAAAGCCATTGCATTATCCCTTGCCAAGTTCGCGGTCGCGGTCGGTACGGCCGCTCGACCGGGACAATGCAAAGCGCATGCCTTTGTTTCGCGATTGCACAAAGATCTGCGAGGTGCTGAAAACTGCGCGCGTTGGCGTTGAATAGTTCTGATTATCCCGTAGGCACGGGGATTTTCGCGATTTCTTCCGCCGTGAGTCTGCGTTACACGGATGCAACCTGTCGCAATATTGTGCATTGCAACAAAAACAGGCGGCATAACTCGGCGCGTGCTCGCGCGCTCGAGCGAATTTCACCGCGCGGCGTCAGCCGATGGTGCGTCTAAAAAACCGCCCGAATCCGCCGTTGCTGCAGAGTCGTGAAGCGCGTGATGTGTTCGCTTCGGCAGCCCGCGTCGAGATTGGCACAACGGTTGCTAATGACACAGCAGTTGATCAGTTGGATCGCACGCGATGTGGCTTTACGCGATACGACGGCTTCTTCTCGCAGCACCGATTGCGCTCGGCGTGACCGTCATCTGCTTCGGTTTGATCTATCTCGCGCCGGGCGATCCGCTGCAATCACTCTTGCCGCCCGAGGCGACCCAATCCGATATCGCCTATCTCAAAAAAGTCTATGGTTTCGACAAGCCGGTCCCCGTGCAATATCTCAAATGGGTCGCGCGAGCGAGCACGGGCGATTTCGGCAAATCGATCCAGAACAACCGGCCGGTGCTGACCGAAGTCGGGCAGGCGCTGTCTCATACGCTGATCATCTCGGTCGGCGCGGTGTTGATCGCCTTTCCGCTGGCGCTCGGCCTCGGCACCCTCGCGGCCTTCCACCTTGGCCGTCCGACCGATCGTATTGCGACGCTGGCATCGGTCGTCGGCGTCAGCGTGCCGAATTACTGGCTTGGTATCGTGCTGATCATCGTCTTCGCGGTCGAGCTCAATGTCCTGCCGTCTTCGGGCATGGGGCCGAACGGTTCCGCGCATTTCGATCTGACGCAATGGTCGCAATTGCGCTACGCGATCCTCCCGGTGCTGACGACGGCGTTGGTGCCGCTCGGCATCATTATGCGCAGCACACGCGCTGCCGTTGCCGAGGTCCTGTCGCAGGATTTCATGCTCACGCTGCGCGCCAAGGGCCTTAGCCCGGCAACGATCGTGCGCCACGCTGTGCGCAACGCATTGCCGCAAGTCCTCGCGGTCATGGGACTGCAATTTGGCTACCTCGTCGGCGGCTCGATCCTGATAGAGACAATCTTCAACTGGCCCGGCACGGGCTTCTTGCTCAGCAAGGCGATCCTTACCCGCGATATCCCGATATTGCAGGGCGCGTTGCTCGTGCTGGCGATGTGTTTCGTGCTGATCAACCTCAGCGTCGATCTATTGCAGACCGCGATGGATCCGCGGGTGAAGCGCGGCTAGCGGAGCAAAGCGAATGGCACAAGCCACGTTCACCTACACCGACGTGTCAGACCTCGAAGCCCCAGCGATCTCGGCGCCGCGGCAAGGCTATTGGTGGAACGTCCAGCGCCGGCTGCGCAGTGACTACGTGACGCTGTTCTTCCTCGCGATCATCCTCGTACTGGTGCTGGTCGCGATCTTTGCGCCGTTGATCGCGCCCTTCGATCCGAACAAGACCAGCATGATCTACCGCATGAAGCCGATCGGCTATCGCCAATTCTGGCTCGGCACCGACGAGCTCGGCCGCGACATGCTTTCGCGTCTTATCTACGGCGCACGGCTGTCGCTCATGATGGGGCTGGTACCGGTGATCTTCGCGACGATGATTGGCGGCTTCTTCGGTGTTGTCGCCGGCTTCTTCGGCGGCTGGATCAATACGGTGATCATGCGCCTCACCGATATTTTCTACGCCTTTCCGTCGGTCCTCCTCGCTGTCGCAATCTCCGGCACGATGGGAGGCGGCATCGCCAACGGTCTGCTGGCGCTGACGCTGGTGTTCGTTCCGTCGCTCTGCCGTATCACCGAAGCCGCGACGACGCAGATCCGCAGCCGCGATTTCGTCGAGGCAGCGCGGGCGAGCGGCGCTTCCGGCCTCTCGATAATCTTCTTCCACATGCTCCGGAACATTCTCGGCCCGGTGCTGATCTTCGCCTCGAGCCTGATATCGGTCTCGATCCTGCTGGCGTCCGGTCTGTCTTTCCTGGGGCTGGGCGTCGAGCCGCCGACGTCTGATTGGGGACTGATGCTCTCGACGCTTCGGCAATCGATCTATGTGCAGCCGCTGGTCTGCGCGCTGCCTGGTGCGGCGATCTTCATCGCGTCGCTCTCTTTCAATCTCGTCAGCGACGGGCTGCGCCAAGCCATGGACATCAAGGCATGAAAACGACGATCCGTCGGTTTTCGCTTGCCGCGCGTCGGGCCCCGCCGCGCCTCGTGCCGCCCGGAGATCCGCGCGATCGCGGCGGCCCGGCGCAGCCGCTGCTCCTGGTCGAGAAGCTGCGCAAATATTTTCCGATCACCGGCGGCGTGCTCAACCGCCGTGTCGGTGCGGTGAAGGCCGTCGACGAGGTTTCCTTCGCTGTCATCAAAGGCGAGACGCTGGGCATCGTCGGCGAATCCGGTTGCGGTAAATCGACTTTGGCGCGCCTGCTTGTCGGACTCATCCCCTCCGACAGCGGCAGTGTCGTGTTCGATGGCGACCCCGTCGGCGGCCCGCACGGCATGAGCTTGCGCGAGCTGCGCCGCAATCTGCAGATGGTGTTCCAGGACAGCGATGCCTCGCTCAATCCGCGCCTGCCGATCGAGGAATCGATCGCTTATGGTCCGCGCGTCCATGGCACGCCGCGCGCCGATGCGCGCCGCACGACGCATGATCTTCTGCGCCGCGTCGGTCTGCGTCCTGAGCTTTTTGCCCCGCGCTATCCGCATGAGCTGTCGGGCGGCCAGAAACAGCGCGTCAATATCGCCCGCGCTCTGGCGCTGTCGCCGCGCATGCTGATCCTCGATGAGGCAGTCTCGGCGCTTGATAAATCGGTCGAGGCGCAGGTGCTCAACCTGTTGCGCTATCTCAAAACGCATTTCAACCTGACCTATCTCTTCATTTCGCACGATTTGAATGTCGTGCAATACATCTCCGATCGCGTCCTGGTCATGTATCTCGGCCAGGTAGTCGAGATCGGGCCTTCCGACGCAATCTTCAGCGCACCGAAACATCCCTATACGCGCGCGCTGCTCGAATCGCGGCTCGCCGTCGATCCGGGCGCGCGCATCGACGCCCCGCCGCTGACCGGCGATCCGCCCAACCCGATCGATCCGCCATCCGGCTGCCGCTTTCGTACGCGCTGCGCTTTCGCGGAACCGGTCTGCACGGAAAAAGCGCCGAGCCTCAATGGCTGGCAGGATGCGTCCGCGCATCTTGCGGCGTGTCACATGACCGATCGTCAATCTGGCCACAGCCGGGCAGGGCGGACATTGCCGCCAGCGCTCGAGACGCCGCAACCGGTAGAGGCGCAATTCGCATGAGTCTCGCCACGTCTCAGTCTTTGGTCGAAGTCCGAGATCTGAGGGTCGCTTTCGCCGGCCGCGACGGAACGGTGAGCGCCGTCAACGGCGTTTCGTTCAACGTGATGCCGGGCGAGGTGCTTTGCCTCATCGGCGAATCCGGCTCCGGCAAATCCGTCACGATGCGCGCGCTGATGGGTTTGCTGCCGAAGCGCCGGGCGCGGACCGGTGGCTATCTTCGCGTCGCCGAGCACGAAATCCTCGCCCTCAACGAGCGTCGCCTTGCCGAGTTGCGCGGCTCGCTGATGTCGATGATTTTCCAAGAGCCGATGACCGCGCTCGATCCCGTCTATACCATCGGCGATCAGATCGCCGAGGCAGTTCAACGGCATGCGCATTCGACGCGCCAAGCGGCGGCGGCGCGCGTCCTGGAATTGCTGCAACTCGTGAAGCTGCCGTCGCCCGAACGGCGGCTCAAAGCCTATCCGCATGAGCTCTCGGGCGGCATGCGTCAGCGCGCGATGATCGCTATCGCGCTGGCCTGTCAGCCGGCGCTCTTGCTGGCCGACGAGCCGACGACGGCCCTCGACGCGACGGTCCAGATTCAGGTATTGATTCTCCTGCGCAAGCTGCAACAGGAATTCGGGATGGGGCTGATTTTCGTCACCCATGATCTCGGCGTCGCGGCGCAGATCGCCGATCGCATCGCCGTGATGTACGCCGGCCGCATGGTCGAGCAAGGCAGTGCGCGTGATGTCCTGCTGAATCCGCGCCATCCCTATACGATGGGCATGCTTGCCTCGACCTTGCACGGCCGTGTGCGCGGTCGCGATATAGAGACCATTCCCGGCAGCCCGCCCGATATGCGTGCGCTGCCCACGGGGTGTAGCTTTGCGCCGCGCTGCCGTTTCGCCGTTGCCGATTGCCGGACCACGATGCCGAGCCAGATGGTCGTTGCACCGGGTCATAGCGTCTCGTGTCTGCGCGTGGGAGAAATTTTGCCGTCGGCCGAACTGGCTGCCTCATGACAAGCAACGGAAAGAATTAGAATCAGAAGGAGGGTGTCCATGGATAGCAAAGCCAAGATCCGCGTCGCTCATCTCAGCGGCCCGAATGCGACGATTCAAAACACGCCGCCGCTCATAACCGCGAACAAGGCGCGGCTGAAACATGGCTTGCCGCCGATGAAAGCCGAGGACGGCAGCGTGCTGAAGCACGATCCGCTGCGCCAGCAACGCCTCGCCGCGCCGGTCAAAGTCTATGTCGAGCAATTCTCTGCGCATCCGCTCGAACGCGACGCCGCTCATCTCTACGGTCCGCCCGACGGCTATATCGATGTCGACGGTCATTTCCATAAGGACCAACGCGGTCCCAGCGACAAGCCGGTCTACGAGGTCGAACTGAAGCCCGAAGACGGTCTTTATCCGCTGCCCTATGTCGCGCTGACGAGAGACGGCAAGCCGTGGGAAGAGGAATGCGCCGTGGCTTTCGGTCCCGATGCGGAAGCGCGGCAGGGTTTCTTCCCCGACGGTTCGCGCAGTTTCGAAGATATCGATCGCATGGCGGTCGGCGTCGATGGCCGGGCGAGCATGATCTCCTCGCTGGCGGATGTCGATTTCTATCGCCTGCTGCCGCCGGGCGGCTATCGCAACGGTCTGCCCGCAGCCCTCCGGACCGATGTCGGCGAAGGCGATATCCCGCCCGAGACGCGCGGCAAGGATTTCTTCCCATACAAGCCGAGGCATCTCGCTTCGTCGCCGCCGCGGCCGGCGCTGGCGCGCGTCACCAACATCGCACAAAAGGTAATGTCGAGCGGCCAATACGACGGCGCGATCTTCACCCAGGGTAGCCCGGCGGTCGAAGAGACGGCCTATTGGTTCAACCTGCTGATCGATACCACCAAGCCGATCTGCGGCAACGCCGCGCAACGACCGCAAGGTCAAGTCAGCAATGACGGGCCACAGAATATCGTCCATTCGCTCGAATTCATCCAGTCCGGCATCTGGGCGGACGAGCAGGGCCGCAACAAGGCGGGCGTCGTCGTGCTGCAAGAACAGCAGGCTTTCGCCGCGCGCGAAGTCGCGAAGGTCGATGCGCGGCCCGGCGGCTACAACGCGACCGGCGGTCATGGCGGCATTCTCGGCGGTATCAGCCATAGCGGCCGACCGGTGCTGATGTATGTGCCGGCTTACAAGCACACCTATCTTTCCGAGGTGAACACCAGCCGCTTGGATGGCGCGGTAAGGGGCGTGCGTAAGGGCAGTCACGGGCTCGAGACCTTCGATATCGCGATCAAGAACGCCGCCGGCGAGATCGTGCCGGACGGCATTCCCTCTGTGTCGATCACGAAAGATGGCGGCTATTACGCCGACGATTACGGCGACGATCCGTCGAAGGAACTCGATCTGATTTATTTGATCGACTACAAGCTCAAATCCGGCCGGCTCAACGGTCTTGTCACCGAAGGACAGGTGCCGTACGGCTCGGCGACATCGCAAGCGCGTAAGAAGGCGGTCGAGAAAGCCATCTTCTGCGGCATGCCGGTGGTGCAGGTGGGTCGCGGCGCGCCCGAAGGCTTTGCCGACGGCACATCGATCGTGCTCGCCGGCTCGAATCTGACAGCGACGAAGGCACGTCTGCTGCTAATGGCCTGCTTGATGCGGTTTGGCGCATTGCCGCCGGCAGCCGATCCGGAAAATCCGACCGCGGCCGAGCGAACCGCGATCGAGAAAGCGGTCTCGAACTTCCAGCGCGTCTTCGACACACACTAAGCGATCTGGAGGTGGATGGGCCGGAGCGCCGATGCTGCGGCGGTGCTCCGGCCTTTTCTCTTATCGCTCGCGGCGATAGGTCATGCCGCCATTGATGGTGAGGATCGCGCCCGAGGTGTAGGACGATAGATCCGAGGCGAGGAACAGCACCGAGGGTATGACTTCATCGACGGTGGCAGGCCGTTTTAGCGGATATTTCTCATAGAAGCGCTTGTATTGCGACTCGTCGCCGTACATCTCCTTTGCCCGCCGCTTCGACAGAAAGCCGATGCGGTCCGTATCCGTTGGTCCGGGATTGATCCCGCAAATGCGCACGCCGTCATCGATGCTGCGCGAGCCGACGGCGTGGGTGAAGGCCATCAGCGAGGCGTTGCCGACTGCGCCCGCGGCGTAGTGATAATCGAGACTCTCGCCGCCGGCACCGATCATGTTGATGATCACGCCCTTGCCGCGCTTGCGCATCAGATCGAGATAGGCGCGGGTAAAGTGGATGTAGCCGAAGACTTTCAGCTCCCAACCGGCGCGCCAAGCGGCATCGTCGACATCATCGAGCGAGCCGCCAGGAATCATGCCGGCGTTGTTGTAGAGGATGTCGATATCGGGATTGGCGGCGATCAGCGTCTCACGCGCTTCCGGCTTCGATAGGTCCAGCGCCCAGTAGCGCACATCGACACCGTGCGCTGCGCGGAGCGCCGCCGTATTGGCTTCGAGCTTCGCTTGGTCGCGCGAGGCGAGACGGAGATTGCAGCCCTCGGCAGCAAAGCCATGCGCTGCGGCGAGGCCGAGGCCTTTCGAGCCGCCGGTAATCAGCACATTCTTCCCTCTAAGATTGAGCTCTAGCGCCATCCTCGCCTTCCTTTTATGTTTCCGCTCCCTTATCCGACGCGCGCCGCCGTGACAACCGCAAGGGCTGGCCCTAATCTCGCCGCCATTCGCGAAAAGCGCGGGCGGGGAGGCCTATGCTTCGAGAAGAGACCGCGGCTGAGCAGGCGTTTCGCGCCGAAACGCACAGCTGGCTCGAAGCCAATCTGCCGCGCGAGCTGCGCCACGCCAACAACCGCCTGACGCCGCCCGAGCTCAAGGGCTGGTTCAAGACACTCGGCGAGAAGGGCTGGGCTGCACCGCATTGGCCGAAAGAGCATGGCGGCATCGATGCGACACCGGTGCAGCAGGTGATCCTGATCGAAGAATTGGCCCGCATCGGCGCGCCCGATCTGCCGGCACAGGGCCTCACCCATATCAGCCCGATCCTCATCAAACACGGCACGCCCGAGCAGAAGGCGCGGCATCTACACAAAGCGCGTACCGGCGAGGTGATTTGGGCGCAAGGCTATTCCGAGCCGGGCTCGGGCTCCGATCTGCGCAGCCTGCGCACCAAGGCCGTCATCGAGGGCGACAAGCTCATCATCAACGGCCACAAGATCTGGACCACCGGCGCGCAATATTCCGATTGGCTCTATCTCCTCGTGCGCACCGGCAGCGATCCGAAGGCTCGGGATTCGATCACGCTGGTACTTGTCGATGCCAAGACGCCAGGCGTGACGCCGCGCGGCATCGTGACCCTCGCCGGCGATGACGAGCTCTGTGAGGTATTCCTCGACAATGTCGTGGTGCCGATCAGCAACGTCCTCGGCAAGGTCGGCGAGGGCTGGACGGTCGGCACGGCGCTGCTCGCCGAGGAGCGCATTCGCGCCGGTACCCCGATCCACGCGCTGCGCGCGCTTTATCGCCTGCGGCAAACAGCGCGCCACATTGGCGCCGATCGCGATCCCTGGGTGCAGGACCAGATCGTCCGCGCCGAGATCGAGGTCCACGCGCTTGAGGCCGCTTTCCTCGAGGCGTTGGAAGCGCAAGCGGCAGGCGAGACCGAGTTCGAGGATAGCTCGCGTTTGAAGATTTACGGCTCCGAGATCACGCAATTCGTGCTCGAAGTGCTGCAAGCAATCAGTGGCGCTTACGCCGCCGTCCGGGCACCGCGCATCGGCGATCGCGACACGCCGGATTTCAGCACGCTCTTCCTGCAATCGCGGCGTCTGTCGATCCGCGGCGGGACCAACGAAATTCAGCGCGGCATCATCGCGATGCGCGCACTCGGCTTAGAGCGGCCTGGGCGCGGTGGCGGCAATGCTTAAGCTCAAAGACACTGATCGCCACATCACCGACGGTATTACGGAGCTTCTGGAAAGCACGGGCGGGTTGCCGCGGGTGCGCCGCCTGCAATCCGGCACGCAGAGCTTTGACCGCGAAGCCTGGCGGAAGCTCGCCGAGCATGGCTGGCTCGGCGCGGCCGTGCCCGAGGCGCAAGGCGGCACAGGCATCGCGATGCGCGAGATCGCGCTGCTCCTCGAATATGCAGGCAAGAAGCTGATGCCCGAACCGCTAGTCCCGGCCATCGCGGCCTCGGTGATGCTGGCGCGCTGCGGCGAAGCAGGTGTTTCGCTTCTGGCCGATCTCATCGGCGGCAAAACGGTCGTGATGCCGATCGAGGCGGAGGAGGGGCTGAAAGCGCCCTCGGCCTATGTGTCCGATGGGCATGCGGCCGATGTGTTCGTTGCGCTGATCGACGATCAGCTCATCGCGATTCCGCGTAGCACAAGAGGCATCGCGGTCGAGACGCAGGACACGGTGGATGGCGGCTCTATCGTTCGGCTTAAATTCGACGGCGTAGCACTGGGCAGCCTCACGGCGCTCGCGAGCGGCGAACGCGCGCGCGAGGCGTTTCACGCCGGCCGCGACCTCGCGCTTTTGGGTTATAGCGCGCTGCTTGTCGGCCTCGCCGATGAGGCGCTGGCGATGACGGTGCAATATCTCAAAGACCGCAAGCAATTCGGTGTTCCGATCGGCACGTTTCAGGCGCTGCAGCATCGCGCCGCTTCGCTCTATGTGATCATCAAGGGTAGCCACGCACTACTCTATGAGGCGTGTCAGGCGGGCGCGGCGCGGCGCTCGATCGCCGCGCTGTCCGCGAAATCCTATGCCGCCGAGACCGCGCTAACGACGGTCAAGGAATGTGTCGCGCTGCACGGCGCGATGGGCTACACCGCCGAGCACAATATGAGCCTCTATTTCCGCCGCGCCATGGCGCTGGCGGTGGCGGGCGGCGATGCGGTGACCTGCCGCAAGCGTCTCCACGCCGAGCGGCAATTGCTGCAAGATCTCTAGTCATTCCACCCTGAAGAAAGAGAGTAGGTCTATGTCCGATCCCTGGGGCAAGAATGTAAAGGTCGAGTTCGAAGACGGCATCGCGTGGGTGTCGCTCAATCGGCCCGAGAAGCGCAATGCGATGAGCCCGGATCTCAATGCCGAGATGCTGGCGACGCTCGATGCGATTGAAGGGGACGAGCGATGCGGCGTTGTCGTCATCACCGGCTCGGGCAATGCGTGGTCGGCCGGCATGGATTTGAAGGAGTATTTCCGCGCGACCGATGATGTCGAACAGTGGAAGCGTATTCAGGTCTACCGCACGGCGGCGACCTGGCAGTGGCGACGGCTGCTGACCTATTACAAGCCGACCATCGCGATGGTGAACGGCTGGTGCTTTGGCGGCGCCTTCACGCCGATGATCGCCTGCGATATCGCGATCGCCGCCGACGAGGCGACCTTTGGCATCTCGGAAGTAAATTGGGGCATCATTCCGGGCGGCAATGTGTCGAAGGTGCTGTCGGTGGTGATGAACTATCGTAAGGCGCTCTACTACATCATGAGCGGCGAAAATTTCGACGGCAAGAAAGCCGCCGAGCTTGGCGTCGTGACGGAATCGGTGCCGAAAGCGCAGTTGCGCGAGCGCACGAAGCAGGTCGCGCTGTCGCTCTTGAAGAAGAATCCGACCGCGCTGCGTCAGGCCAAGGTTGCGTTCAAATTCGTCGACGAGATGACGTGGGACGAATCGGCTGAATATCTTATGGCGAAGAGCGACCAGCTCCGTCTCGTCGACCCCGAAAAAGGTCGCGCGCAGGGTATGAGTGAGTTTCTCGACAAGAAGAGCTATCGCCCAGGTCTCGGTGAATATAAACGCGAGAACTGACACCGAATTCGCGGCATGATCCTGCGGCTTTCGATCGAAATAGGCGGTCGCAGGGTTCGTGTCGCAACAAAAGCGATTCGAAATGGCTTGATTAATTCGCGAGACCACCCATATTCCTGCGGTCAATCGATATGGCTCGGCCAGTCATTACGCTCAAGCGAGCCAATCCCGGTCCCCGTCAGATTCTACATTGACCCGCAGCGCAACCGCGTCGCGGCACATCGTTATGGAGGGACTGAATGTCCGTCGGTACAGTCAAGTGGTTCAATTCGCAAAAGGGTTACGGCTTCATCCAACCGGATGACGGCGCGAAAGACGTGTTCGTGCACATCTCCGCGGTCGAAGTTTCCGGCCTCGGTAGCCTCAACGAGGGCCAGAAGGTCAGTTACGAGATCGAGCGCGGCCAGCAGGGCAAGGTCTCGGCCGTCAATCTGAAGAAAGCCTAACATCGCCAGAACCCACGAACGGATTTCGGGGCGGCCTTCGACCGCCCCGATTTCTTACCGAGATAGACCGGAGAATTGATGGCCGGACTGCGCGAAACCGATATCGCGGGTGGTTCGCCGCCAATGTCCGATCCGTCCTCTCCGCTATCTTGGCAGCAACGGCTGGCGCCTTATTGCCGGCCCGAAGCCGCCCGCGCGCTGGGTCAGCTTTTCTCCACGTCGCTGCCGTTTCTCGCCAGCATGGCTACGCTGCTCTACGCGATGAGCCAGGGCGTATGGTTTGCGCTGGCTCTTGCCGTGCCAGCCGCGATCTTCCTTGTGCGCTTGTTCATCATCCAGCACGATTGTGGGCACGGCTCTTTTTTCAAGTCGCGACGAGTGAACGAAACGCTGGGTCTTGTCCTCAGTGTGTTCACGATGATGCCGTATTCGGCTTGGCGACAGGCTCATGCAGCCCATCATGCCAATGCGGGCAATCTCGATCAGCGCGGCACGGGCGATGTCACGACGCTGACGGTTCGCGAATATCAATCGCGGTCGCGCAGAAGAAGATTTCTTTATCGGCTCTACCGCCATCCGTTGGTGCTATTCGGTGTCGGACCTGCCTACCTCTTGCTCGTGCGCTATCGCGTGCCCCTCGGTCGCGAGCTTCGCGATCGGCACCGTTGGCTCAGCATTGTCGGTACCGATCTTGCCGCGGCCGCCAGCGCCATCGGCCTCTCGGCGATCATCGGCGCGGGACCGTTCCTGCTCGCCTGGTCGACCGTTCTGCTCCTCGCGACCTCTTTGGGCGTGTGGTTCTTTTACGTCCAGCACCAATTCGCGGACACCTATTGGGCAGATGGGGCGAGCTGGGAATTTCGCACCGCGGCCATCGAAGGGAGTTCCTATTACGATCTCCCGCGATTTCTGCACTGGCTGACGGGCTCGATCGGGTTCCACCACATCCATCATCTCGCCAGCAAAGTGCCGAACTATCGCCTGCGGGCGTGTTTCGACGCCAATCCCGAATTCCAGCGCGCCAAGCGTCTCACGCTCTGGGCCAGCATCAAATCGGTGCGGCTCGCGCTCTGGGATGAGGAGCGGCGCGAACTCATCTCGTTCCGGCAGGCACGTCGCCAACGGGGCGAGCCCGCGATGTGCCGTCTGCCGTCGTGACGAGGGCCTACGACATCACCGGCAACAGCAGATAGGACGACTGGTTGACGCCGGTATGGATCGTGTTGGTGCCGTCGTAGATTTCTTTCGGCCGGTCGGTCGGGTCGTTGTGGGTGAACCAGGCGACGCCCTGGAAAGGCGGCGTTGATCCCGGCCGCACGAAATCCGTCCCGGCGATAATCAGCTTCAAGGTCGAGCCTTTCGGCAGGTAGAGGCCGAGCGGCCAGATTTCGACCTCGACCTCGTAAACTTCGTTTGGCTTCAGCGGCTGTTTCTCGTCATGCGGATGGTAGGGAAAGTAGTCGTTCGAGCGTGACGGATCGGTCTTGCGCTGCGAGACGCGCAGCCAGCCTTGCGTGACCGGGCAGAAGCGCTCGGGCGCGCCGATGAAGGTCATCTCCTTGCCGTCGGGATCGAAGGCGCAGAGCGTCGCGAAGATGTCCATATCGGCGGTGCTCGACGACACGAACAACTTCAGCATCGCCGGTCCAACGATCTCGGTGTCTTTCTCGAATTTCGGCGTCGTGAAGTTGACGCCTTGCGTCAGCGACGGATAGATCGCGCTTGCCGCCGCGCCCGGCGCGGCCGTGCCCATGCTCTTAGCGCCGGCATCGAGATAGAACTTCACATGCTTGGCCTCGGCGAGCGGCCAGCTCGCGCTCTGCGCTTGGCGCTTGATCTTGTCGCCGGGCGCGCGGATCTGCACCTCAACGCGCGACTCCCTCTCCCAGCCATTGTCGATGCCTTTGAGATATTTGTCGAAGAAGCGCTTCTGCAGCGCGACGTTCTGCGGCTGCAGGAAGGTGTGGAAGTAGGAGCCGCCCTGGATCTTCAGCCACTTCTCTTTCGAAGCGATATCGACCCAGCCGCCGACCGTGCCGCGCAGATGGAGGCCGAGCCCGCCCCAATTGGCGACGACCAGCGTTGGCGTGTCGATCTTGCGCACATCGGGCGTGCGCGACTGATACCACTCATCGTTCAGCGGATGGCGGAGGAGATCGCCGAGATAATCGGCGCGGTTCGCGGCAAGTTGCTCGTCGCTGAGACTCTCGCTGCCTGTGGTGCGGCCGGCAGTATAGAGATCGTGATAGGGCGATTTCGGATTGCCGTGCTGGTTGCGCAGTACCGAATTCTGCCACCAGCGGCCGAGGAAGCCGCCCGCGAAAATGCCGTCGGCACGCGTGCGGTCGCGGTAGAAATCATAGGTGCCTTGCCAAGGCAGCAGCGCGGCGAGATGCGGAGGCTTCATTGCCGCGACGCTCCACTGGCCGGCGGCATAATAGGAGATGCCGAGCAGCCCGACCTTGCCGTTCGACCAAGGCTGCATGCCGGCCCATTCGATCGCGTCGTAAAAATCGCGGAATTCTTCCGGCGAGTTGGGCGACAGGCGTCCAGGCGATTTGCCGGCACCACGGCTATCGACCTTGATGACGATATAGCCGTCGGGCACGAAACATTCGGGATCGGCGGTCTCGAAGACGAGATGCTTGCAGGACGACGCTTCCAGAATCTCGGGATAGAATTTCTCGAGCGTCTCCCACGCCTCGGCCATGAATTCCTTCAGCGGCACGTCCTTGCCGTAGGGGCCGAAACTCATCAGCACGGGGAATTTCCCCTCGGCCTTCGGGTGATAGAAATTCGCGCGCAAAACCGCGCCGTCGCGCATCGGAATGCCGATATCCTGATCGACGACCATCTCGTAACGCGAGGCATTCATCGGACGTCTCCTAATCTCATCTCTATCGTTATCGGCTGCAGTTACCGGCCTGCGTCGTTCGAGAAGCTCAGGGAGAAGGATTTAGGCGCGGCATGGACGGGTGGATGCCTCAGAAGAAAGCGCCCGAGATTTTCCCCGAATGGACCTCAACGTACCCGCCGACAGGAAGCTCGCCGGCGCGCCGATCGCCGCGAGCCGCCAACCCCCTAAACCCGTCTCCGCCATCTCAGTGCTCGACGAGGAGCTTGAAGAGGCGATGGCGGTGAGCGAGGAACACGGGGTCCTCGCGGGTGGTGAGCTGGTTGCGCGGACGCGCCAGGCCGACATCGATCGTCTCGGCGACGCGGCCGGGATTGGGCGCAAGCGCGACGACGCGATCGCCGAGATAGATCGCTTCCTCGAGATCGTGGGTGATGAACACCACGGTGACGCGCTGCTCCTTGGCGAGGCGTGAGATCTCGTCCTGCAGCGTCTGGCGCGTCAGCGCGTCGAGCGCGCCGAAGGGCTCATCCATCAACATGATCCGAGGCTGCTGGGCAAGGCAGCGCGCGATCTGCACGCGTTGCTGCATGCCGCCCGAGAGCTGGCCGGGGAAATATTCGCCGACCTGCGACAGGCCCATCTGTTCCAGCAGCGCGTAGGAGCGGGTTTTACGGGTCGCGCGCGAAATGCCCTGGCCCTCGAAGGCGAGGGCGACATTGGTCCAAACGCTGCGCCACGGCAGGAGCGAGCGGCTGTAATCCTGGAAGACGATGGCGCGTTCGCGCGACGGACCGGTGATCTTTTTGCCCTCGGCGAGGATTTCGCCGGAACTCGGCGCCATCAATCCCGCGAGCAGTCGAAGCAGCGTGGTCTTGCCGCAGCCGGAGGGACCGACGATCGAGAGGAACTCTCCATCCGCTACCGATAGATCGATATGGTCGAGAACGAGATGTGTCCCAAAGGACATGCTGAGCGCGCGCGCTTCCAACGCGTTGGTCATTGGTCGATTCACTGATGAGTTAAGGCGCGATCAACTTGTCGATCTGCGGCTGCTGGTGGATGAGGCCGACCTGCTTGCTGACATCGACGAAGAAAGCGAGATCTTCCTTCGAGATCTTGAGCGACCAGTCGGGTCGGGGGGCCGAGGCGAAGCCGAGATATTTCATCTGGATCGCTTGGAACTCGTCCGGATTGGCTTGCAGATCCGCGATGCCTTCGACAAGGCCGGCACGGAACGCATTGACGATGTCGCCATGGGCGGCGATCCAATCGCGTTTCGCCATCCAGATCGCGGCGATCGCGTCCGGGCTGAGATCGGCGAAGAAGTCGCGCAGATTCGAGCCCGTGCCGTCGCCGAGGATACGCGAGCGGAATGGCTCCAGCACGATGGCGGCGTAGAGTTGTCCGCCGGCGAGGAGGTCACGCATCTGCGGGAAGATCGCCTCGACCAGATGTACTTGACCGGGTCCGTCGCCATAGGGGATGCCGCGATCCATCAGCCATTTGCGGAACGTGATGTCCATCGACGAGTTGAAGCCCGGCACGCCGACCCTCTTGTCCTTGAGCTGGGCCGCGTCGGTGATGTTCTCTTGCTTGCGCGTGATAACGCTAACGAACGGGTTGTCTTTCTTAAGACGCGATACGGCGGCGATCGCCTGAAAATCGAGGCCGCTCTCATTGGTGATCAAGAGCATCGGCGGCGTGCCCATGCCGATATCGAGGCTGCCGGCGACCAGCGCGCCCGGCACGTTCGAGGCGAGCAGGATTTTCGTCAGCGTGACGTCGAGCCCCTGCTTCTCGAAGAAATGCTTGTCCACGGCGACGAAGAGCGGTGCGAAATCCGCGACCGGGACATAGCCAACAGTTATTTTCTGCAGCTCGGCCGCTGAGGCGCCGCCAAGCGAGGCAAAGAGGATGCAAAAGAGCGCAAGCAGCCTCCGACCCATCACCCCGACCTCCCCATTCTCTTTGCAAAATCTCAAGGAAATCCGAGACTTCGCTGTTCGACCGCGCGGGCAGCTTGCTTGACGCGCTCAGCATCGTCAAGCACTCTGCGCCGCGTTCAACGCGGCCGCAGGCCCCAGGGGAGGAAAGTAGATGGCACTTGAAATCCGGCGCATCGTCAGCGGTCACAACGCGCAGGGGAAATCCATCTTCACCATGGACGGCAATGTCGGCACGCCGCCGGGGCGGCGTAGCTCCGCCGGTACCTCGGTCGTTGAGCTATGGCAGACCGATCGGACACCCGCCGACAATAGCGGCGACAAGGATCCGACCGATCACGCTTTCCGATTGCCGCCCCCCGCCAATGGCAGCGTGTTCCGCGTCGTCGAATATCCGCCGGATAAAGAGCGCTTCGCCGCGATGAACTCACAAGATTGGTCGGCCGATGCGAAGAACCAAGGCTATGAGCGCACCGGCGCCGTCGCCCGCCATGCCGGCTTTCACAAGACCGACACGATCGACTACGCCATCGTCATCGAAGGTGAGATCGTCGCGCTGATGGACGAGGGCGAGAAGGTGATGAGGCAAGGCGATGTGCTGATCCAGCGCGGCACGAACCACGCCTGGGCCAACCGCACCGACAAGCCGGCGCGCGTCGCCTTTATCCTGATCGACGCCAAGCCGGTGCCTTGATGAGCTTTCTGCAGCAGTTCCCGCGCGTCCATCTCGATTTCGGCGCCGTGCGGGCGTTGACGGCAGAGCTAGCGGCATGCGGCATCACCCGGCCTTTGCTGATGACCGATCAGGGGCTGGTGAAATGCGGCGTGCTCGGCCGGGTCACGGATACGCTGGCGGGGAAGAACGACATCGTCGTATTCGACCAGGTGCCGGAGAACCCAACCGTCGCCGGCGTGAATCAGGCTTTCGAGACTTACCAGCGCGAGAAATGCGACGGCATCGTAGCGCTGGGCGGCGGCTCGGTCATCGACAGCGCGAAAGCGGTTGCCGTACTGGCCGGCCATCCCGGGCCGATCACCAACTACATGGGCAAACCCGATACCATCACGCACAGCGTCGGTCCGCTGATCGTGCTGCCGACGACGTCGGGCACCGGCAGCGAGGCCTCGCGCGGCGCCGGTATTCATCCCGATGCGCATAGCCGCGCTTCGGGTCTCAACAGCCACTACATCGTGCCGCGCGTCGCGATCTGCGATCCCGAGCTGACGCTCAGCCTGCCGCCGCGGCTCACCGCGGCGACTGGGATGGACGCGCTGTCGCATTGCGTTGAGGGCTTCCTCACCACCGCGGACAATCCGCCGGCGAAAGCGCTGGCGCTCGACGGTATCCGCCATGTCACGGCTTTCATCGATCGCGCGGTGAAGGACGGTAACGATCGCGAAGCACGCAAGATGATGATGGTCGCGGCGCTCGAAGGCGGCATGGCGATCCACATGGGCCTTGGGCCCGTTCACGCGATCGCCAACGCCACCGGCGATCAAGGCTTGCATCACGGCGCCATGGTGACGATTGCGATGCCGACCGTGCTGCGCGCGATGGAGAAGCACGTGCCGGAGAAGACTCGTGCCGTCGCGGAAGCGCTCGGCGGCAAGTCCAGCCAGAACGCGGCCGATATCGTCGAGACGATGAATGCGAGGCTCGGTATTCCGCCGACTTTGCGGGCGCTTGGCTACAAGGGCGGCGATCTCGACGAGATGGCGCGGGATTGCGCAAAGAGTCACTTCCTCGGCCGTAGTCCCTATCGTCCGGGCGCCGCGGAGTTCAAGGTCATGCTCGCCGCTGTCATGGGATAAGAGAAGTTTCGTCTACCGATGCCGCTGCGATAGGCCGCGGGATGGCAACGCATCGCCGTTGCCGTCCTTCACGACGAGGAGAAAATCATGGCGAAAGCATCCTCGGCGCCATCCCCGCCGCCTTTGAGCAACAAGGCCTATGAGCACACGCTATTGCAGCTGCAGATCGAATTGGTGAAGCTGCAGCGTCATGTCATCGCGCATGGCGAGCGCGTGCTGATCATTCTGGAAGGCCGCGACACCGCCGGCAAGGATGGCGCGATCAAGCGCATCATCGAGCATATGAGCCCGCGCGAGACACGCGTTGTGGCGCTTGGGCCACCGAGCGCGCGTGATGAGCGCTCGTGGTATTTTCAACGCTACGTCCCTCATCTGCCGGCGGCCGGCGAAGTCGTACTGTTCAATCGCAGCTGGTATAACCGTGCCGGCGTCGAGCGAGTGATGGGATTTTGCAGCAAGGCTGAGACCGAGGAATTTCTCGAGACGGTCCCGCAATTCGAGGCGATGCTGATTCGCGCTGGCATCACCGTGCTCAAATACTATCTCGATATCAGCAAGCACGAGCAGAAGAGGCGCCTCGCCGACCGCCGCAAGGATCCGTTGAAGCAGTGGAAGCTGAGCCCGATCGACAATAAGGCGGCAAAGCTCTGGAAACTTTATAGCCAAGCGCGCG
>DASXCX010000135.1:0-4485 GCA_036490955.1 Allostellaceae bacterium | reverse complement strand
CGCTCGACGTTGTAATGCACCTTGAGAAGTTCCAGCGCCTTCCGGATACACGTCAGCATTCCGAGCGCCAGCACATCGATCTTCAACATGTCGAGCATCTCGAGATCGTCCTTGTTCCATTCGATCACGGTGCGATCGTCCATCGCCGCGTTCTCGATCGGCACGACTTCGGACAGTTTGCCGCGGGTGATGACGAAGCCGCCGGTATGCTGCGACAGATGGCGCGGGAAGCCGATGAGGTCACCGGCGAGCATGATCGTGCGCCGCAGATGCGGATCGTCGGGATCGATGCCGGCCTCGCGGATATAGTCTTCGCGGATGCCTTCGCGTCCCCAGCCCCAAAGCGTCGTCGATAATTTTGCGATCATGTCGGCGGACAGTCCCATCGCCTTGCCGACATCGCGGATGGCGCTACGCGGGCGATAGGAGATCACCGTGGCGACGATGCCGGCGCGGTCGCGGCCGTATTTGTCGAAGATGTACTGCATCACCTCTTCGCGCCGCTCATGCTCGAAATCGACATCGATATCGGGCGGCTCGTCGCGCTCGGCCGAGACGAAGCGCTCGAACAGCAGAGTGACCTGTTCCGGGCTGACGGCGGTGATGCCGAGGATGTAGCAGACAACGGAATTCGCCGCCGAGCCGCGGCCCTGGCAAAGGATTTTTTTCTCGTTGGCATATTTGACGATGTCGTAAACGGTGAGGAAATAGCGCGCATAATCGCGTTTCTCGATCAGCACCATTTCCTTGGCGATTTGCGTGTGAATATGCGGTGGTGCGCCATCGGGATAACGTTTCGGTAAATGCTCTTCGATGAGATGCGCGAGCTGTTGTTGCGGCGTGCGATCCTCGGGCACCGGCTCCGCGGGATATTCGTATTTGAGCTCGTCGAGCGAGAAGCGGCAGTCGCGCACCAACTCCAGCGTGCGCGCGACGGCGTCGGGGCGGTCGCGGAACAGCCGCGCCATCTCTTCCGCCGGCTTCAGATGTCGCTCGGCATTGGCTTCGAGACGAAAGCCAGCTTCGGCAATGGTGCAGCCTTCGCGGATGCATGTCACCACATCCTGCAACGCGCGACGATCGGACGCGTGATAGAGCACGTCGTTGGTGGCGATCAGTGGTGCCGCTGCAGTATCGGCAAGATGACCCAGCCGCGCGATGCGCTTGCGATCGTCGCCGCGATAAAGATGGCTGGCAGCGAGATAGACGGCGCCGGGAAAGCGGCAGCCGAGTTCTTTGAGCTGTTGCGCGAAGGCGTCGTCGGGCTCGTCCGGAGGGATGGCAATCAGCCGCTGGCCTTCGCCATAAGCGAAGAGCTCGGCGAGGCGCAGATGACATTCGCCCTTTGTCGCGCGGCGCTTGCCGTCGGTCAGAAGCTGCGCCAGCCGGCCATAGGCGGCGCGGTCGGTCGGATAGACCAGCACGCTCGCCGCGTCCAAAAAATCGAGCCGCGTGCCGACGATGAAGCGCATGCGCACGCTTTTCTCCTTGGCCGCGACATGTGCCCGCACCACGCCGGCCAGGGTATTCCGATCGGTCAACGCGATCGCCGCCAACCCCAATACGTTGGCGCCGGCCACCAATTCCTGCGGGTGCGACGCCCCGCGCAAGAAGCTGAAATTGCTCATCGCCTGCAGCTCGGCATAGGGATAAGTCGTTGACAAAGCTCGAGTCTCGCTTATGTTTCCTTTTTGTTCTCATATTGATTCCGCACTTTTCGGAATGCGTCAAGCGCACTGCATATTCATCCTGCGGCCCTCGACGCGGGCTCGAACTGCAATGATCGAATTCATATGACCCCAGAACCCGCAAATCTCTTCGCCAACCTCGCCGCCTCGCACGCGGCGGAGCAATTCACCGATCTGCTTGCCACGCCCGGCTTGCGGCTCGAGCGCATCGTTTCGCTCGGCCAAGCCACGCCGCCGGGGGAATGGCTCGATCAAGACCAAGCGGAATGGGTGATCCTGCTGCGCGGCGCGGCGACGCTTCTCTTCGAGGGTGAAAGCAGCGCGCGTGATTTAACGCCCGGCGACTATGCGATCATCCCCGCGCATTGCCGGCACCGAGTCGAATGGACGGCGCCGGAGGAGCCGACGATCTGGCTCGCGTTGCATTACGCGGCGTGAGCACGTTTCAACAGTTTCGCGGCGGCTTTGAGATCGGTGATGAAGTGCTCGATCTCATGCTCCCGATCGGCATCGTCGGCGCGCAGCAACGACGACGGATGAACCGTCGCCACGACGATCGGCGCCAGCGGCGACGGCACAGCGATGCCGCGCTGCCGGCTGACGCGGAAGCCGGCGCCGAGCAGCGCCTTGGCCGCCGTCGCGCCGAGGCAGAGGATCATCTCCGGTTTCACGCGGTCGATCTCGGCCTTGAGCCAGGGAATGCAGGCGCGGATTTCCGCCGCATTGGGCTTGCCGTGAATCCGCCGTTTGCCGCGCGGCGTGAATTTGAAATGCTTCACCACATTGCTGACATAGGAGGCCTTACGGTCGAGCCCGGCTTCGGCGAGGCAGCGGTCGAGCAGCTGGCCGGCGGGTCCGACAAAGGGTCGGCCTTGCCGATCTTCCTGATCGCCGGCGGTCTCGCCGACCAGCATCAGCGCGGCCGGCGCCGGCCCTTCGCCGAACACGGTCTGTGTCGCATGGGCGAAAAGCGGACAGGCTTCGCAGCCGGCCGCAATCGCGCGCAGCTTCGAGAGACTTGCGCGCGGCGGGATCAGGTCGGCGGCGCTGCCGGATGCGGTTCTGCGAGTCGCCATCCGAATCCTAACCGCGAGAGGATGACGCGGTTCCGCGCGATGCTTATGCTCAAGGGCCCATGACCGACACGTCCGCGCCAACCACGCTGCGCAGCAATCTGCCGGAATATTCCGTTTCCGAAATCTCCAACCTGCTCAAGCGCACGGTCGAGGAAAAATTCGCCTATGTGCGGGTGCGCGGCGAAATCTCCGGCTTCAAGCGCCACTCCTCCGGCCATTGCTATCTCGCGTTGAAGGATGAGGAGGCGGTGCTCGATGCCGTGATCTGGCGCATGACGGCGCAGCGTCTCGGCTTGAAGCCCGAAGACGGGATGGAGGTGGTGTGCACCGGCAAGCTCACCACCTATCCCGGCCGCTCGAAATATCAGCTCGTCATCGAAAGCGTCGAGCTCGCCGGCATCGGCGCGCTCTTGAAGCTCCTCGAGGATCGCAAGAAGAAGCTCGAAGCCGAGGGCTTGTTCGACGCCGGCCGCAAGCGGCTGCTGCCCTATCTTCCCGAGGTGATCGGCGTTGTCACCTCGCCGACCGGCGCGGTGATTCGCGACATCCTTCATCGCCTGACCGATCGCTTCCCGCGGCATGTTCTCGTCTGGCCGGTCATCGTCCAGGGCGACGGCGCGGCCGAGCAGGTCGCGGCCGCGATCGAGGGCTTCAACCGCCTCAAGCCCGGTGGCGCCGTGCCGCGGCCCGAGCTCCTCATCGTCGCGCGCGGCGGCGGCAGTCTCGAAGACCTGATGGCCTTCAACGAGGAGATCGTCGTACGCGCCGCCGCAGCCTCGGCGATCCCGCTGATCTCGGCCGTCGGGCACGAGACCGACACCACGCTCATCGATTACGCCAGCGACCGCCGCGCGCCGACGCCGACCGCCGCCGCGGAGATGGCCGTGCCGGTGCGGATGGAATTGCTCGCCGAGCTCGATTCCAAGCGCACGCGGCTGATGCGCGCCTGGTCGCGCAGCCTCGCGGAGCAGCGCACGCACCTCGCCGGCCTCGCACGCGGCCTGCCCGATCCCGCGAGCATCATCGCCCAAGCGGAGCAGCGGCTCGACGATCGCGCCGAGCGGCTGCGCAACGGCTTGGCGCAACTTCTGCGCCTGCGCCGCGAGCAACTCAACACCGGCACGGTGCGGCTCCGGCCGCAATTGCTGAAGACCGAGCTCGCGCAGTTGGATCGCCGCTTGTGCGAGCTGTTGCCGCGTCTCGCTGACGCGACCGCGCGCGCGCTGGAGCGCCGGCACGGCCTGATCGAAAGCGCCGGCGCCCGGCTCCTCGCTTTCTATCGTGCGCTCGAGCAGCAATTGGAACGCGGCTATGCCATCGTGCGCGCGCGGGGCCATGTCCTGACCGCGGCGAGCCAGGTGCCGCCGGGTACGTCGCTGACCATCGAATTCCATGACGGAACCGTGGTCGCCAAATCCGAAGGCGAGGCGAAAGCGCGCAAGCGCAAGACCGATCCCGCCGACCAGGGCAAGCTCTTCGGCATCGCGCTCGCGGCGCTGCTTTTGCTCGGTGGCGCGGCACAAGCAAACACGTTGATGCTCGACGGCGCAGTCACGCCAGGAGGCTTGATCGAAGGCCGGGTCGATCCCGGCGCCACCGTCACGCTCGACGGCCAGAAGCTGCGCGTCGCGCCCGACGGGCATTTCATCTTCGGCTTCGGCCGCGACGCGGCGGCGAAAGCCTCGCTCGATGTCGCTTATGCCGACGGAACGCACGCGCAT
>DASXCX010000134.1:0-5316 GCA_036490955.1 Allostellaceae bacterium | reverse complement strand
TCCTTCATCTCCTTGGCGCGCGCATGCGCTTGATCGATCTCTTCTTTGCTGCGCAGTTCGAGCCCCCAATGCTGATGCAGATAGGCGCCGCGAGCCTTGTCGCCCGCCTCCCACGCCACGATGTGAAACTTCATGCCACACCGGACAAAGATCGCACGCGGTCCTTGGCGCACGCATTCGAGACCGAGGAACTCTTCATAGAAACGCCGCGTCTCTTTTAGATTACGAACTTGTAATGTGCCATGCGATAGCAACACCGGTTTGTTGATCGCGGAAGGCTGGCGCGGTTCGAACACCGCCTCCGGGACTTCGAGCACGCTATCCATGACGTCACTCCGTCGCTGATTTTTCTTGCATCGAACTCTAGGGCGCGACGCGCTTGCGCTGCAAGCTGCGGTATTGGATATAACGATGGGAGGGCACAATGGCGGATGTACGTCTCAGCTTCGCATGCGGGCTTTACGACCGCGTGCTGCCGCTTTACCGCGGCATGGTGAAGCCGGAAGGCGTCGATCTCGATTTTCAGGCGATCGACGATCCGCGGCAGGTCTTCGATCGCATGGCCAAAGGGGATTTCGACATCTCCGAGATGTCGAGCTCCGAGCATGCAACGCGCATCGCCAATGGCAATCGCGATTTCGTCGCGATTCCCGTCTTCGTATCGCGCATTTTCCGCCACAGCTTCATCTTCCACAATCGCCATCGCGGCATCGCCGCGCCGAAAGACCTCGCGGGCAAACGCATCGGCATCTCCGCCTATGGGCAGACCGCCGCGGTGTTCATTCGCGGCCTATTGCAACATGAATACGGCGTCGATCTATCGAGCGTCCATTGGGTGCTCGGCACAATGAACGGCAGCGGCGGTCATCTGCAGATCCCGAAACTGTCGATATCGATCAACATCGAACAAGATAAATCCGGCAAAAGCCTCAGCGAGCTGCTGGCCGCGGGCGAGATCGACGCGACGCTCGGCGCGCTCGTCCCCGACAGTTTCGGCCGGCATCCCGACGTGCAGCGTCTGTTTCCCGATTTTCGCGCTGCCGAGAAAAGCTATTACCGCAAGACGGGCATCTTCCCGATCATGCATCTGATCGCGCTACGCCGCGAGGTGCATGACAGACATCCCTTCGTAGCTGCGAGCCTCTACGCCGCGCTCAATCGCTCGAAAGAGCTCGCCGCCGAGCGCATGCGCGAAGTCGGCGCGCTCGCTTACATGCTGCCGTGGCTGCCCGATTATATCCGGGAGACCGATGAGGTCTTCGGCAAGGACCCGTGGCCTTACGGCGTCGAGCCGAACCGGCCAACGCTCGAGGCGCTGGTCACCTATCTCGCAGAGCAAGGCATGGTTCCGGCTGCGCCATCGATCGAATCGCTTTTCGTCCCTAATGTCGGCGTGAGGTAAGTGATGAAACGCGTTTGGTTGTCCGTTGTCGCGCTGAGCTCGCTGATCGCGAGCGCGCAGGCGCAGGCTGCCGAGAAGATCATCCTGGGCTACGGCCCGGGGAGCGCCTGGGCTGCGGCTTGGATAGCCCAGGACAGAGGCATCTTCGAAAAGCACGGGCTCGACGTCGAATTCTCTTTCGTCTCCGGCGGACAACTGCAAGCGGCGGCACTGATCGCCGACGCGGTCACAATCGTCGGCAACAATCCCGTCCAAATCCTGCTCGCTGACGAATCGGGCGCCGACCTCGTCATCATCGCCGGCGCCGACGGCCAGACCAAGGACAACGCCTATAGCGGCGTCGCCTACAACACGAAGACGATCGCCAAACCCGCCGACTACGTCGGCAAGAAGGTCGCGGTGCCGGGACTGCAGAGCCTGATGCACATCGCCTTCCAGATGTGGCTCAAGACCCAAGGCGTCAATCCGAAGCAGGTGAACTTCGTCGAAACGCAGATGCAGAATATGCCCGATCAGCTCGCAAGCCAGCAAATCGACGCCGCAGTCTCGTCGCCGCCGTTCCTCGACGTGCTTGGCGCCAAGCCCGACGCGAAGGTTCTGCACTTCACCGCCGAGTTGCCCCAGCCCGATTTCGTCGACGCCTTCTATATGGCGAAGCACGACTGGGCGAAGGCGCATCCGAAGGTCGTCGAAGCTTTCCGCGCTTCCATTCGGGAGGCCACCGACCTGGTCGTCAAAGACCCCGAGATCGTTCGGCCCGAACTGGTGAAATACCTCAAGATGAAGCCAGAAGACGCGCAGAAAGCGTCGCTGCCGAATTACTTCTCCGACGTGACTCCGCCGATGATGCAATTTTGGATCGACGCGACGAACGAATTCGGCGTGACCACCAAGAAAATGAATGTCGACGAGGTCTTATTGAAGTAGCGGCGCAGAGGCGGATTTATGGCACGCTCGCTTGCGAATCCCAACATTACGCGCTCGCGCCTTGTGCTCGAGGTGGCGTCCGAGATGGTGGGCGGCACGGCATTGCAGTCGAACCCACGCTATCTCCAGGCGAAAGTGGCGTTGCGCGCAGCGACGCGCGGCCGCGAGGTCGGTCTTTCCGGAACGAGCACGGCGGAAGGGATTTGGGCGGTGGCGCGTCGCGAGATCGATCTCTCGATCGTCAATCCTGCCTGCGTGCTCTCGGTTGCGGCACGCGGCGCCGGCATCTTCAAGACGCCGATCCCGATTCGAGCCGTGACGGTCATCCCGTCCTTCGACCAGTTTGTGATCGCGGTCAGGCGCGATGTCGGGCTTTCGAGCTTCGAAGAGATTGCAACGCGCAGACCGCGGCTGCGCGTCTCGATGCGCGGCATGAAGGACCACACGCTGCACGACATGTTCGACGATCTCGCCGCAGCCGCGGGATTTTCGCGCGCGGATCTTGCGGCCTGGGGTGGCGGCATCCGTCAGGAAGGCGCGCTGCCGCATCCGGGCACGGCGAAATTCAAGGCGTTGCTCGCCGGCGAGATCGATGCGATCTTCGACGAAGGCGCTCATGGCTGGGTGAATGAGGTGCAGGACGCTGGGATCGACATCCTGCCGATCGGCGAGGTGACGATGCGTAAGCTCGAAGCCATGGGCTATCGGCGCGGCTTGCTGCCGAAAGCCGATTTTCCGAAATTGCCGCGCGATTTGCTGACCCTCGATTTCAGCGGCTGGACCGTCTTCGTGCACGCCGAAACCGAGGATGAAATCGTCGCGGACATCTGTGCGGCGCTCGAGGCGCGCAAGGATCGCATTCTGTGGGACGGCGAAGGGCCGCTGCCGCTGGATCGAATGTGCCGCGAGACCCCGGCGACGCCGCAGACCGTCCCGCTTCATTCCGCCGCCGAGCGTTTCTGGCGGGAGCGCGGCTATTTGCGATGACTCCGATCGTCGCGAATTTCCCGCACTCCGCCAATGCCTTGCCGATGTGGGTGGCGGCGGATCGCGGCCTCTTTTCCAAGCGCGGGCTTGCGGTCGCATTCGAGGAAGCACGCGGTTCGGCGGCGCAATATCGCGGTCTTATGGAAGGCCGCATCCACGTTTTCACCACGCTGATGGAAAACGTCATCGCCTATCGCTGGGGCGAGGGCGAAGTGCAATTCGATCCGGCGCCGGATGCGGTCGCTTTCATGGGCGGCGGTCTTGGCCATCAACTTCTGATGGCACGCGCTTCTATCGAGGATGTCGAAGGCCTCCGCGGACGAACCCTCGCCGTCAGCGGATTGCGTACGGGCAATGCCATCGTGCTCTACGGCATGCTCTCGCGCATCGGGTTAAAGCGAGATCGCGACTATAAGGTCGTTGCCGTTGGCGCCGGGCCTGTGACGATGGAATCGCTGCTCCATGTCGGCGCGGATGCGGCCCTGATGGGCGCACCGCACGACCGCACGGCCGCCGCTGGCGGACTCCGCAAGCTGGGCGACAGCCTCACCGTGTTCGGCGAATATCAGTCGAGCGTTTATACGGTTCGGCGCTCCTGGGCCGCCGCGCACGAGGAAGAGCTCGTTGCGTTGAGCGCCGCGATGATCGAGGCGCATCGCTTCGTCTTTGCCGACCGCGCCGACGCGATCGCGGTGCTGCGGGCGCATTTGCAAACGCTCTCGCCGGACGCCGCGGCGGCCGTCTATGGCGATCTCGTTGCGCCGCATGGCGGCCTCAGCCGCGACGGCCGCATCTTGCCGCAAAATGTCGAGGTCGTGCTGCAATTGCGGCGCGAGTTCGCCGAACATCCGCCGCCGCCATCGACGCTTTCCGATTTCTGCGACACGCGCTATCACGAGCAAGCGATGCGATTACTGGCGAAAGAAGCAAGCTGATGGCCAATCACATTCCGGGGCCGCTCTATTACGAGCAGCAGGGGCAGAGCGGGATCCCGATGCTCTTCCTCCATTCAACGCCGGACGATCATCGCCTCTGGATGTTCCAGACGGCCTATTTCTCGGCCTGGTATCGCACCATCGCGGTCGATCTCGCCGGATACGGCCGCTCGCCCGCGCCGCAAAAAGGCGTCCGCATCATCGATCAGGCGGATGCCTGCTGGGAGGTCGTCGACCGGATCACCTCCGGCGGCATCATCATTCAGGGCAATTCGATGGGCAGCATGATCGCCCGCATCATGGCGGCACAGCGGCCCGAGCGCACGCTGGCGCTGATCATCTCCGGTTGCGCTTATCAGCCGGAGCGCAGCCAGATGAAGGAATGGGGTGAGCGCTTCCGCCAGGAAGGACTGAAACTGCGGCACGAGCAGATCCTCTACCATTTCGCTCCGGCGCGGCGAAACGATCCGCTGATGCTGTGGTACGCCGATATGCTGTGCGCGCTCGACAATCTCGGCACGGTCGAGAGCATTGTCGCGATGAATGAGGCACTTCAGACGACGCATCCCGCGGAATTCGGCGAAGGCATCGTCTCGCCGGCGCTGCTGATCAGCGGCTCGGCGGACCGCAATCATCCGAACGCGCCGGAACTCGCGCGGCGTATCAATGGCTGCGAATACCAGGTTGTTGACGGCGCGGGACATTCGTCGAATTTCGAAGCGCCGTGGGAATTCAACCGCTATTGCACCGACTTCCTCAAGAAGCACAGGCTTTTTCCTGGTTGACGCGCGGTCATGATGCCGGCTTCAACTCGGCCTCGGTGAGGAACGAATCGGCGAAGAATTCCTCGGCCGGCAAGCGGCATAGGCTGGTGAAATCGCGTCGTGCGGCATCGACCATGATAGGCGCACCGCAGGCATAGACTTGGTGCTGCGACAGATCGGGGAAATCCTCGATCACGGCGCGATGGACGAAGCCGGTGCGCCCGGTCCAGCCGTCTTCCAATAGTGGCTCCGACAAAACCGGCACGAAGGTGAATTGCGGCACTTCCTTCGCCCAGCCTTG
>DASXCX010000133.1:0-8052 GCA_036490955.1 Allostellaceae bacterium | reverse complement strand
GACATCCATTGGTTCGAGGAGCGCTCGGCCGACTACTCGCATTACCGCCCGCTCGGCTATCGGCCGCCCGCCGGCGTCAAGGTCGATATCATTCCTTCCGAGAAGCGCCTCTGCGATATGCTGATCGCCGGCGAGCTCGACGCCGTCACGCGGTATTTCGGCCGGCGCGAGCATGCGGCCCGGACCTATCCCGCCGACCGCTCCACGATGTCGATGCAAGAGCTTGCGGGGCATCCGCGCGTGCGCTGGCTGTTCGACGACCGCAAGGCCGCCGCGATCGCCTACAACGCGGAAATCGGTTGGCCGCAGCCGATCCATTGCTTGATCGTGAAAACCGAGATCGTCGACCAGGATCCGAGCGTGCCGGCGCGCCTGACCCGCGCCTTCCTCGCCGCGGCGAACACGCCGTCGGAGCACTCAAACGTGCATGCGGCGAGCTACCAGCTCAGCGCCGCCGAAGAGGCGGCTGCGGTCGGGGCAGTGTTTACGCCGGCCGGTCTCAAGGGCCGGAACCGCGAGGCGATCTCGCGCATGCTCGAATTGTGTTGGAAGGACGGTTACATCGATCGCGGCCGACCCTTCACCGTAGACGAATATTTCGACGGATCGACGTTGCAGCTATAGCGCGTCGAACCTGCTGGCCGGCGGAAGACGTGAGATCGGGGAGAGCACCTATGGTGTCCGAACAAGAAAACGAGCGCTTCACGCGGGTCGGACGCGGTACACCCGGCGGCGAGCTGCTCCGCCGTTATTGGTGGCCGGTGGGATTCGCCGATCAGGTCAAGGGAACGAAGCCGGTCAAGACCAAACTCCTGGGCGAGGAGTTCGTGCTTTTCCGCGACGGCCAAGGCCGTGTCGGCATGCTCGATCTGCTGTGCGCTCACCGCCGCACGACGCTTGTGAACGGTCGCGTCGAGGCCGAAGGGCTGCGCTGCTGTTACCATGGTTGGCTTTTCGACGTGAGTGGAAAGTGTTTGGACCAGCCCTGCGAGGATCCGGACAGCAACTTCAGGGACAAGGTGAGTCAGGGTGCCTATCCCGTGGAAGAGAAGGCCGGTCTCATCTTCGCTTATCTCGGTCCGCTGCCGGCGCCGCTGTTGCCGAGATACGACATGCTCGAGCACTGCTCGGGCAAGCGGGTGCTGTGGTCGAATCTCAACTTCTGCAATTGGTTGCAATCGGTCGAGAACGCCTGCGACGTCAGCCACATTCCTTGGCTCCATGCCGGACCTTATCCGGGCTTCGCCGCCAAGCGGCCGAAGATCACCTGGACTCAGACGCCATGGGGCCTGCGGTGGGACATTCGCATTGAAGGCTATAACGGCGTCAATGCCGGCGACGTGATCTTCCCGGGCGGAAACCGCTTTGCCTCCAGCCGCCTCGGCGCCGCGAATTCGGCGCTCGGCGACCGCGAGCAGGATGCGCGCCAAAACTTTCTCTATCGCGTGCCGGTCGACGACGTGACCATGCGCAACTTCTTCATCGCGCTCTAACCCGACCCTAGCGGCACGGTCGAGCAGATCACTCAGGGCGAGCTGCCACGCGAAGCCGGTGTCTACGGCGCGGTCGATGACGGCTGGTGGGGCATTGCTTCGGCCGATCAGGATCGCGCGGCGATCGAGGGTCAAGGTCCGGTCGCCGATCGGATGGGCGAGAATCTCGCGCCGTCGGACCGCGGCGTGGCGATGTTTCGCACGATGCTGCGCGAGGCGATGACGGCCGTCGAGCAAGGGCGCGATCCGATGAATGTGATCCGCGACCCCAAGGAGAACCGGCTGGTTCAATTCGGCACGCATCAGCACGACGTGGTGCCGCCGCTGCATTTCACGGCTGCAGCCGAATAGGATCGATCGGTTCGTGTTCTAAAGCGCGGCGATCGCCTTCGCGGCGATGGCGGCGCAAACCTCGGGGTCGCCGCCGCCGATACCGATAGCGCCGACCACGCGCGCGCCGTCTTTGATCGGCAAGCCGCCGGCGAGCGGGAGAAATTTGAATGGCGCCGCTTCGACAAGGTGCGCGAATGCGCCTTGTGCTCCGCGCTCGCTCGGCCCTTGGAAATTCACCGCCGTGACCGCGACCGCTTCGGCGACATCCGGACTCATCGGCGCCGCGCCGTCCATGCGATCGATCTGCAACACGTCGCCATTACCGTCGACCACCGCGACGGCGACCATCGCTTCGGCGTGCCTCGCCTCAATCATTGCCTGATCGCTGAGGCGCATCGCGGTGTCCAAAACCGTCTGCTTGCACGCAGCCGGTGCCTCTGCCAAGCCCGTTCCGATGCCGTTGGGCAGGCTGCCATAGACGTCGATCCAACGCTTGTTGTCGTCGCCGTGCTGCGGCTGGTAGGGCTCGTTCAGCGCATAGCTGATGACGAGGTCCTCGAGATTGGCGGGCTTGCCATCGACGACGAGCTTCGCCGGATCGCTGAGGGCCGGCCATTTTACGAAAGGTCCGATGCCGGCGCCGGTGGAGATGGCACCGATGACCGTCCCGTGCGCGCGGATCATCAACGCGCCGGGACCAGGAAAGATGTGATCGCGGGCGAGTTGCTGATAGGACAGGAAGATGCCAAGAAAATTACCCGCTTGCCGCGCCGCGAAAGTGGCACTCGTCTCGTGTCCCGCGCCCGCGAGATAGGCTTTCGCACGCGAAACCGGGATGCCGAACGCGCCCGCGCGATCCATACGCGAAGCGGAGATCGGCACGCCGCCATCGTTGACCACGACGAAGGCGCCGGCCGCGCCCAGATCCTCTGCTTTCGCGACCGCGCGGCGAATGATATGCCGCGCCTCTTCGAGGCCGAGTTCCGGTCCACTAAGAAACTTCATGGGCACCTCCGACGCACATTTGTCGAGGCGGGATGCTAGCCGGTCTCGCGCCGCGCCTTCGCCCCGGCAGTTGCCGGCCTAACGTGCTTCCGGTTACCTACGCCCGGAGCGCGAGGCAGTGTTCGACCGGGAAGGCGAGGCGCACTTGCGCGCCGCGATCGACCTCAGCCGAGGGCTGGAGTTGCAGCCGCACCCGCTCCTTGCCGACACTGACGACGCAATCGAGCAAATTGCCGACATAGACGATGGTGTCGATCGTGCCGGCGAAATGATTGTGCGGGATGCCCGGATCGCTGCCATGCGGCAGCAAGGTCACATTCTCCGGCCGGATCGCCACCGTCACCGTATCGCCGATCTGCGCCTCGCTCTCGACGCGCGCATGGATCGGGCCGATCGGTGTGTCCACCGTCGCGGTTGCGCTGCCATTGCTGCCGGTCATCGCCGTGATCTTGCCGGAGAGGAAGTTGGAGCGGCCGATGAAATCGGCGACGAACGCGCCTTTGGGCTTCGCGTAGATGTCGGCGGGCGAGCCTTCCTGAATGATGTGGCCGTCATTCATCACCGCCATCACGTCGGACATGGTGAGCGCTTCGATCTGCTCATGGGTGACGAAGAGCGTGGTGACGCCCAGGCGCTCGACAACTTGTCGGATTTCCAAACGCATTTCCTCGCGCAGCTTGGCATCGAGGTTGGAGAGCGGCTCATCGAGCAGCAGGACGCGCGGCTCCGAGACGAGGGCGCGGGCGAGGGCGAGACGCTGCTGCTGGCCGCCTGAGAGATAGGGCGCCGGCCGGTCCTCGAGTCCGGCGAGATGAACGAGCGCCAGCGCTTTGGCGACACGATCTCTAATTTCGGCGCGATTGGGCTTCGGTTTTTTGTGGCGCAGCGGGAAGGCGACATTCTCGAACACCGTCATATGCGGCCAGATCGCATAGGATTGGAACACCATGCCGATGTGCCGGTCATGCGGTGGGACCCAGGTGCGATTGGCGCCCGAATAGACGGTGCGTCCGCCGATCTCGATCTCGCCGCCGTCGGGATGCTCGAGCCCGGCGACGCATCGCAGGATCGTCGTCTTGCCGCAGCCCGAAGGGCCCAGGAGCGTGTAGAACTGCCCCTGCTTGATCTCGAGCGAAACGCCTTTCACCGCCAGGTGCTCGCCATGGGCGGTGCGATAAGTCATCGTGAGGTTGCGAATGCCGATCATGGGGTCAGATCCTGTTTACCGAGGGGCGATCATACCGGCGCGGCGTGCCACCAGCCAATAGAGCAGCAGTACCGGTAACATAAGACAGAGCATCAGCAGCGCCGCCGCCGATGCCGAGCCATAGGCGGAGGCTTGGACGAAGCCCCACACCAGATAGGAGAACGGGAGGTTGTTGCTGGTCGAGATCACGACCGGCAGGGTCAGTTCGCGATAGGTCAGGAGGGCGATCCAGATCCAGGCATATAGCAGCGATGGCGCGAGGAGCGGTACCAGCACGCGGCGCAGCACGCCGCCGGTCGTCGCGCCGCAGACCTGCGCTGATTCCTCGAGCTCCGTGTGGATCTGGATCAGCGCCGAATTGGTCATGCGCGTGCCGTATGAGAGGCGCGCAACGGCGTAGACGATAATGAGGATCCACAGCGTGCCGTAGATCGGCGCGAAGTGGCGCATGACGAAGAGCGCCAGCAGCAGCGCCGCAACCGAAAAGACGATCGCCGGGATGGCGAGCGGCAGGAAGGCGAGGAAATCGAAGAGCGCGCGCGCTCTGATGCGCGTTCGCAGCACCACCCAGGAGATCGCGACGCTGGCGGTGAGCGTGATCGTCGGCACCACCACCATCAGGATTGCGGTATTGCTGCCGGCACGCCACAGCAGTTCCTTCGGCAAATTGAGGAAGTTTCTCAGCGAGATCGATTCGATGGCTGCGGCCGATGGCGTCTGGAGGTAGGGCAGGAGCGACGCCCAGGCCAGCATTAACAGCGGCAGAAGCTGGGCGACGATGAAATAGAGCACGACGAAGGCGATGGCGGCGACGCGCCAGCGCCCGAGCGCCGCGATACGGGGACGATAGGCCTTGCCGGTGACGACAGCGTATTTCGGCGCCTGCTTCTGCGCCTGGCGATAGCACCAGGAGAGCAGCGCGGCGAGCGCGATCATGATGACGGAAAGCGTCGCGACGCTGCCATATTCAGGCGCGCCCTCCGACGGCGTCAGCACCCAAAAGACATAGGTCGAAAAGGTGAAGATCCGGCGCGTCAATCCGAGGATCGCCGGCACGTCGAAGGCGGCGAAGCCGATCATTGCGACATAGATGCCGGCGGCGAGGAGCCCGGGCAACAACACGCGCAGCGTGACACTGAGGACAGCCTGCCAAGGCTTCGCGCCGCTGATCGCCGCAGCCTCCTCGAGCGCCGGATCCATCGAGCGCAGCACCACCGCAATCATCACGAAAGAGAGCGGCGTCAGATTCATGCCCTCGACCACGCCCATCGCGAAGATGTTCGAGATGTCGAACGGCGCATCGCTGAGCCCCAAGAGTGCGACGAGCCCCTGATTGACCATGCCGATTTTTGGATGGAGCAGGAATACCCAGCCGAGCGCGACCGCGAAGGAGGGGATCAGCAGCGCCGTCGTCATGAGCGTGAAGACGACCGGCTTGCCGGGAAAATCCGTACGCTCCATCAGCCAGGCGATCGGCAGCGCCAGTGCGAACGATGTAGCGAGCGTCGTCAGCGAGAACAACATCGTGTTCCACAACACGCGATAGGTGAAGCCATCGAGGAACAGGCTCGTGTAGTGCTCCAAAGTGTATTGGAGCACCGGATCGCCCGGCGTGCCTTCGGTAAAGGAAAGCCACAACACGACGCCGACCAATACGAGGATTACGCTTGTCGCGATCACCGTCAGCCCAACGAGGCTCGATGAGGCGATGTCGAAGTGGAAGCTCGGTTTCCGCTTCGGCAGGATCGGTTTATCAGCGGTGATCGTGGCCATTAGTGTTCGTATGGACTCAACCGTTCAAAACGCGTCGACACGCCCGCGAAAGCGGGCATCCGGGACAGGCACTGTGCTGTTCCTCTTGATGCGCGCGTCTCGCGTCATTTCTCACGTACCAACTTGGCGAGGTCGGCATTTGCCTTGTCCAGCCCCGGATGGGAGGTCCACCACGCGATCGATACATCGACCGGCTTGCCACCGCGCGCCTCGATCGCCTCGAACTCCTTCTTCATGTGCGAATCCGGGAATTGATCGAGATCGCTGCCCTGGATATCCCACATCATCTTCGATTGGCCTTCCGCCGTCATGATGTAGAGGATGAAGAGCGTCGCGGCATTTGGATGAGGCGCATGCGACAGCACCGCGAGGTAGTTGTAACGCCGCTCCGCCATGTCGCTCAGGACCTGATTGCCGAGGATGCCCTTGCCGCGATACTCCGTGCGGTTGGGAATGCCGCCGCCGCAATCGATGGCGAGGGCCGGTATCTCGCCCGAGGCGATGCGCGTCGTTGCCTCGCAGCCGACGAGGCCAGCAAGCTGCGGCGCGAGCTTCTTCACATACTCGGTCGTCTTCTCGACGCCCCAGACATCGGGTGCCAGCAGCACGTCGAAGCCGCCCAGGAAGGGCGTCGTGTAGAATTTGCCCTTGTATTCCGGCTTCAGCAGATCGGCGGTGGTCCTCACCTCGGAGACCCACGGCGCGACCTTCATGTTGTAGACGATGCCAGGCAGGTTCGAGGCGATGCGTAGCGCGCGGCCATCAGCTTCGACCATCTCTGGCTTGATACGCGAGGGCATGAGCCCGGCCCAGTCGATCGTCTTGAAGAGGTTTTTGTCGAGATAAGGCGAGAGCTGTACGGCAGTCGCGATGTAAATGTCGGAGCTTGCCGGCTGGCCTGCCTGCATCTCTTGATAGAGCTGGGCCGCCATCGGCCCATAGGCGGAACCCGGCGACCATTCGACGGTGATATGCGTGCCGAAGATGCGGTTGATTGCTTCTTCCGCCATCTTCACGCCGTCGGGCCCGCCGAATATGTTGTTGGTCCAACGGACGGTCAGTTTGCCTTCTTTGTCGGCGCCGTCGATCGCTGCATCGAGCAGCTGGTTCTTCGGCGGTGTCTGCGCGTGAACCGCAGACATGGCAAACGTCGCGGCGGCCGCCACGACCGTGGCGATTCGCGCCAAGGCGATGGCCGCCATCCGGATGGTCATGGATATTCTCTCCCTTCCTTCCTGTTCGCCTGCGCTCGACGGACGCAGGATTTATCTTTGCCGGCAAAGCTAGCATAGCGTCGGCGGCGGGGGGATAGGCGTCGCTAAAGAAAGCGCAAAAGAAAAGCCCCGGAGAAGACCCGGGGCCAGTTTGAACAGGGAGGCTATACGTCTTAGCGACGTAGAAGGGTCTGGTGACCCTCTTTCCGGTTAGCCGGCCCGGAAAATGCGCGGCCGCGAATTGCAGCACACACAACTCAAAAATGCGCCTACGCCGCCGCTCGTGCCATTCTAAATTCCTCGTAACACCGTTGCATAAACTGCATCGCTCCGTTGCGTCGTGCCTACCGTTCTCGTCCAAAAAGGCGAGATTCGGGGAGACGGCATCGGCCGCTTGTGGCATCGTTCCTCACCAATCATAGGGCGAGGGGAGGATTCTACATGGCGCGGCTGCAGAGCATGTCAGTCGACGATCTCAATGCTGAGCAGAAGGCCGCGCTCGCACAACTTCAGACGGTATTGTCGCAGAACGGACTGGGCGGCCCGTTCTCAGTGTGGCTGCGCATGCCCGGCATCGGACCGAAGCTCATCGAACTCTTCGTCACCCATCGTAAAGAAGGGAAGCTTGAGAAGCGGCTTTTCGAATTGATGACGCTGGTCGTCATCCGCCACTGGTCGGCGCAATTCGCCTGGTGGGCGCATAGCCGCCGCTCGAAAGAGCTCGGCATTGCGCCCGAGATCATCGAGGCGATCGCCCACCATCAACCGCCCAAAATTACCCGGGAAGACGAGAAACTCGTCTATGACGCGACGACCGAGATCATGACCAAGCAGAAACTCAGCGATGCGACCTATGCGCGGGCGAAGACACTGCTCGGCGAGGGCGTGCTGATCGAGCTGATCTTCGCGATCGGCTTTTACAACATGGTCGGGATCACGCTGACGAGTTTCGACGTCCCAACTCCCGACGGCTCGAAGCAGCTCGATTAGGGAAGCTCACAGGCGCTGGTTTGGACGGGAGGCGTAA
>DASXCX010000132.1:0-31137 GCA_036490955.1 Allostellaceae bacterium | reverse complement strand
GCGGTGAGGGATGACGGCGCGGCGCCCAGATCGGCAATCGCTTGTGTCATTGCCTTGGCGCCGGCCGCGATCTTGAGCCCGGCAAGATTGTCGAGATTGGTAATCGGTTTCGCCATATGCAGCCCGCCTTGCGGCAACGAGGCGAAGAGGATCGGATGGGTGTCGTGGAATTCGGCATCCATCAGCCCGCTTTGATAAAGGCGCCAGAACGCGACCGACGCGCTTTCGCAATTATCGGCGACGAAGGGCAGGTTCATCACCCCGGCGCGGGGGAATTTGCCGGCGATGAAATTGACCTGGCCGAAAGCAAGCTGAACCACGTCATCCATCACGCGGTCGTAATAATTCGCGTGATTCGCGATGGCGCCGCCATCGCGCACGTCGATATGCACGACACCGGCGCCGTCTTTGTTGACGCGCTCGGCCCAGGGATGGAGCAATCGCGTATTGAGCTCGATCGTCCCAGGATCGGTGGTCGCGAAGATCAGAGTCGTCTCGTCGGCCCGCGCCGTGACGGCAAGGCCGAAAGCCATCGCCGCGAGCGCTGCTGTGATCGCCGGGCGCATCGTCGCGCTCCAGCTCAGCGGCCGCGTAGGCTGGCGGTCCGGTCTTTGTCGAGCGTCATCGTGTCCGGATTGACCGCGACGCCGTAATCGCGCTCGGCTGTCTCGACCGAGACATAGCTGTTGAGCACGTCTTCGAGCACTTCTTCGGCGGGGCGTTTCTTCGGGTCGCCGTAGCCGCCGCCGCCCGGCATCTCGACCATGAAGGTCTCGCCTGGCTCCATGCGGATCGTCTCGAGGGGCTTCAGTGGCCGCTCATGATTCGTGCCGCGATTGAGGGTCGCGCGCACCACCGGCGGATTCTGGCCGTCGAAAATGCCCCAGCCGCCGAATTTGAATTGATGGCCGAGGCGCAAGGTCGTCGTCGCATGACCGAGGAGCTCATACTCCTTGCGATTGCCGATGCCGCGACGATGCGTACCCGCGCCGGCGGAATCGGTGATCCATTCGTAGCGCTTCACGCGGATGGGAAATTCGGTCTCGATCACCTCGACCGGCGTGTTTGGCGTCACATTGAGGAAGCCGACCGTGCCCGACGAGCCATCATGGTCCGACTTGCCGCCTTGTGCAGAGGTGAACAGCTCGTATTGCACCGCTTTGCGGCCGGTGCGGTTCTGGTCGTAGCCAACCGCGATCGCGCCGAGACCGAGGCCCGGCGAAGCGACGGCGCGGCTCGGGTTGAATTTCGCGAGGGCGCGGTTGCACGTGCTGTAGAGCACGTTGGCGAGGCCGAAATAGGAATTGATCGGCGCCGGCCATTTCGGATTCGTGATCTTGCCTTCGGGATTGATGAAGTGAATTACGCGCCGCATCCCGTCGTTGAACGGGATGGTAGGATCGAGCATCGTGACCAACGCCATCACCGCCGCGACGTGGCTCACCTGCGGCCGCAGATTCGTCGGTCCTTTCACCTGATCGTTTGTCTCGGAATAGTCGAAAGTGATGTCACGGCCTTTCTTGACCACCTTCACATGGATACGCAGCGGCTTGTCGAGATCGACGCCGTCGTGATCGACCATCGCTTCGGCCTCGGCCTCGCCATCGGGCCACGCCTCGATGCCGTCGCGCACGCGCTTCTCGGACATCGCCAGCACCGCCGGCATCGCGGCCTTGATTGTGTCGGTGCCGTATTCCTTGCAGAGGGCACGCACCTGATCGGCGCCGACCAGTGTGCAGCCGACCTGCGCACGCAGATCGCCCTCGATGATCTCGGGAATACGGCAATTATGCCGGATGATCGCCAACACTTCGGGAATGACGCCGTCCTTGGTCCAGAATTTGACACCGGGAAGGATCAGGCCTTCGTGAAAGATCTCGCGCGCGGCGGCGCCGGACGAGCCGGGAACGAGACCGCCGACATCGGGCTTATGCGCATGCGAACCGCTGAAGCCGAGCACTTCGCCGTCGACGAAGATCGGCGTGATGATGACGACATCCGGCACATGCAGCGTGCCGCCAAGATAGGGATCGTTCGAGATGAAGCAATCGCCGTCCTTCATCGTCGAAATCGGATAGCGGTCGATGATGCTGCGCACCGTGTAGAGATAGGAGAACAGGTGCAGCGGTCCGCCCGAGCCCTCGATGCAATTTCCTTCGGTGTCGAGCAGGGTGCAGGACCCGTCATGCGATTCGCGCAGGATAGTAGAATAGCCGCTGTGGAACAGCAGATGTTCCATCGTCGAGACCAGCTCTTGCAACCGCGCGATGATGATTTCGAGCGTGATCGGATCGAGCTTCATCGGGGCTTTTCCGTTCGTGGCGTTACTGCTCATGGATTCACCTCGATAATGATATTGCCGTAGCGCTCGATCTCGGCTCTCTGGCCGGGGAGGATGACGGTTGTCGAATCAAGCTGCTCGATGATCGCGGGACCGTTGATGATCGCACCGGCACCGAGCTTCGTCCGGTCGTAGATCGGCGTGTCGAGATAGCCGTCCTTCTCGTCGAACAGGACCTTGCGTCGCGCGACCGGCTTTGGATCGCGCTCGCCTTTGGGCAGTTCGGGCAGGTCGAGCTTCGCGACTTCGGCGATCGACATGACGCGGACGTTGACGATGTCCGGTATCTCGCCGGTCGCCGCCGTGCCGTAGACTTCTTTGTGAAGCTGATCGAACGCCGCGCGCACCTTCGCCTTGTCGGTTTCGGCGAAGGCCTCGTTGCTGCAATCGATGGTCAGCTCATAGCCCTGGAACGGATAGCGCATATCGAGCTGGCGTTGGAGCTTCACCGCTTTCGGCTCGAAGCCCTCCTGCGTCGCTTCGCGCCGCGCGCGCTCTTCGAGTTGGGTGAAGATCGTGTTGAGCTCGTCGACCGGCACCTTGGCGAGCGAGCCCATGCGCGTCTGCAGGTAATAATGCTTCACGTCGGTCTGTAAGAGGCCCATGGCGCAGGAGATGCCGGGATAGGGCGGCACGATCACACGTGCAATGCCGATATCCTTGGCGACACGCGTGCCCAAAACCGGGCCGCCGCCGCCGAACGCCAAGAGCGAGAACATACGCGGATCGAGACCGCGCTCGACGAAGGACAGCCGTAGGCCAACCTCGATATTGGTGCAGACGACACGGATGATGCCGAGCGCCGCTTGTTGCAGGCTAAGGCCGAGTGGCTTGGCGATCTTCTCGGTGATCGCTTTCGCGGCCAGGTCTGGCACGATCTTGAAACGGCCGCCCACGAAGTTGTTCGGATTTAGATAGCCGAGCACGATATTCGCATCGGTGACGGTCGGGTTCTGGCCGCCATGGTCGTAGCAAGCGGGTCCCGGATCGGCGCCGGCTGATTGCGGTCCGCCTTTGAGCAACCCATCCGGCCCGATATGCGCGATGGTGCCGCCGCCCGCGCCCAGGGCACGGATCTGGATCATCGGCGTGCCGATATCCTGATCGTGGATGCGGCCCTGGCGGGTTTCCTGATAGGCGTTCTTATAAAGCACGCTGATATCGGTGCTGGTGCCGCCGACATCGAAGGTCACGATATTGGGCTCTTCGATCAGCTTGCCGAGGCCGGCGCCGAACACGACGCCGGCCGCCGGGCCCGAGAGCAGCGTCTGATTGGGGTATTCGGTGGCGATGTCGATCTGCATCAACCCGCCATTCGACTGCATGATGAAGAGCTTCTTGGTCGTGAGCCCGGTCTCCCGCAGCCGCCCCGTGATCGCGCGCAGGTAATTGGCGACGACTGGTCCGACATAGGCGTCGAGTACCGTCGTCGACAGTCGCAGATATTCGCGGATCAGCGGCAGCACGACGCTCGACAAGGACACGCGCGCCGCCGGATGTTCCTCGCGGATGATTTCCGCGGTGCGCCGCTCGTGCTTCGGATTGATGAAGGAGAAGAGATAGCAGACGGCGATCGACTTCACGTCCTGCTCTTTGAGCTTGCGCGCGGCGAGGCGCACAGCGTTCTCGTCGAGCGGCTCGAGCTCTTCGCCGTCAAAGCCTAGACGCCCGCCGACCTCATGCGTCATTTTCTGCGGCACGAGGCCGACCGGCTTCTGCCAATGCGAGTCGATGAGATCGGGTCCCATCGGCCGGTTGCCGCCGCGCATGTCGTAGATTGCGCGGAAGCCCTTGGTGATGAGGAGTCCCGATCTCGCGCCTTTGCCCTCGATCGTCGCGTTGGTCGCGACGGTCGTGCCATGCGCGAAGAAGTCGATATCCTCGGCTTTGATCTGCGGATGGATCTCCATCAAATTCTGTAAACCCGCCGCGACCGCGCGTGACGGATCGACGGGAATAGACGGAACCTTCGTGACGAGAATTTTCCCGGTCTCGATCTCCATGCCGACCACGTCGGTAAAAGTCCCGCCGATATCGATGCCGACGCGCCAACCTGGCATTCAATCTCCCCCGATTTCCTAACCCAGCCTACGACCACGTCGCGAAAGCCATCGCGTTGCCGGTGCCCGCTTCCGAGCGATAGCACGGCACATAATCCAGAAGCTTCATCCGGAAGCCGGTCGCAGCAAGCGCGCCGCGCGCGACAATCCAATTCTTGGTCTCCGACGTGCCCGAGCGGAAGAACGCATCATCCTCGCCGATGATCGCATCGACGTTGTCGTGCTGGAACGCGCCCAGGATGCGATGATCGAACTCCTCGTCGATGACGAAATGGCTGAGGCCGCCCGAGCCGACGATGGCGACGCGCGCATCGTCCGGCCAGCCTGCGATGGCGCGGCCGATCGTGCGGCCGAACTCGAAACAGCGCCGCGGTGAAGGCTGGTTCGGCGGATAGAAGGTGTTCACCAGTACCGGCACCAACGGCAGCGGCTTGTCCTTGAGCAATCGGCGGTAGATGAAGCCGTAAGCATGGCCGAGATTCTTGGTCTCGCTCCCGTGTCTGGGCTGCGCCATGATCGCGGCGACGTCGAAATCGTCCCGCATCGCCTGCGCGATCAAATGCTCGGCGAGGTCTTTCGCGATCGGATAGGGTTGGTCGACCGGCGGATGATTGCCGCCGACCGATGGCCCGCGTCCCTCGCGCGTATGGCGTTCTATCTCTTCCGGGGTCGGCGCGAAATTGATCACCTGTTCGCCGCAGAAAATACCGAAAGTCGGCTGCAACTCCTCGGTAAACCACTCATGCTGGTCGTCGCCGATGATGACGATGACGTCCGGCTTGGCGGCGGCGAGGACATCGCCCAGTGCATCGAGTTGTTTCTGGCAACGATCATAATGGGCCTGACGCGCGGGTGCGGTATTGCGGCCGGCGAAATCCTCGGCTTGGCGCAGAGCGTAAAGCTGGTCGAAGCTGTAAATGTTGCCACGGAAGGCGAGGGCTTTGTTGCGGCGGTCGGCGGCGGCACGGCCGTTCCATTCTTGCGGCGGCGTCGACAGCATCGAGCCATGCGACGTGCCGATGCCCAGAACCAGTTCAGCCAAACCTTCCCTCCAGCGGCCGCCCTTCCCTTTGGATTTGCAGATGGCTTAAGGAGCGGCGGCGCTTGCGGCTCTAGTGGATTTAGCGGCGATTTTCTATAGCCAAACCGGCGGCGCAGACTTGCCGATTCCTCAGTCGAGCGCTGCGACTTGGCGGTGCAGCGAGAAGATTTCGGGGATGGTTTCGGGGCTGAAATAGCGGCCCATGCCGCATTCCGTGCCGACACCGAAGGCCGGCACGAATTTCCGCGCGATGGCGACCTTGCGCCGGGCGCCCTCGATCCCGTCGAGGCGATGGACAAGGCCAAGCATCAATTCGGTTTCGGGCCGAAGGTGTAACCCGGCGAGGGGCGCAAAATAGGCTTCGTCCTCGCGCTCTTTCGGCACCGGCATGTGGACCCAGGCGATCGGATGACGCGCCCGCGCCGCGATCGCGTTGTGAAAGGCAACCATCACGTCCATGTCGCGTGGATTGACGTAATGCTTGTCCTCGCCGGCATCGCCATAGCAAAGGTGAATTCCGCCCTCGACCGCGCCGGGCAGGCAATCGAGCGCCCGTGCAACGGCGGCGGCAAGCTCGTCGACGCCGAATTCCCGCATCGAGCCGTTCGGATTGTCGAGCGACTGCGTGATCTCCACGGCGACATCCCATTGCACGGCGAGATCATGGGGAGGAAGTTCGCCCGCGATCGCGTTGATCTCGGCAAAGAGCTGCCGCTCGTAAACCGGCCACACTGCGCGCACGGTGTCGAGATCGATGCAGTGTCCCATGACGCCGAAAGCCGTCGGCACGCTGATCTGAAAACGCGTACCGGGCGCAATCTTTCCGGCCGCGCGCGCTGCGGCGAAAAGCGTATACGATTCGCGCGCCGCGGCGCGATAGCCCAGCGGTCCGAAATCGATCGCGTTCAAATCCTGGCCAGGAGCCGGGCGGTAGCGCTGATTGGTCATATGCAGGTACCGCGCGACCCCGCCCGGGATCATGCCGTCTGCGCGGCCGACGATCGGGGCTTGCGGACGCAGCCAGCCGCGCTTTTTCTCGCCATCAGGCAAGCGCTTCGCGAGCGAACCGAAAGACGCGCCGGCGCGCTCGAAGACCTCGCTCGTTTCGAGCGGCACGCCGCCGACCAGATGAATGGGCCGCTCCGCCATGCGCGCCAAGATAGCAGGAGCAACGCGGGCGGCAATGAAGCGCCTGCGACGAGATCGTTCACCGCTCGCGCGCCTTCGAGATGCGCGTCCCCGCACGTGGCCAAGGTGGCGGGGCCAAATCGGCCGGTTTGCTTTGACACCGACCCGGCCCCATATTTGGGTGAGAAATCCAATCATGAAGAGGCTGCCCATGGCTGGGCCGGATGAAGCGATGCGAAGCGGGATGGCGCCGGCGGCGGGCCGGCCGGTGATGAGTGAGGCCGATCTCGAGCGGCGGCGCGGCCGTCCCTGGACGCTCGAGGTGGTCAAGGCTTTCGATATCAATCCGCATATGCGCCGCGTTCAATTGACCGGCGACGGGCTAGAAGAATTCATGCCGAAGCCGGGCCAGGAAATCGTGCTGCAAATCCCGCAATCTGGCGGCGATCCGGCGCGGCGGCATTACACGATCCGGCGTTATGATGCGGCGAGCAAGCTGATCGATGTCGATTTCGTGCTGCACGGCCATCGCACGCCGGGCGTTAGCTGGTCGCTCGATGCCAAGCCTGGCGACGTCATCGACATCCGCGGCCCCCGTGGCCGTATCGGCCTTAATCCGGACGCCGACTGGCATCTCTTCCTTGGCGACGAGACCTGCCTGCCGGCGATCTTCGCCTTGATCGAAGCGTTGCCGAAAGGCGCGCGCGCCTTCGCTTTCATCGAGGTCGGCGGTACGGAGGACAAGCAAGAACTCGCGGCGCAGGCCGACGTGAAGTTGCAATGGTTGCTGCGCAACGGCGCCGCACCGGGGCCAAGCGACCTGCTCTCGAAGGTGCTCGCGGCTTTCGCTTTTCCGCCGGGCAAGGGCCACGCCATCGTCGTCGGCGAGACCAGCAATGTGCGCAATCAACGTCACGCGCTGATCGAGCGCGGCTTCGACCGAAGCCAGATTTATGCCGAGGGCTATTGGCGGCCGGGGCGCATCGGCGGCCACGACCACGTCAACGACTGAGCACGCTCACCGTTTGTTCGGTTGGTGATGCGGCGCCTGCGCGTAATGCAGCCGTAAGAGATCGAGCCCGTAGTCGTTGCCGTTTGGCGTCCGCACGATGGTGTGGACGTGGAATTTCGCCGGCTCGGCGTTGGTCAGGAAAACGCCGATATGGTGGTCGAATTCGATCAACACCACCGGACTCTGCACGCGATAATAAAACGTACTCTCCTCGGCGAAGCCGCCGATCCAGCAGAAATGCGTGTCGCTCAGATGCCGCTCGACCTCGGCCATGCGCTGCCTCTCGGGCTCGGGCGGTAGCGGCGCGATATATCGGCCGATGAGGTCGAGCAGATTGCGAAGCTGCGCTGCCGACATGTCGGCAGCGGTAATTCCCTCATAGGGAATGACGCGATTGTCCTGATGCGCGCCGGCGAGATGCAGATTATCCGCGAAATGCCGCCGACCGGGCGGCAGATCGCCGCCGACCATCGACTGCGCGACGACGGCGCGGCGCTGCTGTTCCGGCGAGAAAGAGCGCATCAGGGTAAGGCCGGCACGCTCTTCATCCTCGAACAGTGTTGTTCCCGCGAAGGGACCGACATCGGCATGACTGGGCTCGGCGCCCCAGAAGGTTGGCGTCAACACCATTTGTCCGCCGATAACCACGCAATTGAGGCTGAGATGGTGGCCGAACAACTGCCAGCCCCAGGGCTCACTCATCGAGGGTGTGCCGAAAAGACAGAAATTGTAGCTCCATTCACCGAGAACCGCCGGGCCGCCCACAAGATCGCCGAGGAAGCGATTGAGTCGCATCACATCGCGCGACATCCGATAACCCTTGGTGCTGAGGCTCACGCGCAACAGCGCGAGCACGGCCTCGCGCTGCGTGTCGCCGATTTCCTCCAGCCGCAGACCATAATCCTCGAAATAATTCTCGGTGTTTTGCCAGCGCCGCCACGTGTTGGAATCGGCGGGAAAGCACGACGCGGTGCGTTGCGCCTCGGTGAGTAGGCCGAGCAGCGCCTTGGCCGCCTCGGTCATTGCCGCGACCGGTGCGCCGTTGGGCTCCAGCTTGTAGAGGTCGGGTATGGCTTTGCCGTCGGTCGTAATGCCTTTGAACGGCTCGGCCAGCTGCTTCGCCCATTGGGCGAAGAATTCCTTGGCTCTCGGGCTTTGCCGCCTTGCATCGGCATGGGCACGCGCCGTCGGCCCGGCAATCTTCGATTGCCCTGGTTTGGGCAAAAACGGATGATAATCGGGTCGCGACATGCGGCGCTCCTTCGGACGAGGCCGGTGAGTGTAAGATTATCGCGCTGCGGCCGACAAGCAGGACGCCGGAACCTGATATGTTCGGTTATGGTTCAACCGGTAGAGAGGGCTCCAAGAGATTGGCATGGCTCGTATCGCGCTGGTGATCTCGGATGTCGACGGCACGCTGGTGACTTCGCAAAAGCGTGTGACGGAGCGCACGCGCGCCGCCGTCGCGGCGCTGCGTGCGCGGGGCATCGGCTTCACGGTGGTCAGCAGCCGCCCGCCTTTCGGTCTGCGGATGTTGATCGACACCCTCGGCATCACGGTGCCGGTGGCCGCTTTTAACGGTGGCGCGATTGCTTCGCCGGCCCTGCAAATTCTCAACCAGCGCAGCATCGACCGCGATGTCGCGCGCGAGATCGTCGCTTTTCTCGATGCCCAGCGGGTCGGCGTGTGGCTCTTCACGGGCCAGGAGTGGCTGACGCGCGATCTCGCCGGGGCGCACGTCTCGCACGAAACCATCACCGTCCAGCAACGGCCGCACGCAGTCGAGAATTTCGACGCCGTCATCGGTCAGGCCGGCAAGATCGTCGGCGTCAGCGACGATTTCGCGCGGCTCGAGACGATCGAAGCCGAGGCGCGAACACATTTCGCGACGCGGGCCATGGCCGTACGTTCGCAGTCGTACTATCTCGATTTTGCTGCGCCCGGAGTGGATAAGGGGTTGGCCGTGCGCGAACTGGCTGAAACGATCCAAGTTCCGTTCAGCGAAATCGTTACGCTGGGCGATATGGAAAACGATGTGCCGATGTTCCATCAGGCTGGCTTCAGTATCGCCATGGGCAATGCGAGCGATGCCGTGAAGCGTGAGGCGCGCGAAGCCACGCTGACCAATGACGCGGACGGCTTCGCTGACGCGGTCGAGCGTCTCATCCTGCCGCGCGCGAATGGAGCTTGAGGCATGAGCGGCGAGGCTCCCGGGCGGCCCGGCATTCCGGCACGCTGGACATCGAGTGCCAAAAGCGCGGTCGGCACCGCGCTTCGGCTGGAAAGTCGCGTTTGGTACACGCTCAGCCACGGCATCCTCAACGAGATTTATTATCCGCGTGTCGATTACGCCTGCACGCGCGATTTCGGCTTTATCGTCACCAACGGCCGTGATTATTTCTCGGAAGAAAAGCGCCACGCGCGCAGCACGGTACACGCGGTCGAGGATGGCGTGCCGGCTTTCACGCTCGCCAATATCGCGGCCGACGGCCGCTATCGCATCGATAAGACCGTGCTGTCCGATCCAGCGCGCGATGTCGTCCTGCAGCGCATCTCCTTCCGCTCGCTCGACGGCGAAAATGGCTATCGGCTCTTTGCGCTGCTCTCGCCCCATCTCGTCAATCGCGGCGCCAACAACAATGCGTGGCTCGGCACGCATAAGGGCCATGAGATGTTGTTCGCGTCGGGCAGCGGCAATTCAATGGCGTTGGCCTGCTCGGCACCGTGGCGTGCGCGCTCGGTAGGCTTTGTCGGCGTCTCCGATGGCTGGCAGGATCTGAATCAACACTTCGAGCTGATGTGGAATTACGATACCGCTCGCGGCGGCAATGTCGCACTCGTCGCCGAGATCGATCTCGCCGCCTGCAATGGAGAATTCGTCATCGCGCTCGGGTTTGGCCGGCGCGCGGAAGAAGCGGCGCATCGCGTTATTGGCAGCCTTGCCGACGGTTTCGATACGGCGCTTGCGGCTTTCACCGATTATTGGCAGGAGTGGCAGGCTGGGCTCGTGCCTCTCGACGCGCCACGATACAAAGGCGCGGCCAATACCTATCGCGTGAGCACGGTCGTGTTGCGCAGCCATGAAGCAAGTTCGTTCCCCGGCGGCATCATCGCGAGCCTGTCGATACCCTGGGGGTTCTCGCGCGGCGACGAGGATCTCGGCGGCTACCACCTTGTCTGGCCGCGTGATCTGGTCGAAACCGCTGGCGCGCTCGTCGCCGCTGGCGCATTCGAGGATGCACGCCGCGTGTTGCGGTGGCTCGAAGCGACGCAAGAAGCCGACGGTCATTGGCCGCAGAATTGTTGGCTCGACGGCGAGCCGTATTGGAACGGCGTGCAGATGGACGAGTGCGCCTTTCCCGTGTTGCTCGTCGATTTGCTCTGGCGCGAAAGCGGGCTGACTGCGCCCGAATTGCGGCGTTATTGGCCGATGGTGAAAAAGGCCGCTGCTTACGTCATGCAGAACGGCCCGGTGACCGGCCAGGACCGCTGGGAAGAGGATTCGGGCTATTCGCCTTTCACTCTCGCGGTCGAGATCGCGGCGCTGCTCGCCGCGGCCGATATTGCCGATCACACGGACGAGGCCGCAACCGCGGCCTATCTGCGCGAGACCGCCGATGCCTGGAACGAGCAGATCGAGCGCTGGATCTATGTCACGGACACGGCGCTCGCGCGCGATCTGGACATCGAGGGCTATTACGTCCGCATCGCGCCGGCGGACAGCGCCGATGCCTGCTCGCCGAGCGCGGGTTTCGTGCCGATCAAGAACCGGCCGCCGGCCGAAAGCCGCGAGCCGGCCGCCTTGCTCGTGAGTCCCGATGCGCTGGCGCTGGTGCGTTTTGGCCTGCGTGCGGCGGACGATCCGCGCATTCGCAACACGCTGCGGGTCATCGATGCATTGCTTCGCGTCGAACTGCCGGCCGGACCAAGCTGGCGGCGCTATAACGGCGACGGCTATGGCGAGCACGAGGATGGCCGGCCCTTCGACGGCACCGGTGTCGGGCGGCCGTGGCCACTGCTGACCGGCGAGCGCGCGCATTACGAGCTCGCGGCCGGCAATCGCGACGAAGCGGAACGGCTGCTTGCGGCGATGGAGGCTTTCGCCAGCGACGGCCACCTTATCCCGGAGCAGGTCTGGGATAGCGACGATATCCCGCAGCGCGAGCTGTTTCACGGCCGTCCGTCGGGTGGTGCGATGCCTTTGGTTTGGGCGCATGCCGAGCATATCAAGCTACTGCGCTCGCTCCGCGAGGAACGCATCTTCGATATGCCGCCGCAGACCTACCAGCGCTATCAAGTCGAAGGCGTGCGCTCCTCGCTGCGTATCTGGCGGCTCAACCAGAAATGTCGCACGATTGCGGCCGGCAAGATCCTGCGGGTCGAGCTGCAGCGCCCGGCGCTGCTCCATTGGAGCAGCGATGACTGGCGGCACGTGACGGATACGCCGACGCAGGTAACGGCGTTCGGCACGCATATCGCCGATCTCGACACGGAGAGCCTGACGCCTGGCGACGCGATCGTTCTGACTTTTTATTGGCAGAACGACCAGCGCTGGGAAGGCACCGACTACCGCATCGACGTCGTGTGAGCAGCATAGCAAAGGCGTCGCCTGAATCTTCGGGGCGACGTCGTCTTGCGAAGATTTTTAAAGGCGCGAGACGCTAATTCTGCGGCTCGAGCTTCACGATCGACGCGCCGTGATTGCTGCCGACCCAGATCGCGCCGTCCTTGTCGACGAAGATGCGGCGGATATTCGTCGAGCGCGGGAGCAGATACTCGACCCATTCGCCGGTCTTGGGATTGAGCCGGTCGATCCGGTCGGTCAGCATAGAGCCCGTCCAAATCTCGCCATCCTTGGCGGGCACGACGTCGTAGGGGTCGAAATAAGGCGTCGGCACCTTGAACTCGGTGATCTTCTCGGTCTCGGGATCGAAGCGGCCGATATTGTTGCCGTTATATTCGGCAAACCAGAGAATATCGTCGGCATCGACGCGGCCGCGGCGCGGCCGCGACGCAGGTGTCGGCGTCGGATAGATGGTGAGCTGCTTGGTCTTGGCGTCGAGCCTGCCGATCTCGGCGCCGCCGAACGCGAGAAGATAGAGGTTGTTCTCGTGATCGGCGGGCATGCCATAGCCAGCGACGCCTTGGCCGCGAAGGTCTTGCACCGGTCCGAGGTTCTCCCATTTCCCGCTCTTGATATCGAGTCGGAAGGTCGAGTGCTTGTCCTGATCGTTGCTCCATACTTTGCCGTCAACCGAGGCGTAGGTCGGCGTCACCATCGATTCCTGCGTGTGATCACCCTGCCAATCCGCGGGCAGCGGATAAACCGTGAATTTCTTCGCCTTCATATCGAAGCGCGCGACGCCGGTCTGATACATCATCGAGACCCAGAGATCGCCTTTCGCATCGGCTTCGAGATCGAGCGTGCCGGTCGGGAAGCCGGGCTTCAACACCGCCAGCGGATAATCCGTCGCCTTGCCGGTCTTGGGATCGAGCGAGCCGATGAATTGATGGCCGAAATCGGCATACCACACCATGCCGTCCGGCATGCGCACGACGTCATGCGGCTGGGCGTCCTGCCGAGGCAGGTTGTATTCGGTGATGATGACGTGGGTCGCGCGGCCGCTCGGCCGCGGCAGCACCTTCAGCGGGAAGTTCCACGTCTCCTGCTGGCTGAGATTGATTGTCGCCATCCAGTCGGCGAAGGGCTGCAGCTGCGCCGGCGTGCCGAAGCCGCGTTGCACGCCGCCGACGGTCGGCTGCGGATGCGATGGCACGCTGCCCGGCGAATAGCTCGACATCCGGGCATAGATCTTCTGCCACTCGTCGGGCGTATGCGTCGATTGGAAGATGCGCTGCAGCGAGTGGCAGCCGTCGCAGTTCGAGAGGAATTGCTGCTGCTGCACCGTTCCCGGCGCGCTGATCATCCATTCCGCGTCGGTGAGCTGGGTATAGAGCTGCTTCGCCTTGTGGAGCTTGAGATCGGCGGTGCTCGGCTTGCCGCCGGCGACCGTGGCATTCGGGAAGCTGTCGCTCTCGTAGCCGACCGCGCGGATGCCGAGATCGTATTTGCCGGGCGTCAGGCGCGAGGCAGGGAAGGCGTAACGGCCCTGATCGTCGGTGACGACGGTGGTGGTGATGGTCGAGCCAACCTTGGTGGCGCTGACCAACACGCCGCCCATCGCGCCTTCTTCGTCGGAGCGGATCGTGCCTTGCAGCGCGACGGCGCCGGATTCCGCCGCGAAAACGCGGAGCGGCGCCGTCAGTGCGAGGAGAAACAGAAACGCGAGGGAACCAACGCCGACACGCATCCTAGTCATCGTCTCCTCCGGTCCGATTATTTCAGCACAACCTCCGACCAGCCCCACCACGCAAACGCCGACGGATCAGCGCTTGTATTTGCCAGTCAGTTGCGGCGCCGTGACGTCCTCGAAGCCTTTTTCCTGGCGCTCGAGCCGAGTCTCTCGCGTCCAGGTACGCTTCAGATCGTCACGCACCTTGATGGTGAGCCGGCCGAGCCCTTCGGTCTCGATCTCGACCGTGTCGCCGTCGTGGAAGGCGTTGAGGCCGCGATGATTGGTGCCGGTGGCGAGAATGTCGCCGGGCTCCAGCGTGTGGATCGAGCTGATGAATTCGACGCACCGCGGAATCTTGTGCGCCATGTCGTCGGTGTTGAAGTTCTGCTTCAGCACGCCATTGACCCAAAGCTTGATCTGCAGCTTCTGCGCGTTGGTGATTTCGTCGGCGGTGACGATATAGGGGCCGATCGGCGCGAAGGTCTCGCGCGCCTTCATCTGATAGAAAGTGTTGCCGGCCGGCGGCAGGCCGCGCGCCGAGCCGTCGATGAAATTGACGTAGCCGAAGATATGGCTCATCGCATCGCCGGCCTTCACGTTGGTGCCGTGCTTGCCGATGACGAGCGCGATCTCGGCCTCGCCCTCGAAGACGGTCGCCGGCACGTCGGGCAGAACCATGGTCTCGCCCGGGCCGATGATGCTGTTCGGCGATTTCATGAAAGCATTGATCGGTGCCGGCTCCTTGCGGGTGCCGTCTTCCATGTAGTTGACCGCCATGCAGTCGATGTTGTTCGGCTTGGGCAGCGGCGCGCGCAGTTTCACCGCCGAAAGCGGCTGGCCTTTGCCGCTCGCCGCGGCATCTTCGAGCTTCTTGCGATAAGAAGCGAAGCGCTCGATCAGCCCGTTCATCAGATTGCCGGGATTGGTGTGCGGGATGTCGTGAACTGCGGCAGAGACATCGACGATGCTGTCGCCTTTGATAATTCCGAGACGATAGTCGTCGAAATAGCCAATTCTCATTTAGGTCCTCCCTTGGTTGAAGACCGTTCTAGCCCTACGAAGGCGAGGCGGCAAATAGCGGCTTCCCCGTGCTCAGCCGGCTTTTTCGATCACGTTTCCCCAATCCTCAAGCATCTCCATCTCGTGTCCATTGCGTAGATGGATCGCGAGCTGGCTGAAGCCGGCCGCCTTGAAGGCCTTCACGCCTTCGACCAGCGCTTCCTCCGGCCCGGTCATCGTCATGTTGCGAATCAGGTCGGCTGAGAGGAGTTGCTCTTCTTCGGGCCGCAGGAACATGAGATGGCCGCGATGGTTGGTGAGATAGCGTGCATCGGCCGGCTGATAGCCCTTATAGATTTCGAGATAGCGCTCGTAGAGGGGCTTGAGGAATGGTAGCGGCTTGGTGATCGAGCCGAGCTCGTCATGCTCTGCATAGTCGTGGAACAGCATGGTGATCGATGGGCCGGCCTGCGCCTTGGCGCGCGGGCTGTCGGCAGCTTCGCCCGGCCTCAGGATCGCGCCGGCGCAGAAGGTCGTGGAATAAAGGTCTTTCGCGTCGCGGCCGGCCGCGGTCCAGGATTTCTTCATCGCATCGAGCGCGCCGGCTGCTTGCGGCGGCTTGCCGCCGCCCGAGAGCCAGCCGGTGCCGAGCTTGGCGACAAGATCGCGGCCGCGCGGCCCAAATGCTGAAATATGCGCCGGGATCGGATTGTCGATGTTGATATATCCCTTCTCGGGATTGAGGAAGCGGACCTTGTGCGTGCCGCCTTCCTCCGACCATTCCGTGGTCTCGCCGCGTAGCAGCGCTTGGACGACACGAAGATATTCCTCGAGCCGGGCGAGGGTGATCGCCGGCAGGCCCATGGTGCGGCGGCCGGTGAAGCCGGTGCCAAGACCCATCTCGATACGGCCCGGCGCAAGCGCGTTGAGCGAGGCGAGCGCGCTCGCCGCGACCGGCGCGATGCGATTCGATGGGATCAGCACGCCGGTGCAGAGCTTGATCTTGCTCGTGGTGACCGCCGCCGCACCCATGGCGACGAAGACTTCGGCGTTCAGCAGATGCGTGTCGTAGAACCAGGCATGGGTGAAGCCCATCTCCTCGGCTCGTTTCACGACTTTCCAATGATGCGCCGAGGTCGCGAGTTGAATGCCGTATTCCATGTCCGCCTTCCCTATGTTTCCGCCCGCTCATAGCGGCGGGCTGGTGTATCAATGGGCGGCGAGAGCGGCGCCGCGTTGAAGGATGGGTGCTGGCGTTCGGCCGGCGCCGCCTGATAAAGCGTCGTGCGCTGCCACGGGTCGCGGCCGAGATTGCGGATGATAAGCTCCATTGCCTCGGGCGGCATCTCTTGCCCGTGCGCGGCGCCGGCGGCGCGGGTGATGCTCTCGTTCATCAGCGTGCCGCCGAGATCGTTGCAGCCGGATCGGAGGCACGCCGCCGCGCCCTCGGGACCCATCTTCACCCAGGACGCCTGGATATTCGGGATCACCGGATGGAGCGCCAGCCGTGCGACGGCATGCATCAGCACAGCCTCGCGGAAGGTCGGGCCGAGGCGGCACAGGCCGCGCAGATGGATCGGCGTCTCCATCGGCACGAAAGGCAGCGGTACAAATTCGGTAAAGCCGCCGCTCTTTTCTTGCTGCCGGCGCAGATGGAGGAGATGCCGCGCCCAATGTCGGGGGTGATCGACATGGCCGAACATGATCGTCGCGGTCGTCTTGAGGCCGATACGATGCGCGGTCTCGACGACCGATAGCCATTGTGCGGTCGTCACTTTGTCCGGACAGATGATCGCGCGTACTTCGTCGTCGAGCACTTCCGCGGCGGTGCCGGGCAGCGAGCCGAGGCCCGCTTCTTTCAGTTCGGCCAGGAATTCGGCGATTGAGATGCCGAGCGTCGCGGCGCCTTGGGTGATCTCGAGCGGCGAGAACGCATGCACATGCATGCCCGGCACCGCGTCTTTGACCGCGCGGCAGATCGCAAGATAGGTCGCGCCGGTGTAATCGGGATGGATGCCACCCTGCAGGCAGACCTCGACCGCGCCGCGCTCCCAGGCTTCGACGGCACGGCGGGCGATCTCGTCGAGATCGAGATCGTAAGGCCGGCCGCGCAAATTCTCGCTGAGCCGGCCTTTGGAAAAAGCGCAAAACTTGCAGCGGAAATAGCAGATGTTGGTGTAGTTGATGTTGCGCGTGACGACGTAGCTTACATGCGCGCCGATCGTCTCGGCGCGCAGTGCATCGGCGGCGCCGCACACCGCTGCGAAATCCGATCCGCGCGCGCAAAAGAGCGCGACGATCTCGTCTTCATTCAGCGCATGGCCGGTTGCGGCGCGATCGATGATGGGGCTAAGGCTGCTGCTGTTGCGCAGAGCCGGCATCGCGGGCGGCGTTAGCTTCGCGCCGGGCATCCATGCATCCGCGCGCGCGAAATTCTCCGCATCGGCGGTACGCAGCACCGATGTGCGCAGCGACGGCGCGAGCCAGCGGTCGGCTTGCGCGGCATAAGTTGGGTAGATCGCGAGACGCTCGACCAGCACTTTGCCCGCGGCTTCGGTCTCGCGCGCCAAGGTATCGAGTTCGGGCCAGGGCCGTTCCGGATTCACATGATCGGGGGTCACCGGCGAAACCCCGCCCCAATCGTTGATGCCCGCCGCAATGAGGCGCGGCAGTTCGCCTTCTGCGAGATTGGGCGGCGCCTGGATGTTCATCGCGCCGCCGAAGATCAGCCGCGCGATGGCGATGGTCCAGAGATGATCGGCGAGGTCGGGTTCGGTCGCACCTGCCATTTTCGTGTCCGGCTTGGCGCGGAAATTCTGGACGATGATCTCCTGGATATGGCCGTGGCGCTCATGCAGATCGCGCAGCGCGAGCAGTGCATCGATGCGCTCTGCACGCGTCTCGCCGATGCCGATGAGGATGCCCGAGGTGAACGGCACGGCGGCTTCGCCGGCCGCGGCAATGGTGGCGAGCCGTGTCGCCGGCAGCTTATCGGGTGAGCCGAAATGCGGCCCGCCGCGCCGGCAGAGTCTTTCCGACGCGGATTCAAGCATCAGCCCTTGGCTCGCCGACACGTCGCGCAGTCTCAGGATATCGGCATGTCCCATCACGCCAGCGTTGATATGCGGCAACAGTCCGGTCTTACGGAGGACCAGCCCCGCCATCGCGTGGAGATAGTCGAGCGTCATCGCGTAACCGAGCCGCGCCAGCTCATCACGAGCCGCGCGGTAGCGCAGCTCAGGCTTGTCGCCAAGCGTGAACAGCGCCTCGCGGCAACCGGCCGCTTCGCCGTCCCGCGCGATCGCGAGCACCTCGTCGGACGAGAGATACGCGCGCTCGCCCCGGCGTGGCGGATGCGCGAAGGTGCAGTAATGGCAGCTATCACGGCAAAGCCGGGTCAGCGGAATGAACACCTTGCGCGAATAGGAAATCGTGCCGCCATGCAATTCGTCGCGCAGCGCGGCGGCGCGTGCCATCAGGGCATCGAGGTCGCTGCCGGTCGCGAGGACGAGCGCCTCGTCGCGCGAGATGCCGCTCATGCTGCGCGTACTCCGGCGCCGTCGAGCAAAGCGCGGGCGCGGGTCCGCGAGGGACGCGCGAGAAACACGGTGAGATCCTCCGGCGTGTCGATATCGAGGCCGATGCCGGGCAGGGTCAGCACCGCGGGCTCGACGCCGAAAGCGCGTGCCGCGGCGAGATGCGGGAAGAAGCTGTCATCGCCGAAACGCAACGGCACCGCGTCGGCAGGCGCGACGAGGATCGTGTTGGAGCCGCGCTCGTCGCGCGCCGGCACGATGACGAAACGATGGCCGCAGCAATGCGCGGCGATCACGTGCTCGATCTCGGCGGTGGTGACCAGCGGCACGTCGCCGGGAACGGTCAGCATGGCGTCGCCGCGCGCGGCGAGGGTGCGGGCCATGCCCATGACCGCGGCGGTATGCCCTTCGGTCGCGCGGTCGGCGGAAATTTCTGCGCCATAGCGTTGCGCCAGTTCGCGCGCCGCGGAATCGACGGTCACAACGACGATGCCCGCCAGACCACGCGTCCCAGCAAGCGCATGGAGCACGTCTTCGAGCATGGCGAGCGCCAATGCGCTGCGCTGCGGTTGCGGCAAAATGGCGGCGAGGCGCTGCTTCGCTGTGCTCGTGTCCTTTACCGGCACGACCGCCCAGATCGCGCTCATTGCGCCGGCTCCAGCACGTTGGCGGCGGCTTCGAGCACGACGCGCGCCAGCGCTTCACGATCGGCCAGCGTTTCCATCAGCGCTTTCGCCGGCACGATCGCGCAATCGAGTCCGACGCAGCTCGGCGCGTCGGTATGGTCGACGACGTAGGCATCGATCAGATCGCTGTATCGTTGAGCGACCATGGCGGCGCTCGCCGCGAGGCCGAGCTCCTGCATCATCTTCGCGGTCGGGCCTTTCACCGCGCGGCCGCCGATGATCGGTGAAACGGCGACGACCGGCGCGGTGCAATCGCGCAGTGCCGCGCGTACGCCGCGCAAAGCGAGGATTGGCTCGATGCTGATGAAGGGATTCGATGGGCAGAGGATCACCGCGCGGAGCGCCGGATCGGCCAGCGCGGCGAGAAGCTCCGGTTGCGGTCGCGCATCGGCGGCGCCGGCGAACTCGATCGCGCTGATAACCGGCTCGCAGCGATGGCGCACGAAATAAGGCTGAAAATCGAGCCAGCCGTCTTTCGTCTTCACCCGCGTGTGCACCGCATCATCGCTCATCGGTAGGACTCGTGCGGCGATGTGGAAGCGCTGGCGGAAATCATCGGTGACCTGCGATAGGCTCTCGCCGGCGCGCAGCCGCCGCGTGCGCTCGATATGGATCGCGAGATCGCGATCGCCCAAGCGGAACCAGGTCTCGCCGCCGAGTGCTTCGAGCGCCGCCATGAAATTCCAGCTCTCGTCGCGCCGGCCCCAGCCCGTCGCCGGGTTGTCGAGACCCGCCAGTGTGTAGAGCAGCGTGTCGATATCGGGCGAGACGGCGAGACCGAGATGTTCGAAATCATCGCCGGTATTGGCGATCACGGTGAGATCGCCCGGCGGCAAGATGCGGCTTAAACCAAGCGCCAGCTTGGCGCCGCCGACACCGCCCGAAAGCGCAATAACGCGATGGCGCGTCATCAGCGGAACAAATCCTCTTCGGCGGCGCGGATCAGCGCCGTTGCCGGTCGCGGCTCTCCCGACCATAGAAGACCGCGCATCAGCACGGCGGGCTGCGCCTCATCCGCCTGCCCCATCAGCAGCGAGGCCGCGGCCGCGATCTCGTCGGCAAAGCCGATCTCCGTGACGCGCAACGTTCGGCCATAGAGATCGTCATGGCCGCGCATATCGATCAGTGATGGGAGGCCGGCGGTGCCGAGCGCGATGCCGGTCGTTCCGCTGCGCCAGGCGCGGCCGAAGCTGTCGCTGATGATCACCGCCGGCGCGGTCCCGAAATGCGTGCCGAGCTTTTTGCGCAACGCCGCAGCCGAAGCATCCGGGTCGCGCGGCAAGAGCAGCACGGGCTCCTCACCCATCGTCGGATCGATGTTCGAGCGGTCGATCCCGGCATTTGCCATGACATAGCCGAGACGATGCTCGACGATCAGCACGCCCGGGCGGCGGCGCACGACGCGGCGGCTTTCGTCGAGGATTGCCTGTACCAGCCGCGGGTCTTTCTCGGTCTCGCGCGCGAGGCGCTGCGCTTCGGCGCCGGGCTCGACCCGTGCCAGATCGACATAGCGGCCCTCGGCTTTGGAGACGATCTTCTGCGCCACGACCAACACGTCGCCGCTGGTCAGCAATTTCCCGACGCGGCGCTCGAGCCCGGCCGCGAGCAACGCGGCGAGATCGTCGCCCGGCCTGATGAGCGGCAGATCGGAAAGGGCGATCAGGGACGCCGTGTCGGACATGACTCGCTGCGCTGAAGATCAAGACGGCCGGCAAGGCCGCGGCGAGCCTCGCGACAATTCCCGTTGCTGTCAATCGCTGCTGCCGCGATGATGCGCCGCGAAATTCGCGGAGGGAGAGCGACCATGCCCGGGCGATCGGCCATTGCCATTATCGGCGGCACCGGAGCGGAAGGCGGCGGCATCGCGCTGCGTCTCGCCAAAGCCGGGCATCAGGTGCTCATAGGCTCGCGCGATGCGGCAAAGGCCAAGACGGCCGCCGCCGAACTTGGGGCGCTGGCGGGGGTTGCGATCGAAGGCGACGGCAATCGCGCGGTCGCGGCGGCAGCCGAAGTCGTCATCCTGACCGTGCCGTATGCGGCGCAGCGTTCCACGGTCGAAGAAATCCGCGATATCCTTGCCGGTAAAATCCTCGTCGATGCCACGGCGCCACTGGTGCCGCCACGTGTCAACCGCGTGCAGCTTCCGGAAGGCGGCTCGGCGGTCGCGGCGATCCAGGCGCGGCTCGGCGATTCCGTGCGTGTCGTCTCGGCGTTCCAGAATGTCTCGGCCGAGAAGTTGCGTCATCTCGATCGGCCGGTCGATTGCGACGTGCTGGTCTGCGCCGATGACGCGCCGGCACGCCAGGCGGTGATCGATCTCATCGCCACAATGGGAATGCGCGGCATCGATGGTGGGCCGATCTGCAACTCGGCCGCGGCCGAGGCGCTGACCTCACTGCTGATCTGGATCAATCGCAAATACAAAGTGCCGAGCGCGGGGATACGGATCACCGGCATTGCCGGGTGAGCGCGCCTAGCCGAGCGATGGATCGAGGATGATCTTGCCGGTTGCCGGCGAGGATTCGACGAGGCGATGCGCCTCAACCGCCGCGCTCAACGGCATCACGCGCTCGACAAGCACGCGCATCTTGCCTGCCGCGGCATCGTTCAGCGCCGGCATCGCATCCTCGCCCCGGCTATAGGGGCTGCCCATGATGGTGATGCGGTGATCGTAGACATGGAAGAAATTGACCGGTACGACAGGCCCGCCATGCGCGCCCGCGGTGACGAGGCGGCCGTCGAAGCCGAGCGCGTCGATCGCTTTCGATGTCGGACCGGGATTGGCGATGTTGTCGTAGACGATATCGATGCCCTTGCCGCCGGTGATGCGCAATAGCTCGTCTTTGAGATCGGCCTTGTTGTAGTTGATGACGTGATGGGCGCCGAGCTCGGCGCCCATCTGCGCACGCTCGTCGGAGCCGGCACAGGCAATGACCTGCGCGCCGAGATTCTTCGCGAGCTGGATACCGATCGAACCGAGATTGCCGGCCGCGCCCATGACCAGCACGGTTTCGCCGGCTTTGAGCTTGCCCATCGTCACCAAAAGATTCCACGCAACCGGCGCATGCCGCGCGAGGACGCAGGCGTCGGCGTAGGAGACGCCTTTCGGCACGACGCAGGTGGCGAAGACCGGCGCTTTGGTGAACTGCGCATTGCCGCCCCAGCAGTGGATGCCGAACATACGGCGTTCGCCAAGGCCCTGGAACACCGCCACGACGTCGCCGATTTTGCGGTCGGTAACGCCCGGCCCGACGGCGGTGACGACGCCGACCGGGTCGACGCCACCGACATGCGGCAATTGCACCTTGCGCTGCGGTTGCTTGCCGGCGCGCACTGCGACATCGAGGACGCGATTGACCGAGCAGGCATGGACCTCGAGCGCGATCTCGCCGGGGCCGGGCACCGGCTCGGGCAAATCCTCGTAATGCAGCACCTCGGGCGGGCCGAACTCGCGATAGATCATCGCTCTCATGTCGCACCCGCCCGATTGCCGTTTCGCCCCGCGTCAGAGCCGCGGCTTGACGTTGTCGAGTTTGAAGAGCTTCCGCGCGTTATCCTCGAGGATCGCCTTCTTGTCCGCCGCGGAAAGCCAGTCGAAGCCTTTGATCATCGGCGCGATGTCGTCCATGTAGCGGCCGGTCTCGGGATTGGTCGCCGAGCCGGTGCCGGGGCATTCGGTGGCGAAGAGGCAGCGGTCGACACCGACGGTCTTGATCAGCAGCTCCAACGCGAGCGGCGTATAGAGCGTGGTATCGAACCACAAATTTTTCATCTTCTCGGAGAAGCGCTTGCCGCCGGTGCCATGGCCGCGCAAGGTCGGCGCCTCGAAGCGGCCGAGCTGATAGGGAATCGCGCCGCCGCCATGCGGGATGATGAATTTCAAGGTCGGGAAATCGTCGAAGACCTTGGAATTGAGGAGGCTGACCGTGGTCAGCGTCTCTTCATTGATGAAGTGGGTAGAGTAGGAGGTTCGTTCCGACTTCGAGCCGACGCCATGCAGCATCGCCGGCACGTCGAGTTCGACGAGCTTTTCGTAGAGCGGATACCAGTAGCGATCGCCCATACCCGGGGCTTCCTTGCCCGAATTCTCATACGGGTCGGAATTGACGAGGCAGCCGACGAAGCCGAGCTCTTTGACGCAGCGCTCGAGCTCGGGAAGGACGATGTTGATCGGCTCGCCCGCGACCTGCGGCAGCATCAACACGCCGGCGAAGCGGTCGGGATAGAGCTTTACCGCGCGATGGATGATGTTGTGGCATTCCTCGTGGAACCACTGCACGATCTTGGCCGGCCGCTCGCTATGCATCATCTGGAACGGGCGCGGCGAGATGAGCTGGAAATCGGTGCCGTGCTTGTCGAGCAGATCGACATGGCCGGCGCCGAATGTCTCTTTCGCTTTATAGCTTTCGCGGATCTGGTCGTCGCTGACCGTGACCCTGCCGCGGCCATGCGCGCCGCGTCCGGCGAGTTGAACGGCCTTATAGGCCCAGAGCTCGGCTGGCGCGCTCATATGGCCGTGGACGTCGATGATCATGGGATCCTCCCTTTTTTACCCCGTCAGAAATCGTACTTGATCTCATGCATTTTCGGCAACGGCAGCTCGAGATCGAACGCCTCCTTGGCGAAGAGATCTTCGAGCTGGGGCCGCGGACCGTCCAACACCTGGTCGTGCACGAAGCCGACCAGCGTGTCGTAATTGCGCTTGTTGAGATCGCTCATTCCGTATTGCCACGGATCGTCGCCGAGCATCGCACGTTCTTCTTCCCAATAAGTCCGCCAGAAGGCGAGCGGCACGTTGCGCGGATTGGCGACGCGCTTCATGGCGAGCTGCTTCGCCTCCTCGAAAGCGAGAGTCAGGCTCTCGACTACCCAGGGGTATTTCGCGACGATCTCGGTCGGCACCGTCGTGACATGCATGATCGGGAAGAAGCCGGTGCGGCGGTAATAATCGAGCTCGACCTCTTTGTAATTGGGCCACAGCCGGGCAATGCGCGGATCGCCCTTTGCATGTGCCTCGCTGACATTGGGCATGATGATCGCGTCGACTTCGCCGTCGAGAATCATCTGCTCGACGTTCTTGCCCTTTGGCAGGACCTCGATCTTGGTCGACGCCGGTGCCTGTTCGGAGGCCTCGTCCGGATCCTGGATCACCCAGGTGATCGAGCGATGCGGCGCGCCGTTCTCTTCGAGATGGCCGCGCATCCAATAGGCCGCGGCGGCACCGATGCTGCGACAGGCGACACGGCGGCCGGCGAGGTCGGAGGCCTGGGTGATGCCTTTGCTCGTGTTGATATAGATGAAGCCGTGCCGGAAGCGGCGATGCAGGAACACTGGGATCGCCGTGATGTCGTCGCGGCCATGCGCCTTCTGCACGACGTAATGCCCGCCATTGTATTCGTTGATGTCGCAAGCCTTGCCGTGCGCGACCTGGTCATGGATGCCGCGGGTGCCGGGATAGCCGCCAATCACCAGATCGATACCCTTCGGCTGCACCGTGCCGTCCTGCAGCGCGCGCAAGATCTCGTAGCCGCCGGTCAGCATGGTGAGGCGCAGCTTGCCGGCGGCGCGTCTGGCCTTCGACGCGACTTGCTTTGCGGCGGCTTTCTTCGGCGCCGCTTTCTTGGCCGCTTTGCGCGCCGGCGCTTTGCGGGCAGGCGCGGCTTTCTTCTTCGCGGCTTTCTTCGCTTTCTTCTTTGCTGCCATGATCGTTTTTACCAATCCTTTTCTCAGTGTCGCGTCTCGTCGCGCAGGAAATCCAGGCGCCGGAACAGCTCGCGATCCGTGATCTGGAAGATCCGCGCCCTGTCGGTCGAAGCGCGATGGCTGATCCACTGCGCATGGGGCAGGATGAAGATGTCCTTCGGGCCCCAGGTGATTGTATCGTCGCCGACCCGCGATTGGCCTTCGCCCTCGACCACGACGCAGGCGGCGTTGCTGTTGGTGCGATAGGCCGTCGTCTCGGCGCCTTTGGTCAGCCCGATCAGGTAGCAGTCGATGGTGGAGAGCACGGCGCCGCCCGTCGTCGGATTAATGTAGCGCAGACGGCGCGCGCCATCGGCATCGGGCGCGATCGCATCGAGCGCCTTCACCGCCGTTTCCCAGGGATAGCGGAACATCGGCGACCAACTCGTCGGCGCCGTCGGCTTGGCGGGGGCAAGGCCCGCGGCGAAGACCTCGTCGGCCGGCGGTGGCGTCAGGCCGCGCACCGGGCCCGGCTCGAACACTCGGTTCTCGAGGAAGCCGTGAATCGGCACGTCGAGCGAATCCACCCAGACGGAGCGCTCATTCGTGTCGTTTACATGCTCGTGCCAGGTCATGCCCGGTGTCAGGATGAGATCGCCGGGCAACATGGGGCAGGGCTTGCCTTCGACGATGGTCACGGCTCCCTTACCCTCGAGCACGAAGCGCAGCGCATGCATTGTATGGCGGTGCGGCCGCGCCTTCTCGCCCGGCATCAGCACCTGCAGATTGACCGAGAGATTGGGCGCCGCGCCCTGACGGCCGCTGCCCGCGAGACCGGGATTGGAGAGGATCAGGACGCGGCGTTCGGCGTCGTCCATGTTGACGGCGCCCGCCGCTTCGCCGATCAGCGGGTTCACTTCTTGCCAGCGCCAGATATGCGATGGCACGAGCGGCAGATTGGGCCGCAGCTCCTGATCCCACATAGCGATGACATTGGATGCCGCGAATTTATCGCGCAGATCCGCCATGCCGTCCTCCCCGTTTTTCGGCGTTTCGTCCGAACACTGATTGTCCCGGCTTCGCGGGCCGAAAGCAATGCTGGACCGCGCGGCCGCGATAATGGCCGATGCCCATCGTTGACCGCCGATGATGCCCACCTTACCGTTCTTTGCATGAGCGGCGCGCCACTCCCCGTCCTGATCGCCGGCGGCGGCCCGGTCGGGCTTGCGCTGGCAATCGAGCTCGGCTCGGCCGGCATCGAGTGCCTGGTCGTGGAGCGGCGCGATGGCTCGATCTCAGTGCCGAAAATGAGCGGCCTCTCGATCCGGTCGATGGAGCTCAACCGCCGCTGGGGCATCGCCGAGATCGTCCAGAATTCCGGCTGGCCGAAGCATCACCCGCAAGGGTTGATCTATTGCACCAGCATGGTGGGTTTTGAACTCGCCCGGCATCACGTGCCTGCCTATAACGACCAGAAGCTCGATTACACGCCCGAGCCGCGCGTCGCCTGCGCCCAGCTTTATTACGATCCGATCCTTCTGGCCAAGGCGCGCTCGCTGCCTTCGGTGACGATCCGCCACATGACCAGCTTCGACGGTTTCATCCAGGACGAGGACGGCGTCACCGCGACCATCACAGATCGGCAGAGCGGCAAAAGCGAAACCATCCGCGCGCGCTATCTCGTCGGCTGCGATGGTGCCGATGGAGCCGTCGTGACGGCGCTCGATCCGGGTTACGAGGGGCTTGGCCACGTCGCGCATAGCGTCAACGTCTTCTTCCGCTCGGCGGAGATGATGAAGATCCACGACAAGGGCTGGTCGCGTTTCTTCCGTTTCACCGATGCCGGCGGCACCTGGGGCGAAATCATTGGCATCGACGGCAAAGAGCTGTGGCGTCTCTCCGTGCTGAACGCCGTTCCGAATTTCGACGCCGATCGCTATATGCGCCGCCTCATCGGCCGGGACGATGTGCCTTACGAAGTGCTTTCGGTGATGGATTGGGAGCGGCGCGAGCGGGTCGCCCAGCATTATCGCGATCGTCGCGTCTTTATTTGCGGCGACGCCGCGCATCAGAATTCCCCGACGGGTGGGCTTGGTCTCCATACCGGTCTTGCCGATGCGGTCGATCTCGGCTGGAAGCTGATCGCGACGCTCGGCGGCTGGGGCGGGCCCCGTCTACTCGACAGCTACGAAGCCGAGCGCAAGCCGATCGCGCTTTACAACGTGCAGGCCTGCACCGACGAATTCGTCCTTCTCGCGGATCTGCCGGGCGGGTCGGAGATCGCCGAGGATTCGCCGACAGGCGCGACACTGCGCAAGCGCTGGGTCGAGGCCTACCACGCCTCGAAAGGCGCCAACGGCCCGACCTTCACCGAGAATCTGCGCCTGGGCTATTATTATGAAGATTCGCCGATCATCGTGTCCGATGGTACGCCGCCGATCCCCTACGAGACGGTGAAATTCGTGCCGAGTGCCCGGCCCGGCGCGCGCGCGCCGCACGCTTGGCTCGCCGAGGGGCGCTCGACACTCGACCTTTTCGGCGAGAACCGCTTTGTGTTGCTGCGCCTGGGCGCAGAGCTGCCGGAGGCTGGCCGGCTCGCCGATGCGGCGGCGACGCGCGGCGTGCCGCTCGTGGTTGTCGATCTCGCCGATCCGAAGCTGCTCGATCTCCATCAGCGACGTTTGGTGCTCGTGCGGCCCGACGGGCATGTCGCGTGGCGTGACGATGCCTTGCCGGGTGATGTAGTCGGGCTGATCGATCGCATCCGCGGCGCATGATGCATCGAGAGCAGAGGCAATCCGGTGCGGAGGCTTCACTAGCCGCACCCGACAAGGTAGTCTGCGCGGCAGCCGTGCACACTTCAAGCACGCGGCCTAGGGCGCATCTTGGGGGAGAGATCATCATGAAGAAAGTACGGGCGTGGATGGGTGCAATCGCGGCGGTCGGTTGCGTCATCGAAATGGCGAGTCCGGCCCATGCCGATAACGCTTTCACGCTGATGTTCGGACAGCAGACGGTCACGACGTCCGAAGCGCGGTCTTACGTCATGCCGCAAGCCCTCGGCTTCTTCAAGGAAGAGGGCATCGACGTGACTTTGCAGCCGACCGACGGTGCAACGGCGGAAATGCAGATTCTCGCCGCCGGCAAGGGCGATGCCGGACTTGGTGCGCCATCGGCGGTGCTGCTCTCGCGCAATGCCGGCGCGAAGATTCGTGCGATCTATATGGTTTCCCCCGATAACGGCACGTCGCTCGCCGTGCTCGCCGACGGTCCGATCAAGGAGCCGATGGACCTCAAGGGCAAGAAGATCGGGGTGATGTCGATGGGGGCATCGCGGACGCTCGACGGCTATGCGATGGCGGAAGCCGCCGGCCTCAATTCGAAAACGGACGTGCAATGGCTGCCGGTCGGTTTCGGCGTGCAGGCGGGTCTTGCCTTGCAGCGCGGCGACGTCCAGGCGCTGGCCTTGTGGGACATCACCTATGCCGACATGGAAGCCAACGGCATCAAGATGCGTTACTTCACGTTCCCATTCCAAAAAGATATTTTTAGCTACGTCTACGCGACGACGGACGAGAACCTGACGAAGCGTCGCGGCGACCTCATCAAAGTTCTACGCGCAGCCTCGAAAGCGGAAATCTTCGAGCGTACGAACGTCGAGGCGGCAGCTTGCATCTTCCTCACCGCATCCGGCCGGTGGGCGTCCACGGCGGACAAGCCCAAGGATTACAAAAAGACGGTCGATGTGATGAAGCAGGATTTTAAATCGCCAGCGGCGCCCGAAGGCAAGATCGGCGTTTTCCCGGACAAGGGCTGGGAGATCGTTCGCGACTACTACTACAAGCTGGGCGTCATCAAGGACAAGCTGCCGCCCGAGGACTATTACGTCACGGACGCCTCGTTCTATAAAGAGGTCAACGCCTTCGATCGTTCAAAGATCGAGGCGTTGGCCAAGAATTATCAGAACACCTGCGCGGATGCGAAGTAACCTTCGGCGGCGCTTAGCCGGGGTCGCAGGGCTTAGCCGAAGCCCTGCTCGACCACTTTCTTGATGCCGGCGGCGTCTTTTCCGGCGAGCCCCATCACCTCGAGGGTCCGTGCGGTTGCCGCATAGTCGTCGCCGGTCACGAGCTTTGCCATGTCGACCAGGTTCTGCGTTGCGGTCATCGGAACGCCCGCGACGCGGCCGATCGCCGCGATCGGGATGAGTCCAACTGGCACGTCTTCCGCGACGTAGTTGGCATCCCATGATTTCGGCACGGGCGTGCCGCCATAGGGGGCGCCCGGATTGTACGTGAGCTTCTGGAACGATTCGACCAACGTGGCCTCGCGGATGCCGTAAACGCGGTCGAACCAGTCTTCGAGGGTCGGCACGGTCACGCCCAGCGCCGCGGCGGCCGCCACACGCTCGGCATTGATGGCGCGATAGATACGCGCCACGCCCTCCGTCACGCCGTGCGCGTAGAATTTGTAGTCTTCCTTGTGCTCGATCCGCGACGCGTTGAGCATGCAATTGGCGACGTGGAGCATCGCATTCGCGTTGGTGAAGCCGGTGGCGATGATGTTGGGTGCCTTGACCGCGGTCGGGAAGAGCGGGCTGAGCGTCGCGAAGACCTTGTCGATGTTCTTGCCGGGGAAGCTGGCGATTTGCAGCCACCGCTTGACGACGATCGGCTGAATCTTCGCGGGACCGACCACCCTTGCCCCATAGGGATAATTGTCCATCTCCGCGAGATCGACTTGCGCGCGGCACCCGGCCTGATCCAGCACGCGGCGAAACGCCAGCGATCCACCGGTATTGCCTTGGACGAGCAGAATGGTCTGGCCATCGGCGAGGAGCGGCGCCAAAGCCTTGGCCGCGGAGGCCTGCCGGTGGCCAGCCGTGCAAACGACGATCACATCGGCGCCGCGGACCACGGGGGCCAGATCGGTGCTGACGACTTCGAGCTTGGCAAACCCAGTGCCCATGCCGCTGGTGTCGATGCCACCCGCTTCTCGCAACGCCGTCAATCTGGCTTCATTGATGTCGCAGACCCGCATCGTATGGCCCAACGCGCCGATGTGGGCGACGAGGTTGAAGCCGCCATTGGCTGCACCGATGACCGCGACTTTCTTTCCGTCACTCATGATTTTTGTTCCTCCTTCACAATCCGAGATTGTTGTTGCCTTGTTCTTGCCAAAAGATCACGCGGCGCTGTATCGCGCGAAGGGCCGCATGCAGAAACATGCCCATCAGCGACAAGACGACCAGCGTCGCGAACACGCCGGCGATGTCGAAGCTGAAATTATAGTCGAGAAGCACCCGGCCCAATCCGGTCGTCGTTCCCATGAATTCGCCGACGATCGTCCCGATCACGCTCAGCACGATGCCGACATCGAGGCCCGCAAAGATGTAAGGAAGCGCGTTGGCCAGTTGAACGTAGCGGAAGATCTGCCAGCCTGTCGCCCGGTACGAGCGCATGAGCATGATCTGATCGGGGCGGACGGAATTGAGCCCGTCGATCGTATTGACGGCCACCGGAAAGAAGCAAACCAGCAACGACATCATCACTTTCGACCAGATGCCGAAGCCGAACCACACGATGATGATCGGCGCCAAGGCCACCTTAGGCACGGTCTGGAACGCGACCACGTAAGGGTAGACGAGACGGTTGAAGATCTCGAACCGCGTCACCAAAACGCCAATCACAAATCCCAAGAGCGAACCGAGAAGAAAGCCCATGACCGTCGCGCCGACGGTGTAGAGTCCGTTGTAGAAGAACGCGCCGTTGAGCGTGGCGCGGACCAATTGATCGAAGACCGCCGTCGGCGCTGGGATCAGCAGCGGCGAGATGTCGAAAACACGGACAGCGGCTTGCCAGATCACGAGGCCGGCCGCGATGACGGCGCAGCGCTCGAGCACGACGCGCGAACGAGCGGTTGAGCCGTCGCCGTTCACGGGCCTTTCGCTCCCGCCGATAGGAACATCTCGGCTGAAAAGAAGGCGCGAATCTGGCCGGCAAGCTCGCCAAAGCGCGGTGTGGATGTGACTTCAAGCGCGCGCGGTCGTGGAAGGTCGATAGCGATGATTTCCAAGATCCGCCCCGGCGCCGGCGACATTACCGCGACGCGGTCCGACAAAAGCACCGCCTCCGCAATGGAGTGGGTGATGAGAATGACCGTCTTGCGGTACTGCTGCCAGATTCGCATCAGTTCGATGTTCATATAGTCGCGCGTCATGGCATCGAGGGCGCCGAAGGGCTCGTCGAGAAGCAGAATGGGCGGATTGAAAACGAGCGCACGACAAATCGCGACGCGGCGCTGCATGCCGCCCGATAGTTGCCAGGGATAGCTGTCGGCGAACGACGCGAGGCCC
>DASXCX010000131.1:0-14341 GCA_036490955.1 Allostellaceae bacterium | reverse complement strand
ACCTCGCCGGTCTTGTTGATGACGCGATGCGGCGCCGAGCGCCAGCGATCGTTGGTCCAGCGCCGGCACATATCGGCATTGTTGACGAGGAAATGCCCCTCGAGCGCCGGCGCTTCGATCCACTCGCCGCCGCGTGTCAGGATTTCGAGACCCGGCGTCTTTGCCTGGGCGAGATAGGTGCAATAGCCGTAATCGGTGTGCGGGCCGATGCCGAACTGCCCGTCTTTTGCCGGATCGCGCGGCGGATAGTGAAGCAGCCGCAGCGTGCTGCCGCTCGGGCTGAAGGCTGCGTGTCTTTCGAGCGTATCGGGCGGCAGATCGAGTGCCACGGATTGCGCGCGCAGCATCATGTGGCCGAGCGCCGTCATCGCGTCGAAATAGTCGAGGCAGGTTTCGCGGAAGTCGGGCAGATCCGGCGGCCAGCGATTGTCTTGCACCCAAGGCTTCTTCGCGATCCGGTCCAAATGATCGGGCGCGAATTCGCGCTTGATATAGAACGACGCGCTGGCGTCGGGATAGGTGCTCTTGCCGTAGATCGAGGTGTTCTGTGTCTGTCCGCCGAGCGGCAGATAGCCGATCACCTTGCCGACCGCCCGCACCGCAAGTTTCTTTTCGAGCGGCTGTTCGTGGAAGCGCTGCGTCTCGGCGAAGACGCGATCGATCAGCGCTTGCGGGATGCCGTGATTGCCGAGGAAATAAAAGCCGAGCGATTCGCTTGCGGCGCCGATCGCTTGGGCGGTCGTTTCCAGCGCGCCTTTCGCGCCGGCACGATAGGGCCCGATGTCGATCACCGGGATTTTCATGTCGGCCAGATTTTTCGTTTCGGAACGGCGTAGCACGGCCATGGATGTCTCTTTGGCAGAAACGCTAGAGAGGGGTACATGCCAAGTCAATCGTGCTAGGGTGCGCTGATAGGGGAGGATGCGAGATGCGGACACTGTGGTTGGCGGCGGTGGCGGCGAGCTTGATGCTGCCGCGTGGGGCGGTTGCGGCGGATTGGCAGCCGAATGCCGCGATGATGGCGCTCTACGAGAAGGCGAAGACCGAGAAGGAAGTATCGCTCTGGACGCCGGCGGCGATCGAGGGCAGTTGGGTCAACGACCAGTTCGCCAAGCGCTTTCCCGGTATCACCGTCAATCTCACCGCCGATCTGCAGGGCGCAACCAAGATCATCGCCGAGGCGCGCGCCGGCCGGCACACGGTCGACGACTGGACGTTCGCTATCGCCGGCATGATCGAAGTGCAGAAGCGCGGGCTGATGGCGACGGAAGATTGGGCGGCGTACGGCATCGATCCGAAAGACACGTTCTTCGACGGTCAGGCCGCGGCAACGCACAATTTCGTCTACACCTCGATTTATTCGAAAGCGGCGGTTAAGCCCGAGGATCTGCCGAAGACCTGGAACGATTTCACGGATCCGAAATGGACCGGCAAACTCGTGGCGCAATCCTTCCTGCTGCCGCGGATGATGGGCTTCTTCGCGATTGAATGGGGACCGGAGCGCGCCGAGAAATGGGGCCGCACCCTGATCGATGACCGCAAGATGCTCATCATCAACAGCCCGTCCGAGCCCTATCTCAAAAGCGGCGAGCGGGTGATGACGGTCGGCGAATCGATCTCGCTCGCCTATCAATATCAGGCCGACGGGCTCGACGTCGCCTATCGTACGCTCGATCTCGTCCCGGCGGGCCAGTTTGCCGTTACGCCGCTCAAGGACGCGCCGCATCCCAATGCGGCGGTACTGCTCGCGGCGTGGCTGGCTTCGGATGAAGGCAAAGCGCTTTACGAGAAGCTGATCCATGAAGCGGATATCCGGCCCGGGTCGAAATCCGAACTCGCGGCGGAGATCCGCAAGAGCGGCGCCAAGGTGCTGCTCGAAGACCTCAACACGATGGAGCAGCGCGCCAAATACTACGAAGGCTTCTCCAAGATGGTGCGTGGCCAGAATTAGCGACGAGCTTCTCCCATTCCGCCGCTTCCTGAATTTTTATACGTCATGCCCGGCCTTGTGCCGGGCATCCACGTCTTGAAAATACGTGGATGGCCGGGACAAGCCCGCGCATGATGCTGAAGGATAAGAGCCTCGGCTCGCTTCTGGTCCTCGGCGGGGGTGCGCTCTCGGCGCTCTATCTGATCTCGGCGCCGCTCGCGATGCTGTTGGTCGCCGCGTTTCGCGGGCCGGACGACATGCTGCCTTTCGAGGAGGGTGCGGTCTGGACGTGGGACAACCTCGTCGCCGTCTATGGCGACCGCGCGCTTTATACGAATGTCATTCCGAACACGCTGATCTTCACAACCGGCGCCGTCGCGCTGGGCTTCGTCACCGCCTTCATTCTCGCCTGGCTGACGGAGCGCTGCGACTTGCCGTTCCGTAACGCGATCTTCGCGCTCATCCTCTTTCCGCTGTTGGTGCCCGGGGTCGTGCTGGCGATCGCCTGGATCTTCCTGCTTGGACCGAACGCCGGCTGGGTCAATCTCGCGCTGCGCGCCGTTCTCGGTCTCGCGGGCGAAGGGCCGGTCAATATCTTCTCGCTACCGGGCATGATCGTCGCGCAAGGCGCGTTGCTCGTGCCGTTCATCTATCTGCTGCTGACGGCGGTGTTTCGCACGATGAATCCGGCGCTCGAGGAAGCGGCGAGCATGGCGGGCGCGCCGCCCCGCGCCGTTTTCTGGCGCGTCACCTTGCCGGTGCTGCGGCCCGGTATTCTCGCGCCGCTCATCCTCGCGACGCTCATCGCGCTCGAGCAATTCGAGATGCCGCTGATCATCGGCCTGCCGGCGCGCATCAATGTCTTCTCGACCCGCATCTACTATGAGCTCAACCCCGACACTAACCTGCCGGCTTACGGCCATGCCGCGGCAGTGGCGCTGCCCTTTCTCGTCGCCGGCTTGTTGTTGCTGCTGGTCTATAACCGGCTGATCCGCAGCGCCGAGCGTTTTGTTACCGTGACCGGCAAAGCGTATCGACCGTCGCGTTTCGAACTCGGCGGCTGGAAAGCGCCGGCACTGGGCTTTGTTGCGCTCTATCTCGCCTTTGCGATGGCGCTTCCGATCGCCGTGTTGGTTTGGACCAGCATCTTCGGTTACCGGCCGTTCAGCGGCGCGCTCTTGTCGTCAGCGAGCCTCGACGGCTATCGCCATCTCTTCGCCAGCGCGGATTTCCGGCTAGCGCTGCGCAACACGTTTCTCGTCGCGGGGATCAGCGCCGCGATCGTCACGCTCATCGGCGCTATGCTCGCCTGGATCGTGCTGCGGACCAAGCTCCCGGGGCGCGCCGTGCTCGATGTGCTGAGCTTCATGTCGATCGGCATTCCGTCGGTGATCGCGGGCCTCGCGGCGCTATTGCTCTATCTCTCGCTGCCGATCGGCGTCTATGGCACGGTCTGGGTGCTGGTCCTCGCCTATTCCTATCGCCTCGCGGTCGCGACGCGGTCGAGCCGCGCGGGCTTGAGCCAGCTTCACCACGAGCTCGAGGAAGCCGCCTCCGTCGCCGGCGCCGGCTGGATCGAGACGGTGCGCCGCGTCGTGCTGCCGCTGCTCGCGCCCTCGCTGCTGGCCAGCTTCGTCCTGCTGTTCATCGTCGGCTTCCGCGAGTTCACCATGCCGATCCTACTGCAGAGCCAGGACAATCTCGTCTTGAGCGTCGTGCTGTGGAATCTGATGGTCGCCAATAAGAGCGCCGACGCCGCGGCGCTCGGCAGCCTCATCGTCATCTGCGTCGCGCCGGTCATCATCTTCGCGCGCCGCCTGCTGACCGGCCGCACCGCTTGAGCTAGAATTCGCGCCAAAGAAACGGAGGATCCTATGCCGAGAAATGCCGACGAGAATGCGGGCAACGCTTATGGCCGTGGGCTACAGACCCACGATGCCGAGCTGACCGAGGTCGGGCCGGGCACACCCTGCGGCGAATTCATGCGCCGTTACTGGCACCCGATTGCGCTCTCGGAAAACGTCAAACCTCGACCGCAGAATATCCGCATCCTCGGCGAGGATCTAATCCTCTTCCGCGATGGCCAGGGCCGGCCGGGTCTGCTCTATCCGCGCTGCATGCATCGCGGCACGACGCTCTATTACGGCAAGGTCGAGGATGGAGGTATCCGCTGCTGCTATCACGGCTGGCTTTTCGATGTGAAGGGCCGCTGCCTGGATCAGCCCTGCGAGCCGGAAGGCGGAAAGCACAAAGACAATGTCCGCCAGCCCTGGTATCCGCTGGAGGAACTCTACGGTCTCGTCTGGGCCTATATGGGGCCGCCTGAGAAGAAGCCCGTGCTGACGCGCTGGGATACGCTCGAGACTGTCGGCCCTGACGAGATGATCCATGTCACCGGCTCGAGCACCGGCGCCGGTGGCGACGACACGGTCGAGATCGTGCCGACCAACTGGCTGAACGATTGGGAAAACATCATGGATCCGTTCCATGTCCCGATCCTGCACACGACCTTCAGCACGGTGCAGTTCGTGCCCGAATTCGGCGTCATGCCGACGGTCAAATGGGAGCATGCTAGCCACGGCATGCGCTACATCGCCTATCGCGAGCTCGACGACGGGCGCAAGATGGATCGCATCACCCAGGCGCTCTTCCCGCACGCGCGTATCGTGCCCGACATTCGCATGAAGGAAGGACCCGCGAACGGCGTTGGCTGGGTCGTGCCGGTCGACGATACGCATTTCCGGCTCTTCCATGCGCGCCGCGTGCCGAAGAATTTCCAGCCGATCAAAGTGCGCCACTATGAAAACCGTATGTGGTCCGAACTCAACGAGGAAGAGCATCAGCGTTTCCCCGGCGATTGGGAGGCGCAGGTCGGGCAGGGTCCGATCAGCCTCCACTCGGAAGAGAATCTCGCGACCAGCGATCTCGGCGTCGTGCAGCTCCGCCGCCTGCTGCGCCGGCAGATCGAGGTCGTGAAGGAAGGCGGCGATCCGCTCGGCGTCACCTTCGATCCGGCGCAGGCCGTGGTGACGGTTCAGGCCGGCAATTTCTTCAAGAAGTGAGGGCCGCGATGCCACCGTTCAAAGCTCCACCCTTCAAGGCCGATGTCGTCGGCAGCATGCTGCGCCCCGAGACGATCTTCGCTGCGCGCGAGAAGCGCGAGCGCGGCGAGATCGATGCCGCGGCCTTGCGCAAGATCGAGAGCGCGGCGATCGAAGACGTGGTCGCGTTGCAGAAAGCCGCCGGGCTCAACGTCTGCACCGACGGCGAATTCCACCGTCGCCACTGGTTCCTCGATTTTCTCGAGAAGATCGATGGCATCGAGGCGAAAGGCGGGCTCGCGGTGAAATTCCACAACGAGACCGGCGACATCGAATTCTCGCCGCCGCGTTTCGAGGTACACGCCAAGATGAAGCGTTCGCGCGCGCTGTCGGTGGAAGATTTCGCCGAGCTGAAAACTGTCGCCGCGCGTCATGGCCTGACGCCGAAGCAGCCGATCCCGTCGCCGACGCTCGTGCACATGCGCGGCGGGCGCGCCGCCATCGACGGCGCAGTCTATCCCGATATGGATAGCTTCGTTGCCGATCTGGTCGCCGTCTATCGGGCCGAGATCAAGGCGCTTTACGACGCCGGCTGCCGCTATCTGCAGATCGACGAGACCAATCTGCCTTATCTCTGCGATCCGAAGCTGCGCGCCACGGTAACGAATATCGGCGAAGATCCCGAGAAACTTCCCGGCTTCTACGTCGGCATGATCAATGAGGTGCTGAAGGGTCGTCCGGCGGGCATGACGATTGTCATGCATCTCTGCCGCGGCAATCACGAAAGCGCGTGGGTCGCGGAAGGCGGCTACGATCCCGTGGCGGAAGTGCTCTTTGGCGAGCTCGCGATCGACGGTTTCTTTCTCGAATACGACAGCCCGCGTGCCGGCAGCTTCGCGCCGCTGCGCTATCTCGGCAAAGACAAGACGGCAGTGCTTGGCCTCGTCACCACCAAGAAGCCACAGCTCGAAAGCAAGGAAGAACTCAAGCGGCGGATCGACGAGGCGGCCAAGATCGTGCCGCTCGATCGCTTAGCCCTCTCGCCGCAATGCGGCTTCGCGTCGACGATCCGCGGCAATGCGCTGACGCTCGACGACGAGAAGAAGAAGCTTGGACTTGTCGTCGAAACCGCGCGCGAGGTTTGGGGCACGGCTTAGGGGCGTAAGGCGCTGTAACAAATATTCCCTCGAGGGCGGGGAGAGGGAAAACCGGGAGAGCGGCTGAATGGGTCAGTTTGGAATCGGCCAAGCGGTGCGGCGGCGCGAGGATGTGCGATTCATCACCGGCAACGGCCGCTACGTTGATGACGAGCGCGCGGCGGGGCAGGCCTATGCCGCCTTTCTGCGCTCGCCGCACGCGCATGCGCGCATTGCCGCGCTCGACGCGAGCGCGGCAAAGAACGCGTCGGGCGTGCTCGCGATCTATACGGGCGCCGATGTGCAGGCGGCCGGGCTGGGCAGCATCAAGTGTGTCGCGCCGTTGAAGAATCGCGACGGCAGCAATTTCTTCAATCCCGGGCGGCCCCTGCTCGCGACAAATAAGGTGCGCCATGTCGGCGATCCCGTCGCGCTGGTGATTGCCGACAGCCTCGCCGCGGCGAAAGACGCACTCGATCTGATCCAGGTCGATTACGCTGAATTGCCGGCGGTGGTCGATCCGGCCGAAGCGGTGAAGCCGGGCGCGCCGGTGCTCTGGGACGAGCAGCCGAGCAATGTCGCGCTCGATTGGGGCTTGGGCGACCGCGACAAGTGCGACGCGGCTTTCGCGAAGGCGGCAAAGATCGTGACGCTCGATCTTGCGATCAACCGCGTCATGGTCGCGCCGCTCGAGCCGCGCGGCATCCTCGCCGAATACGATCCGAAGACCGAGCGCTACACGCTGCGTATCGGCACGCAAGGCGCTTTCGGCATGCGCAACACGGTGGCGCAGCATCTCGGCGTCAAAGACGACAAGCTGCGCGTTATCACCGGTGACGTCGGTGGCAGCTTCGGGATGAAGACCTTCGACTTCCCAGAGAACACGTTATTGCCCTGGGCGGCCAAGCAGCTCGGCCGGCCGGTCAAATGGCTGAGCGATCGGCAAGAGTCTTTCGTCACCGATACGCAAGGCCGCGAGCAGAAAGTCCGTGCCGAGCTCGCGCTCGACGAGGACGGGCATTTCCTTGCCGTGCGCGCCAGCGCGCTTGCCAATGTCGGTGCCTATCTCTCGCATTTCTCGGTCTTCGTCGCGACCATGGCGGGCTTCCGCCTGCTGACCGGCGCCTATCGCATCCCGGCGGCGCATGTCCATGTTCGCACGGTGATGACCAACACGGTTTGGATCGATGCCTATCGCGGCGCCGGCCGGCCGGAATGCTCTTACATCATCGAGCGGCTGGTTGATGCCGCGGCGCGCGAGTTGGGACTCGGCCGCGACGAGATCCGCCGCCGCAATCTCGTGCGCGCGTCGGATATGCCGTGGCAGACGCCGCTGCTCGTCGCCTACGACAGCGGCGATTTCCCGACCAATCTCGACCGCGCCCTCGATGTTGCCGGTTTTGCCGGCTTCGAGGCGCGGCGCAAGGAAGCGCGTACCCGCGGCAAGCTCTTGGGTCTCGGCATCGCCTATTACATGGAAGTGACGGCGGCGATGCCGTCGGAGAAAGCCGATATCCGCTTCCTGCCGACCGGCCGGGTGCGCATGGGCATCGGCACTGGCCCGTCGGGGCAGGGGCATGCGACGGCTTTTGCGCAAATCCTCGCCGACCGGCTCGGCATCGAGCTGGACGCGATCGATTTCGTCACGGGCGACACCGATGCGCTGAGCCAAGGCGGCGGCACCGGCGGCGCGAAGTCGCTGCTGCTTGCCGGCACGGCGGTGGCCGATGCGGCGGAGAAGATTATCGCCAAGGGCAAGAAGCTTGCCGGGCATTTCCTCGAAGCGTCGGAAAGCGATATCGAATTCCGCGACGGGCGTTTCGCCATTGCCGGCACCGATCGCGGTGTCGGTATCTGGGAGCTTGCGGCGAAGACGCGCGAGGCGTCGAAGCTGCCCGACGGCGTGCCGTCATCGCTCGACGATGCCGGGCTGTCGACCAGCAACAAGAACACCTTCCCCAACGGCACACATCTTTGCGAGATCGCGATCGACGAGGAGACCGGCGTCGCCGCGATTGAGCGCTACACGGTGGTCGACGATTTCGGAGTGCTGGTCAATCCGTTGATCGTCGAAGGCCAAATCCATGGCGGCATCGTGCAAGGCGCGGGACAAATCCTCATCGAGGATGCGCGTTACGACGCCAGCGGCCAGTTGCTCTCCGGCTCGTTCATGGATTACGCGATGCCGCGTGCCGACGATTTCCCGAGTTTCGGCGTATCCTTTCTCAACGTGCCGTGCACGACCAACGTGCTCGGCATCAAAGGCGCGGGCGAGGCGGGGACGGTCGGCGCGCTCGGCGCGACGATGAACGCTGTGCTCGATGCGCTCAGCCCGCTCGGCATCGCGACGCTCGACATGCCGGCGACGCCGCAGCGGCTTTGGGCCGCGATCCAGCGCGCGAAACGGCGCTAGGCGGCGCGCGCGATGCTTGGCGTGGTTGCGTGAGATGTCCGCTCGTTGTCTCACAAAACCCAACAATCGACGGCATTGCTGACGCGATTGGTTATAGGCCGCAACTGGTCGTCACCGTCGATTGAATCGACTTGCTTTCACGATCGTGAGGGCGGATGGTTTGGATAGCCTTGCGCATCGGCCTCTCGGAGGCGTCAGCAGGAGGGCAGATCCCAGGCCTTCGCCGTCGCGGCTGATCGCGAGAGACTGCTGAAACGGCGTTTCAAAATGAAATTAAAGTGACGGGGATTCGGGTTCACTGTCGACACCCGGCAGTTTAAAACGCGGGACCGCACATTGGAGGGACTATGGAACACGGAGCGAAAGCGGCAACGTCGTTCACGAACTTGATCAAGCAGACGGCAAAGAAGGGCGATCTGCCGGGCAGGAACCGCTCTCTGGTGATCGGCAAGGCTGGCGACAAGCCCGTGATGCTGGTCTCGCCCAAAAAGCCGACCCAAGCGCTGAGCGAACTGAGCACGATGTCGAAGAAGCTCGGCAAGGTGACCCCGCTGGCGATCGGTCAGGTCGTGTTCGAGGAGAACGTCGTTCATCTCAAGGCGTTGAAGAACGCAAACGAAGCCGTGGTCAAGAAAGCTTTCCTCGACTATTACCGCGCGTACAAAATTTCTCCGCCCAGCATCCAAGTCAAATTGTGGCAGCCGACCGAATGGAACGCGGTCGAGTTTGAAGAAGACCCGGAAGACGTCCACGAGGGTGAGAGCGACGCGGCGACGACCGACGAAGAGAGCGAGGATGACGAAGCAGAGGAAGATGGCGACAGCAGTGCCAAGCCAGTCGCCAAGGCCGCCCCGACATCCGATACGGCGCTGGCGGCTCTGCAAGCGGAACTCGCACGCCTGATTCCGCAATTCGCTCACGCGGCGGGGGACGATAATGAGCTCCTCGGCGCTTTGAAAAAAGATGCCGTCGACGTTGGCACCAACCTCAAGCAACGCAACGTGGCGGCGGCGACCGAGGCGCTCAAGCGTCTCAAACAGCGGATCGATTCACCGAAGCAGCCGATCGCAGGGCGGTCGGGAGACACGTCCCAAGACCATAATGCGTCGCAGGTGCAACCGTCTTCGGCTGACGCGTCGCGCAAGGAATTAGCGGCGCTGATCATGCGCATCCCGCGTGCGGCCGGTGACGATACCGCACGAAAGGCCACGCTGGCGCAAATGGCCGGTGAGGCGAATGCCGCGCTCAAAGCAAACAATCTCGCGGCTCTCGCGACCTTGATTGCCCGATTACGCGCGGCGCTCGATGGCGGCGACGTGCGGACAGATCAGGCGGGATCGGGGAGCGGCCGAGCCGACGGCTCTGTCACCGGCGCTGGCAAAGCGACACAAGCGTGGAAGGGTGCGCACGACGCCTGGCAGGATGCGAACGATGAGGTAAACAAGCAGCTCAACGCCCTGCGCGCCGCCATTCTCGATCAGGCCAAAAAGGAACCGGCCTATGCGGCGGCTTTGGGAGAAATCGCCGATAAAGGCTTGAACGCGATCACCGGAAATCATCGCGCTCTCCTCATGGCGTCGCTGATGGATATCGGCGACGGCGCGCCGGAAGCGCTACGAACCCACGGCCCCAAGGCGCTCGGCCTCGTGACGGCATTTCAAAATTTCATCGCCGGCAACGAAAGGATCGGCGTGTGCGACGCGAATCCTTTCGGTGTTCCAGTTTCAATTCGCGACACGTTCACGCCGGCCTTGGCAAGACTAGCTGAAGCATTAAAGCTCGCGGCCTGATATCGACGTCCAACGGTTTTGTCTCGAAGCAACTTTCTGAAGGGAGCGCATCGTGGCCGTGACGCTGGCGGAATTCGTGAAAGTGATGAGCGGAGGAGCGGTCGTCAGCGACAAGCTGGTGGACGAAAGTCACGCCAAGATCGATGCCGCGATCAAGCAGCTGAAGGGATCGATCGAATCCCTGGGACAGGCCGGGATGAAAAGCGCCGAGTTGGAAACTCAGCTCACGGAGGCCAAAAGCGGCTTGGAGGCGGGCTTGGCAGAATCCACTGCGGCGGCGCGATACCAGAAACTGGAAGCGGTCCAGAAGGACGTGGAGTCGGCCGTGTCCACCGGGATCGAGTGGTGTGCACTGGCGAAAGAGCACAAGATGTGGGCGTCGGAAACCAAGAAGCGAATCGCCGGTCACCTCGAGAATATAAAAAAGCTCGGAAACGCCGATTTGCAGAAGAAATTGGTCGCTAATCTCGATGAGATGAAGACCCGCTGCGAAGTCGCTTCCTCTGTCGCGGACACCAGCGAACTGGAAAAGAAAATGGCCGAGCTCCGGAAGATAAGATCCGATTCCGCGCAAAGGGGGGGCAAATCGTTCGTCGAGAAGTTCAACGGCATTACCAAAAGCGTCGCCGAATGCGAGGCAGGATTGCGAGGAATCAAGGATGAAGCGCTGCGTAAATCCGCGCGTGAGGTGCTCGATGAGCTGAAAGCGGATCTGGAGAAGGCGGCTGTTGGCGGCCGAGGGAGCGTGCGCGTCGGGCTGGAAACAACGACCTTGGCCCCGCTGGAGGAGTTGCGCGCGCTCAGCAAGGCGACCTCTGCGATCAAGTCGGCGATAAGCGAGCCCGGCAGCCTCGACCGCGAGTTGATGGAACTCGACGGGCCGAAGCTATTCGCGGAGGGAATGAAGACAATGAACCGCCACGTTGTCGCGTTCGGGGCCAATCACAAGCCGATTTCGGCTGGCGAAGCGCTCGCGATCCACCGATACATGGGTGCCGACTACACGGATATGAACCGGGTGAGCCTTGGGATACTTGCGATCGACGAAAAAAGTCCGGACGACGTGAAGAAGAAGAAGCGCCTCGAGCGGCTGAATAAGCTCTGTGCCGAGGCCCTCGACAAACTGCCGGCCTATCCCAAAACGGCGTGGCCAACGCTACGCGCGGAGAGAGCGTGGAGTCAGGCGATGATCAACGACCGTTACGCGAAGGGAAAGAACTTTGTCACTGGCGTGCTGTGGAGCACGGGCGCCGGTGCCATTGTCGACTTGGGAAGGGCCAAGCCGAGATTTATCCATTCCATTTACGGTTTCTCGGGCAAAGACGTGGCCGCGTTGGCCGCTATTCCCGGCGAGGGCGCGGCAAAGCCGACCAAACCGGGCCAGGGCAAGGGTGAGGTGCTGTTTCCGGCAACCGCCAAATTCCGAGTCAATGAACGACTGGATCCAACGCCGGAGCAATTGGGTGAGCAAACCTTGGGCTTTGAACAAGATCCGGAAAATGGCATCGGCAAAGCGACAATCAATACGACGTTGAAGGAACTCAAATGAGCGACACGGGCCCGGGCGACGCGGACTTTGACGAGGATGCGCAGCAGGCGAAGCTGCAACGTTACATGCATCTGCTGCCGGTCTTCTCCGACGATGCACCGCCGGCGCAAGAGGCGCATTGGCCGGCGCTCGACCCGGCGGCAGCTCGGGATCGCGCGTTGGGGTGCATGCTGGGACTTGCCGTTGGTGACGCTTTGGGGGCGGCTGTCGAGTTCCAGACACGTGACAAGTTTCCGCCGGTCACCAATATGAGAGGCGGCGGAACGTTCAAGCTGGCGCCGGGCGAATGGACCGACGATACGACGATGGCGTTGTGCCTCGGCCAATCGCTGTTCGAGCACGGCACGCTGGACCAATACGACTTCATGACGCGTCTCAGGGCATGGCTGGAGCGCGGCGAGAACACGGTGCACGGCAAGTGCTTCGACATCGGGACGACGACGCGGGCGGCGATCGAAAGCTTCATCCACGATGACGATCCGGCCGCCGGTGCGGTGAATCCCGAATCCGCCGGCAACGGCTCTCTCGTCCGGCTCGCGCCGCTGGCGGTTTTTTGTGCCAACGATATCGACCAGGCAAGATTCCTTGCCAACAAGCAATCGCGTGCAACGCACGGCACCATCGAATGCCTCGACGCCTGCGAATTGTTCGCGGCACAGCTCGTCGATGCGTTGAGCGGCGCCGACAAAGTAACCGCCACGCGTCCCCGCGTCATGGCTTTGTCTCCCAACGTGCTTTTCATCAATGGCGGCGAGTGGAAAGACAAACCCCGCGACGCGATCAGCTCAAGCGGATATGTTGTCCACACATTGGAAGCGGCGTTGTGGGCGGTGTGGCAGACCAAAAACTTTCGCGATGCGGTTTTGCTCGCGGTCAACCTCGGCGACGACGCCGACAGCGTCGGCGCTGTTGCGGGTCAATTGGCCGGTGCCTTGTACGGGGCGTCGTCGATCCCGGCAGACTGGCTCGCTAAATTGGCCTGGCGCACCGAGATCGAGAAACTCGCGACCGACCTCTTGGCTTCTGGGACAGCCGCCGCTTAGGGGCCGAGGCCGTTCTAGCGGAACTCCAGCTTCGTCTCGCTTCCGCCGCCTTGCGTCCGCTGTTATCCGGCGGACCGAGAACTCGAGCAGGCTCGGCCCAACATCATCGTCGCCGCGGCGATCGTGTGGGGGTAGTTTCCTGCGAACGATGCCCCCGCGCTTCGGTTATCCGGCCAATTCTTTCGTGATGGCGGCCAGAGCGGGGCCTAGGATCGAACGAAGCCGGACGGCATGGAACTCGTTCTGCTCGATCAGATCGAACAGATCCGATCCGGCACCATCCATATAATCGGCATAGCTGTTCGCCGCGACATAGAGCTTCTTCAGGGCGTCCGGGCTCTTGCTGCTGTCGGCATCGCGTAGGGCCGCCATCAGTTTGGCCGCTTGCCCCGTGGTTGCGCCGTAGAGGCCGTATTCAGCGATCTGCGTCAGATCCTCGTCGCCCACGGCGCGCAGCTTTTCCTGCAGCTTGCCGATCTCGGCGTCCGCCTGCTCCTTGGCCTGCACCCAGATCGGCAGAAGCGGCTTGCTCGGCACTTTCAGGTGCGACGGCGCCTCTTCTTCCTCGTCCTCGTCCGTTTCGGCCTCATGATTTTCGGTCGGGCCAGGGCCTCCCTTGATCAGGTGGGCCGCATCCGCCATCGCCGTTTGCGCGCCGTGCAGCAGCTTCTCCACCTCGTCGAATGCTTTCGCGCCCAACTGCTTGCGGGCATCGCTCAGGCTCGTTGTCGCCTTGACGAGAGCCGGGCGAATCTCGGGATACGCGGCGAGCAAGGCCGCGATCTTCTTCAGTTGTTCCGTCGCCGTCTCGATGCGAGCGGCGAGCGCGCCGGCGCGATCGGAGGAGCCGCCTTTTTCGTCCTCGCTTTCGTCCTCGTCCTCGCCTTCATCCTCGTCGGCTTCGTCTTCGTCGTCATCCTCACCGCTGGCGGCCTCGGTTTCGTCCTGATCTTCTTCGCCCTCGCCCTCGTCCGCCTCGTCGTGCGGTGTCTCCTCGAACTCGACCCCTTCCCATTCCTCGGGTTGGACCAGCTTGACCTTCATGCTGGGCGGATTGACCTTGTAGCGTTTGAAATAATCGAGGAACGCAGTGCGCACCACCGGCTCGGTGGCGGGCTTGAACAGCTTCAGACGAACCTCGCCTTTCTCGAAGACGACTTGGCCGGCGGCGATCGGCGTGAAAGCGCCCAACGATTTCGACATCACCTTCAATTCCGCGAGTGCATTCACGGACTTCTTCGGCGAAACCAAGAGCACGGGTTGCTTCGGCGTCTTTGCCAAAACCAACGAGCGGTTCTTGCCGGGTTTACCGTCCTTCGGGAGCGTCTGCTTGATGAGGTTTACGAAGATCTTGGCGGCTTTGGTTCCGTGTTCCATGTCATGCTCCCGTCAGATGGGCGTCCGGTTGTTAGACAATCTATTGTTGCTCGGTCAGGTTT
>DASXCX010000130.1:0-16140 GCA_036490955.1 Allostellaceae bacterium | reverse complement strand
GCCGATTGGGGCCGCAAGGAGATCAACATCGCCGAGACCGAAATGCCCGGTCTCATGGCGCTGCGGAAGGAATACGGTAAGTCCCAGCCGCTGAAAGGCGCGCGAATCGTCGGCTGTCTGCACATGACCATTCAGACGGCGGTGCTGATCGAGACGCTGACCGCGCTCGGTGCCAGCGTCCGTTGGTCCTCGTGCAACATCTTCTCGACCCAGGATCAAGCCGCGGCCGCGATTGCGGCCAAGGGCATCCCCGTCTTCGCCTGGAAGGGCGAGACCGAGGAAGAGTACGAGTGGTGTATCGCGCAGACGCTGACCGGCCCGAACGGCTGGAAGCCCAACATGATCCTCGATGACGGCGGCGACGCGACCAAGCTGCTGCACGACAAGCATCCGGACCTGTTGAAGGACATCAAGGGTGTCTCAGAAGAGACGACCACGGGCGTCCATCGCCTCTACGAGATGATGAAGGCCGGCCAGCTCAAAGTGCCGGCGATCAACGTCAACGACAGCGTCACCAAGTCGAAATTCGACAACCTCTACGGTTGCCGCGAAAGCCTCGTCGACGGCATCAAGCGCGCCACCGACGTGATGATGGCGGGCAAGATCGGCGTGGTCGCCGGCTTCGGCGATGTCGGCAAAGGCTCGGCGGCCAGCATGCGCAGCCAGGGCGCCCGCGTCATGGTTACCGAGATCGATCCGATCTGCGCGTTGCAGGCGGCAATGGAAGGCTATGAGGTCACGACGATGGAAGAAGCCGCCGCGATCGGCGACATCTTCGTCACCGCGACCGGCAATGTCGATATCATCACGCTCGATCACATGCGTCGGATGAAGGATCGCGCGATCGTCTGTAACATCGGCCACTTCGACAGCGAAATTCAGATCGGCGCGCTGGAGAACTACAAGTGGGAAGAGGTGAAGCCTCAGGTCGACGAGGTCGTCTTCCCCGACGGCAAGCGGTTGATCGTTCTCGCCAAGGGCCGCCTCGTCAATCTCGGCTGCGCCACCGGCCATCCGAGTTTCGTGATGAGCGCGTCCTTCAGCAACCAGGTGCTGGCCCAGATCGAACTCTGGACCAATCACGGCAAGTACGAGAACAAGGTCTACGTCCTGCCCAAGCATCTCGACGAGAAGGTCGCGGCGCTGCATCTCGACAAGCTCGGCGTGAAGCTGACCAAGCTCTCGTCGAAGCAAGCCGAGTACTTGAACGTGCCCCAAACTGGCCCGTTCAAGCCCGACCATTATCGATACTAAGCGGCGTACTTCGCGCGGCTTGCTAATTGTGCGTCATGGCCGGGCTCGTCCCGGCCATCCACGCCTTCTTGCTTCGTGGATGCTCGGAACCAGTCTGGGCATGACGAAATGGGATAGGAGGAGTGCGTGAGCACGAGCAATTTTTTCGCCGCCCTTCAAAGCGGCAAATTCGTCATCACTGCCGAGGTAGCGCCGCCGGTTTCGGCCGATCCTGCCGATCTGCTCCATCGCGCGCTGCCGCTCAAAGGCGTCGCCACAGCGGTCAATCTGACCGACGGCGCCGGCGCCAAGGCGCATATGTCGAGCGGCGCTGCGGCAGTGCTGCTGCTGCAGAACGGCATCGAACCGATCCTGCAGATGACTTGCCGCGACCGTAATCGCTTAGCGCTCGAAAGCGATCTCATTGGCGCGGCGGCGCTGGGTATCCGCAACGTGTTGATCCTCACCGGCGACGATCCCAAAGCTGGCGATCAGCCCGACGCCAAGCCGGTTTTCGATTTCAACAGCCAGGCGCTGCTGCAAGTCGCCGACAGGCTGCGCCGCGAGCGGCAATTGCCGACGGGTACCGCGGTCAAGGGCGATCTTGCTTTTACCCTCGGCGGCGCTGATATGCCGCTCGATCCGCCCGCCGATTGGCAGCCGAAATCATTGACCGCGAAGATCGATGCCGGCGCCGACTTCGTGCAGACCCAGTTCTGCATGGACACGAAGATCGTGCGCAACTACGTCAAGCGCCTCCTGGATCTCGGCGTCGCGCAGAAGATCGGCATCCTGATCGGCGTCTGTCCGATCCCCTCGGCGCGCTCGGCGCGTTGGATGAAAGAAAAGCTCTTCGGCACGATTATCAGCGACGAGATCATCGAGCGGCTCGACAAGGCGGCCGACGCCAAGGCGGAAGGCACCAAGATTTGCGGCGAGTTGATCGCCGAGCTGGCGACGATTCCGGGCATCGCGGGGGCGCATGTGATGGCGCCCGCCAGCATGTCTGCTATACCCGAGGCTATCGCGATATCGGGCGTCGCGGGGAAACCGCGCGCCACATAACCGACGGAGGAAGCCATGGCTCGACTGCCTGCGCTCACATTCGATGAATTGACGCCGGAGCAGAAGAAGCTTTGGCAGGAGATTGGCGCGGTGCGCAGCGGCTCGCCTGGCGGGCCGTTCCAGGTCTGGATGCATTATCCGAAGATCGCCGAGCGCGCGCATCACTTCGGCAACGCCGTGCGGCTCGAATGCGAACTCGGCCGGCGGTTGCTCGAGCTCGCGGTGCTCGTCGTCGCGCGGCATTGGAATGCCGAATACGTTTTTGCCGCGCATGTCCCGGCGGGTACACAGGCCGGCCTCTCCGATGCGATAGTCGAGGCGATCCGTACGCATCAAAGCCCGATCTTCGACAAGGACGACGAGCGGCTGGTCTACGACACCGTACGCGAGCTGTTGGAGACCCGGAAGCTCAGTGACGAGACCTATGATCGCGCTCACAAGATGCTCGGTACCGCCAAGTTGATCGAGCTGGTCGCCGCTGTCGGCTTCTACATGACCGCCGCGTGCACCGTGAACGCCTTCGGGGTCGGCCCGCGCCACGAAGGCAAGCGGCTGGTCTAGTTCGTCACGCGGGCGAAACGAAGCAACCAGTTGTCAAACCAACCGGATTGCTTCGTTCCTCGCGGTGACGTTGAGCCTATGGGCTAGGCTTCGGTGATCGCGACCAGGTCGATCTCGATCAGGAAGCCAGGATTGGAAAGGCGCGTCACGCCGATCATGGTGCTGGTCGGCATGGCTTCGCGGTTTTCGTATTTCTTGGTCGCCGGATCGCGCATCGCCTTGATCAGCGCGTCAACGTCGAGGGTGAAGACACGGCGTACGACGACGTCGTCCCAGGTCGCACCGGCGGCTTTGAGCTGCACGCTCAGCGAATCCATGATGTATTCGTATTGCTTCTTATAATCGCCGGGAAATACCGGTTGGTATTTATCGTCGGACGGCGTCTGCCCGGCGATGAAGATGAATTTACACGGGCCTTTGACCGTGACCACGCGCGAATAGCTCGGATGCTTCATCAGCTCCGGCGGATTGATGAATTCTTTTTCCACGTCGGTGTTCCTCGATAATTCTCAGGCGTTGGTGATCGCGATGAGATCCATCTCGATCAGGAAGCCGGGATTGGAGAGCCGCGTCACGCCGATCATCGTGCTGGTCGGTGGGAATTCCTTGCTTTCGGGACGTTGCACACCCGGCTCGCGCATGGCTTTTTGCAGTGCCTCGACGTCGACGGTGAAGACACGGCGCACGACGACATCGTCCCAGGTCGCACCGGCGGCTTTGAGCTGGATCGTCAGCGCAGCGATGATGTGCTCGTACTGTTTGCGGTAATCGCCCGGATGGACCGGCTGATATTTGTCGTCCGAGGGCGTCTGCCCGGCAATGAAAATGAATTTACACGGACCCTTAACCGTGATGACACGCGAATAACTCGGGTGCTTGTAGAGTTCGGGCGGGTTGATGAATTGCTTGTCCATGGTGCTCTCCCCTATTGCTGGTTGCTTGGCGCCGCTGTTTCGGGCGCGGGCGCCGGCGCTGTGGGTGTCGCGGGCGGCGCGGTCCAGCTCTTGTAGTCGCTGTCCGACACGCTCGGCAGTTTCTTGACGAAAGCGGCGATCGTCCAGATCTCCTTATCCTCGGCGCCGACGCGGCCGAAGCTCGGCATGCCGGTCATGTTGATGCCGTTCTTCACGACCCAGAAAATCTGCGGCGCGGAGACATCTTTGGCGATGTCTTTGAGATCGGGCGGGTCGGGGCGCAGGCCTTCGGAGAATTTCGCCCAATCGATCCCGGGCCCGCCATGGCATTGGGCGCAGCCGCGCTGATCGAAAGCGCGGGCGCCGGCCTGGATCACGGCGGGATCTTCCAAGGACATCGGCGGCTGGTCGATGGCGTGGCGGCCGATCGAGGCGTTGCGCACATTGGTCAGCGACCACGCAACGATGCTCGGATCGGCCGGGATCGCCGAGATGCTGTAATAGCCGCCGAAGAAAAAGACTGCCGCGGCAATCGCGCCGATGATGCCCAATGCGCCGATGAGTGCCAGAAATCCCCGCATGCTCGTCCTTTCCTCAAAGTGCGGTTGTCGTCGTTGGGCCAACCTTAGCCCGGGCTTGCGCCGCCCGTCACCGGGTGGCCGATGCCGAGCGGCTGCGCGTCGATCAGCACGAAGGCGACGCGCGCCGGCTTGTCGCTGCGATTGACCCAGGAATGATTGGTGCCGCGCTGAATAAGAATCTCACCGGCTTTCAGATGCACGGTTGAATCGTCCATGTCCATGTCGATTTCGCCCGAGAGCACCAGCACGTAATCGATCGTCTCGGTGCGATGCATCGTGCCGGGTGCGTTTGCCGGGAAATCGATGACGCAGAACCGTGTTCCGTTGGGCGGCGGCGCGGTGCCGAGGATGCGCGCGCCCATGTCCTCTATCTTCTCGCCGATGGGCATGTCGACCGGCATGCGATCGCTGCACCAGATGAGCGTGGATTTACCGCCACCGGGCCGGCGCGACGGCTTGGCGTTGGTCGCGACATCGTCGATCAGCACCTTGGCGACACCCCTTGCGTCGTGCCCGGTAATGACGCGGCGGATCGGCGGAAATGAATTCGTCTCTGCCATAGTTCCTCTCGTTCTGTTTCCACGTCATTCCCGCGAAAGCGGACCCGGTCAACGGCGCTTCGCCCGCGGCGCCTTCACAACCCCCGGGCAATGAAATCGGCGGCGCGCTCGGCGATCATGATTGTCGGCGCGTTGGTGTTGCCGCTCGTGACGGTCGGCATCACCGAGGCATCGGCAATGCGCAGCCCGTCGATGCCTTTGAATTTGAGCTTCGGATCGACGACCGCGTCGGCGTCGTTGCCCATGCGGCAGGTGCCGGCCGGATGGAACACGGTCTTGGCATATTGGCGAACGAAATTGCCGAGCGGCTCGTCCTCGTCGGGCACATCTTCGCCCGGCAGATATTCGCCGATCAGCACACGGGCGAGGGAGGGAGCTTTCAGCATCTTGCGCGCCAGTTTGGTACCGCGGACGAGATGCGCGACGTCTTCGGGCTCGGAGAGGTAGTTGCCTTTGAAGAGCGGGCCGGTGCTCGGGTCCTTGCTCTTCAACCGGATCTCGCCGCGCGATTTTGGCCGCAGCAGGCAGGGCTGCACCGAAAGCCCGTGGATGTCCGGCATCTTCTGGTTGAGCTCGCCGCGCAGGATCGGGATGAAGACGAACTGCGTATCACAGCGCCCATCGCCGTCGAGATCGAGGAAGCCGCCGCCTTCGACGACATTGCTGGTGACGATGCCGGTGCGGAAGAAATACCATTGCAGGAAGTGCTTCAGGCCTTTGAGGCCCTTGTCCTCGCCGAGGATGCTGATCGGGTCCTTGCAGCGGCCATGGATCGGCACCGAGAGATGATCTTGGAAATTCGCGCCGACCATCGGCTTGTCGAGGATCACTTCGATGCCGTGCTCTCGTAGATGCGCGGCCGGGCCGAGGCCCGATCGCATCAGCACGGTCGGCGTCGCGATCGCGCCGGCGGTGACGATGATCTCGCGTCGCGCTCGTGCCTCGACCGCGCCCTCGGCATGGCTGCGATAAGCGACGCCGTGCGCGCGACGCTCTTCGATCAGCACGCGATCGACGACGGCCTCGGTCGCCACGGTGAGGTTCGCCCGCTTCTCCGCGTCGCGCAGATAGCAGCGCGCGGTGCTGGCGCGCTCGCCCTTGTGCTGCGTCACCTGATGGAAGCCGACGCCTTCCTGGCTCTCGCCGTTGAAATCGTAATTGTAGGGGATTTGCCGATTGCGGCCGTCACCGGTCTCTTGCGCCGCCCGCAGACAGGCCTCGGTCAACGGGTGGTGGTGGCGCAGATCGTCGACCTTGAGCGGGCCTTCGGTGCCGTGATAGCGCCCCGACAAGGTCGCGTTGCCTTCCGCCTTGCAGAAGGACGGCAGCACGTCCTCATAAGACCAGCCGGTCGCGCCCATGGCCGCCCAGCCGTCGTAGTCCTCTTTCTGGCCGCGGATATAGACCATGCCGTTGACCGAGCTGCTGCCGCCCAGCGTGCGGCCTTGCGGCACGAAGAGCTGACGCCCATTCACCGTGGGATCGGGCTCGCTCATATATTTAAAGGTGCGCTCGGTCGGGATGACTCTGTAATTGCCCGCCGGCATGCGGATGAAGATCGAATTGTCCGCGGGGCCTTCCTCGAGCAACAGCACGCGAATCTTCGGATCGGCGGTCAGACGGTTGGCGAGGACGCAGCCCGCCGAGCCGGCACCGACGATGATGTAATCATAGTCCTCGGCACCGTTCCCGTTCATGTCTTGCGCCTCGTCGTTTCCGCCATCGCACCGGCGATGTCGTCCATGGCGGTACGCGCGACGTCGACGAAATTCTGCAGCCGCACGAAGCCATGCGTCATGCCGCGGTAGCGCTTGATCCAGACTTTGACGCTGGCGGCGGCGAGGCGCCGGCCATAAATTTCCGCTTCGTCGCGCAGCACATCGTACTCCGCCGTCATGATCAAAGCCGGCGGCAGGCCTTCGAGCCGCAGCGCCCGCAAGGGGGAGATCAGCGGATCGGCGCGTTTATTCTTATCGCGCTGCAAATAGTGGTCGTAGAACCAGCCCATATCCGCGGCGGTGAGGACATAGCCTGCGCCATTCTCGCGATAGGATGGCGTCTCCATATCGCAATCGCAGACTGGATACATGAGAATCTGCAGCCCGATCTTCGGCCCGCCGCGGTCGCGCGCCAGCAGCGAGCAGACCGTCGCGAGATTGCCGCCGGCGCTGTCCCCCGCCACGACCAGCGGCACGCGCATCCGCTCGGCCTGCTTCGCCGACCAGACCAGCCCGTCCCAGCAATCATCGAGCGGCGTCGGGTAAGGATGCTCGGGCGCGAGGCGGTAATCGACCAGCACCGCGGCGCAATTCGTCCTCTCGATCATGAAGCGCGCGATGAAATCGCAATCGTCGATGCTGCCGATGACCCAGCCGCCGCCGTGATAGAAGACGACGAGGCTCGTCGGCTTGCCATCCTTCGGCATCAACACGCGGCCTTTGATCGCGCCCGTCCGGGTCGGGATTTCGACATCGGTCGATGTGCCGATCGCGGGCGCGGCGCCTGCCTGTGCCGCCCGGGCGGCGAGGTATTGCCGCGCCTCCGCCGGCGTCGCCGCCGCAACGCCTTTCCAATTCGCTGCCCGCATCACCTCGAGCATCTTTTCGACAAAGGGATGCAGCGGCATCGGCCCCTCTAGCGATCCTTTTCGTCACTCCCGCGAAAGCGGGAATCTAGGCCACAACACGGCGGTTGTTGTGGATTTCCGCGCGCGCGGGAATGACGGTATCAAAAAAGCGGCGTTCCTCACGCGGCCAAAAACTTCTCGATGATCCCGGTGACCTCGTCCGTGCGCTCGTAAGGCAACATGTGTCCGGCGCCTTTGACGATCGCGGTTTGCGCCCGCGGCAGGCCGCGCTTGAAATCATCGGCATAGCGCGGCGAGATGACGCCGTCCTTCTCACCGAAGAGGATCAGCGTCTTGGCCGCGATGCGCGGCAGGCGCTTCTTCAATCCTTTTTCCGGGATCGGCCAGGTGAATTTCGTCACTGAGGTCAGTGCTTGCGCCACGGCGATGATGCGCTCGGCATCGTTTTGCGGCCCGGCCTCGTTCGAGCGCCGCGCCGCAAGCGCCTCGCGCGCCGCATTGTCCGCCCACAGCAGGTTCTCGATCATCATGTAGGGCTCGGCGAAGACGTCGGTCACCGGATAAGCATCGTTCCAGAGGCCTACCGGTGCAAGCAGCACGAGTTGCTTGGCGCGGCGAGGGAAATGCGCTGCGACCTCCGCCGCCGCCATCGCGCCGAAGGAATGGCCGGCAAGGATCGCGTTTTCGATTCCGAAATGCTCGAGCAGATCGTCGTAATCGAGGGCGAGCTCATGGATATTGCCGATCTCGTCGATCTCGGCGAGATCGTTGAAGCCTGGCGCGACCGGAGCGATGACGGTGTGTTTGCGCTCGAGCGCGGCGAGCAGCGGATCGCCCGGCATCAAGCCGGTCAATCCGTGCAGCCAGACGAGCTTCGGTCCCGAACCGCCGGTGTAAATTTCCCAGCTCCGGCCGTTCTTCAGACTGATTTTCTCCCCACCGAGCATCGATCACACCAGGGCTGTCAGCGGCGCCGGCTCGGCGATCGTATCGAGGCCCGTCGAGGGCCACCATTTGTCTTCGTATTCGCCGAACTTGTAGCGCAGCTTCGGCATCACCTCTTTAGCGAAGAGGGTGGTGTTGTACATCGTCACTTCTTTCGACATGTTGCCGTATTGGCACAGCACCATGAGATGGCCGACATGCATCTTGTCGGCGAGCGTCTCGAGCTGCTGCCGCACGCTTTCGGGACTGCCGGCGACGACATAGCCGCGTGTGATCATCTCTTTCCAGGTTAGGTTCTCGACATCCTGCCGCCGCGTCGAGCGCGCGACCATGCTCTCGATGCCGGCGCGCATTGTCGGAATCGAGGTGTAACCCGGCGGATTGCCGAAGCCCGGATAAGTGTGAAGGCAGCGCGAATAGAAATAGGTCGCGGGGCCGGAATAGAGCTTTTCGGCCTCGGCGTCGTCGCGCGCTACGGCGATGAATTGCAGGAAGCCGCAGCGATAGGGATTCTTGTCCTTGCCTTTCTTCTCGACCGTCGCCCAGAAACCGTCATTCACCTTCTGCCCGGCGATGTAGCCGAAATAGGAAAGATTCGCGTAGAGGAAGTCGTTGTCGACGCACCAATCCCAGGTCTCGACGCTGCCGCCGCCCGGAATCCAAACCGGCGGATGCGGCTTCTGGATCGGCCGCGGCCACACGTTGACATAGCGGAGCTGCGTGTATTTGCCGTTGAAGGCGAAAGGCTCGGGCTCGGTCCAGGCGCGGATCACGAGCTTGCAGCCTTCGTAATATTTGTCACGCAAAGTCGCCGGCGACTTGCCATAGGCGTAGACCGTATCCATCGGGGTCCCGACAGGGAACCCCGCAACCAATCTTCCGCCCGAGATGCAATCGAGCATCGCCATCTCCTCGGCGACGCGGGTGGGAGGGTCGTAAAGCGCGACCGAGTTGCCCATGACGATGAGCTTCGCCTTGGAGGTGCGCCGCGCGAGGGACGCCGCGATGAGATTGGGCGACGGCATCAGCCCGTACGCGTTCTGGTGATGCTCGTTGACGCAGATGCCATCGAAACCGACGCTCTCGGCATATTCGAGCTCGTCGAGATATTCGTTATAGGCTTTATGTCCCACTTTCGGGTCGAAGAGGCTCGACGGCACGTCGACCCAGACCGAGCGGTAGTCCGTCTTGAAGTTCTCCGGCAATTCCGGATAGGGCATCAGGTGGAACCAGTGGAACTTCATGACGTCGTATCTCCCTCGGTGCCTTAATTACGGGGCATCATGGCATCATTGCCGGCCTGGGAAAAGCCTGTCCGGCGCAGGGTTTCGCCCACCCGGCCCGGCGTACTATGCTCGGGGCTGAAGCGGGCCGAGGAGAAACGACGTGGCGATCACCGAAAGCGAGCAGAAACCGAAAGCCCTCCCGGAAGGTGCGCGCGAAGCGATGGAGCGCCTCAATGCCGAGGCCGGTAAATACAGCATCTGGCTCCGGACGCAGGCAAACGCGCCCTCGCAGCGGCCGTGGTTCCGCGAGACCGGTCTCGATGTCGGCGGGCAGCTCGCGAGCGGCCGCGTCGGCGCCAATCAGATGAAGGCGCTGCCGCATCGCTGGCGCTGGAAGGAGATCTCGCCTTATCTCGATAAGATCGCGAGCATCGCCAAGGACGCCGACGTGCCGCCGATCGAATTCGCCGACCGGCAGCAATTTCTCCTGACCAATCCGGGTCTCGGCGGCCGGCTGCAGGTAACGAGCACGATCCGCTGCGCGGTCTCGATCTATAATCCGGGCGACGTGGCACCGGTGCATGTCCATGCGCCGAATGCCAGCCGGACGATCCTCTCCGAGAAGGGCGGCTATACAACCATCGAGGGCGAACGCTGCATCGCCGAGCGCGGCGATCTCATCCTCACGCCGAACGGCACTTGGCACGATCACGGCAATGACGACGTGAAGCCGGTAGTCTGGGCCGACATTCTCGATTTCCCGCTTTTGGAATTCCTCGACTGCAACTGGCTCGACGATCATTACACCGGGCCGAAGATGAGCAATGCACGCGCGCAGCAGCCGACGCTCGAAGTGGGCTATTCGCAGAAGCTCTACGGCAAGGGCGGGCTCTTGCCGGCCTTCGTCTCGCATAAGCGCGGCTTTGGCCAGAATGTCGGGCCGGTTTTCCAGTATCGTGCCAAGGATATCCGCGAGACCCTCGACGCGCTGCGGGGCGAGACCGGCGATCCCTACGAGGGCATCACCTTGCGGTTCGTCAATCCGGCGAACGGCCAGCCGGTTTTCACCACGCTCGATTATTCGGCTCAGCTGATCCGCCCGGGTGAAGAGACGCGCTGGAAGCGCGAGACCGCAAATGTCTTCTACATCGTGCTCGAAGGCAGCGGCGCGACCGAGATTGGCGGCCAGCGCTTCGATTGGGAGCGCAACGACATCATCGTCGCGCCGAATTTCGTGTGGCGCCGGCACATCAACACCGGCAAGAGCGATGCGGTGCTCTATGCCGTCTCCGACTGGCCGCTTTACGAGAAGATCGGCCAATACCGCGTGCAGGGCCGCAAAGCCGACGGCAGCGTCGAGCAAATCGTCGCGTAGGCTTGAGGCGGCGGCTGTTAGTCGCTATCGGACGCTCAACAGATCGAAGGTTTGAGGCGGAGCTCCATGGATAATCGGATGGATGAAAGCGCGCTGGCGCTGGAGCAATTCGGCGTGGGCCAGCCGGTCCTACGGGTCGAGGATCCGACTTTGCTGCGCGGCCAGGGCCGCTACACCGACGACATCAGCGTCGCTGGGCAGGCGGATGCGTATATGGTGCGGAGCCGGTACGCGCATGGCACCATCCGCCGCATTGATGCCGCATCAGCGCGCGCGATGCCGGGGGTTCTGGCGATCTACACCGCCGCCGATCTCTCGGCCGCCGGCGTCAATCAGCTGAAATGCGGCATGGCCGTAACCAATCGCGATGGCACGCCGTGGAAGGCGCCGCTGCGTCCGGTGCTTGCCGGCGACAAGGTGCGTTTCGTCGGCGAAGTGATCGCGTGCGTCGTTGCCGAGACGCATGCGCAAGCCAAGGATGCGGCCGAAGCGGTCGAGGTCGAGATTGATCCCTTGCCGGCGGCGACCGACGCCGATGCAGCGCTGGCGGCGGGCGCGCCGCAACTCCATGACGGCATCCCGGGCAATCTCGCCGTCGATTATCATTGGGGCGATAGCGACAAGGTCGCAGCGGCCTTTGCCGCGGCGGCGCATGTGACGAAATTGGCGCTGGTCAGCCAGCGCATCGTCATCAATCCGATGGAACCGCGCTCGGCTCTCGGCGAATTCGATTCGGCAACCGGCCGCTACACCATTCACGTCTGCAGCCAGGGTGTGTTCGGCCTCAAGGGCGGCACCGCCGCGGCGCTCGGCGCCAAGCCCGAGCAGGTGAGGGTGCTTACCTATAATGTCGGCGGCTCGTTCGGGATGAAGAGCCAGGTCTTTCCCGAGAATGTGCTGGTGCTCTTCGCGGCCAAAGCACTCGGCCGGCCGGTCAAGTGGACCGATGAGCGCTCCGACAGCTTCATGTCGGATCATCACGGCCGCGATCACGCGATGACGATCGAAGGCGCCTTCGATAAGGACGGCAACATTCTCGCGCTGCGTGTGAGCGGCACGGGCAATGCCGGCGCCTATCCGATCGTGCCGCTGCCTTACACCGTCAACACGGTGAAGAATTGCATCAGCGTTTATCGCACGCCGCTGCTCGAGGTGAACACCAAGGGCGTCTACACCAATTCGACGCCGGTCGGCGCTTATCGCGGCGCGGGCCGTCCCGAGGGTAATTACTATATGGAGCGGTTGCTCGACACGGCCGCTGCCGAGATGGGTATCGACAAGCTCGAGCTGCGTCGTCGCAACCACATCCCGGCGAACGCGCTGCCTTACAAAGCGCCCTCCGACATGAGCTACGATAGCGGCGATTTTCGCGCTGTATTCGATCATGCGCTGCAATCTTCCGACTGGCAGGGCTTCGAGCAGCGTAAGGCCGAGAGCCGCACGCGCGGCAAGGTTCGCGGCCGCGGCATCGGCTCCTATCTCGAAGTCACGGCGCCGCAAGGCAAGGAGATGGGCGGCATCCGCTTCGACGAGGATGGCGGCGTCACCATCGTCACCGGCACGCTCGATTACGGTCAGGGCCACCACGCGCCGTTTGCACAAGTGCTGGTCTCGCGCCTCGGCATTCCGTTCCACCGCATCCGCCTGCTGCAAGGCGACAGCGACGCGTTGCTGACGGGCGGCGGCACCGGCGGCTCGCGTTCGATGATGGCGAGCGGCACCGCGATCGTGAAGGCGAGCGACCAGGTCATCGAGCGCGGCAAGCAGATCGCGGCGATCGTGCTCGAAGCCGCGCCTGCCGATATTGAATTCGGCAAGGGCCGTTTCACTATCGTCGGCACCGATCGCTCGGTCGGGCTGATGGATCTCGCGACCCAATTGCGCGACGGGCTGAAGATGCCGGAAGGCGTGCCGGATTCGCTCGACGTGAATCTCGTTGCCGACACGCCGCCTTCAGCCTTCCCCAATGGCTGTCATGTCGCGGAGGTCGAGCTCGATCCCGACACGGGCGTGATCGAGGTTGTGAAATATTCGATGGTTAACGATTTCGGCACGATCGTTAACCCGATCACCGTCGCGGGGCAGGCGCATGGCGGCGTCGTGCAGGGCATCGGCCAGGCGCTGATGGAGCGCACTTATTATGATGGCGACGGTCAGCTCCTTTCCGGCTCGTATATGGATTACGCGATGCCGCGCGCCGACAACGCGCCGATGTTCGCGATCGAGAATCATCCCGTGCCCGCGACCACCAACGTCCTCGGCGTCAAAGGTTGCGGCGAGGCGGGCTGCGCCGGCTCGCTGCCCTCGATCATGAATGCCGTCCTCGATGCGCTCAGCGCTTATGGCATCAAGCATGTCGACATGCCGGCGACGCCCGAGCGTATCTGGCGCGCGATCCACGAGGCGCACGCGGCCGGGTAATGCAACATCGTTAACGTCGCTTAAGCGAAACGCCGATCGCGGCCGGGCTTTGCCCGGCCGCTTTTTTGCGGGCGCGCATGTTCGCTTTCTTCATCATTTACCAACGATTCCGTTCCCGGAACGGACGATCTTTACGTTTTAGAAAGATTTGACCGCCATCGTCACCGGTAGATTTTCGCAATAAAGCGAAAGATAAAACCGTGTTTTCCTTGGCTCAGAATAAGCATCGATTGGCGAGGCTTGGGCGCGATACGACAGGCGGCCCGGCGGTTGAGTTCGCTCTGCTCTTGCCGGTGTTGCTGTTGCTCGTGCTTGGTGCCCTGCAATTCGGCATCACGCTGAACAATTACATCGTTCTGACCAACGCGACCGATGCGGCCGCGCGCGTCATGGCGATGGCTCGCGGCAGCACCACGCCCTATTCCACGACGACCAGTCAGGTCAGTGCGTCAGCCTCGAATCTGACGAGCACGAACCTCACCGTGACCGTCAGAGTCAACGGCACCCTCTGTGCTTCGGATTCCACGTGTCAGACGTCGCTGACCACCAATCAGGGGAAGCCTGTGATCGTGCAGGCGAGCTACCCCTGCGACCTTACCGTCTACGGCCACAACTATGCGCCGGGTTGCACGCTGTCGACGCAGTCTACCGAACTTATTCAGTAAATCGGCACGGCTTCATTCGAAGGGACCCATGAAAATGAAGATACCTTTTCCTGATTTCATTCGTCGCCTCGCCCGTGACAAGCGAGGCGTTACCGCGATCGTGACGGCGCTGGTAGCGCCCTCGCTTTGCGGTATCGGTGCGCTCTGCGTCGACTTCGCCTACATCGCGAAGACCGAGCGAGCGCTGCAATCGTCGACGGACGCGGCGGCCATGGCCGGCGCCGCGAACATCGCCAACGGCACCGCCGCATCGGTCGCGACGCAATACTCGGCGAGCGCCGGCAACCTCAACGCCATGAGCGACGTCACCGTCACGATGGCGAACGGTTATCCGCAGCTCAAATGCTTGACGAGCACCGGCGTGCCGTGCACCGGTTCGACCCCGGCGAATGCGATCGCTGTCAAGCAGACCGCGGTCGTTCCGACGTTCTTCGCCCGGGTGATCGGCATCGATACGGTCACGATCACGGCGACCTCGACGGCGGGCGAGCAGGGCGGCGGCGCTCTCCCGGCCGACGTGATGTTCGTTCTCGATAGCACAGCATCGATGAACACCACCGATACGAACTGCTCGGTCTCCGGCGCCACCCGCATGACCTGCGCCTTGACGGGCATCCAGACGGTGCTCAAGACGCTGAAGCCCAGCACGTCCTACGCCGGACTGATGGTGTTTCCGGGTCTGACCTCGGCGACGCAGACTCAGTACGACACCGACTGCGCCACGGCCAACCCGACCATCGCTTCGTACAAGAATTCGCCGGTTTATCAGGTTGTCCCGCTGTCGAACGATTTCCGCACCTCCGACACCGCGACCACCCTCAACCCGACTTCCAACATTGCGAAGGCAGCGCAGGAGCCGGGCTGCGCCCATGGTGTGGCGGCTGTCGGCGGCGTCGGCACGTTCTATGCCGATGCGATCAAGGCCGCGCAGACCGCGCTCGCCAATAGCGGTCGCAGCACCAACCAGAAGATCATCGTTCTGCTGAGCGACGGCGACGCCAGTGCAACGACGGCCAATATGCCGACGGGCGAGGCTACCAGTCAGTGCCACGAGGCGATCACCGCGGCGCAAGCGGCGAAGACCGCGGGCATGTGGGTCTATTCGATCGCCTACGGTGCCTCGACCTCGTCGACGGGTAGCTGCAGCACGGACACGTCGCCCCATATTTCGGCCTGTGCCACGATGCAGCAGATCGCGTCCGACCCGGGCAAGTTCTATTCGGACACATCGGGCAGCAGCAGCGGCGCCTGCGCCTCGACCGCCACGTCGGTCTCGGAGCTGGTGCAGATCTTCACCTCGATCGCTTCCAGCCTCTCGACGCCGCGTCTGCTGCTCGACACGACGTCATAGCGAAGCTTAGGTAATCCGGGTCGCGCCGCTCGCATCCGACAGAGCAGCGACGATCTCCTTCGGAAGGGGCGCGCTCTTGACGCGCCCCTTCTCATTTGGGTGCGGCACCACCCAGACGCGCTTCTCCAGCCCCTCCACCGCGAGCTTGCCGTCCTTGAGGATGCGGTGCTGGACGGAAAAGCTGCTCTCGCCCCATTCGCTCACCCCCGATTCGCAGACGAGGTCTTCGCCCCAGCGCGACGGGATCATGAAGCGCGAGCGCGCATCGACCAGCGGCGTCCCAACCGACCCGTATCTCTCCCATAACGTTCGCATCGACAGGCCGGTGCGGCCGAAGAGGTGGAACGTGGCCGCGTCGAACCAGGCGAAATAGCGCGGATAGAAGACGATGCCGGCGGCATCGCAATCGCCCCATTCGACGCGGATGGGAAACCGGTTGATGAGCATCGCTGTTCTTTCCTGAGAGGCTGATCCCGTGAAGCGGCGGCGGATACTATAACGCGGCCGGTGGAGCAGCTATTCTTCGCGCGACCAGAGAGGGAGAACATCGCCCGCGCCATGGCCAGAGCCGCGACATCGCTCATTCCGCTGATCGTCGCCTGCTCCCTTTTTATGGAGCAGCTCGATTCGACGGTCATCGCGACGGCGCTGCCGAC
>DASXCX010000129.1:0-26691 GCA_036490955.1 Allostellaceae bacterium | reverse complement strand
AAGGCCTTCATCACTCACGCGGCATTGCTGGATCAGGGTTGCCCCCATTGTCCAATATTCCCCACTGCTGCCTCCCGTAGGAGTCTGGGCCGTGTCTCAGTCCCAGTGTGGCTGATCATCCTCTCAGACCAGCTACGGATCGTTGCCTTGGTAGGCCGTTACCCCACCAACTAGCTAATCCGACGCGGGCCCCTCCTAGAGCGATAAATCTTTCACCCTCAGGTCGTATGCGGTATTAGCCGAAATTTCTCTCGGTTATCCCCCACTCCAGGGCAGGTTCCCACGCGTTACTCACCCGTGCGCCACTCCTGTATTGCTACAGGCGTTCGACTTGCATGTGTTAGGCATGCCGCCAGCGTTCGTTCTGAGCCAGGATCAAACTCTCACGTTAGCCTCGTCTGTGAATAGAAACCCACAGACAAGTCCTGGCACCATTACGTACGTTTTGCATCGGTTCGGAATTGACAAGTAGTCAATTTCCTTAGTGATGCGCGTACTGACAGTACCGAAACGGCACCGCCGCCCGCGCATCCCTTCCTCTTATCAACAATGTCAAAGAGCACCGCCCTTGCGAGCGAGGCGCCGCTTTTAGGCTCTCGCTTTTGCCAAGTCAACCGAAACTTGGCGGCATTTTTTCACTGCTTGCTACAGCCGGCAAAAAAGCCCGCTGCAAGCGCACACAGCGCAGAAATGCCTATGCATTGGCGGAGGCCACTTCGTGAAGCGGCCGAAGAAGCAATATAAAACCCGCATCCCGGCCTGTCTAGTCCGGGAAGCAAATTTTTAGAGGAGCCCGAGTTCGCGCAGCTCGGCCGCCATTTTCGGCGGCAAACCCTTGGTTTTTGCGCCTTTCGGCATGTCCTTGGGCGCATCCTTTGGATCGAGGTAGCGCCAGCCGCGGAACGGCCGGTGCGGCCGCCAATCGGTCGGGGTCAGCTTGGCCTCGAAGCTGACAAGGACTGCCGGACGGCCCCGGCGATTGACGATCGGCCGGAAGCCTTTGATCTTCTGGCGCGCTTGGATCTGGCCTTTGACAACCCAGTAGACCGACCCGCCATCGAGGATTTCTTCCTGTCTTTTCGGCATGTTACGGGTATAGAACGCATAGACTCCGCGCTCCTTCTTGCGCTCTTTTTGGAGCTCTTTGAACTCCGCCAGGTCGCCTACTCCGGCGGCGATTTTGAGCATATGCAGCGCCATTAACCATCTCCCATCACCGGGTCGATCATATGATCGACCACCCGATCCGGCGCAAGTTGCCCAACCCTTGCGCCTTTCAAGGATTTTCCTTACGTTCCCGCCAACGATAGAATGTCGGGGGCAGATTTTGATCGTCAGTAAGATCACCAGCAAGGCACAAACGACGGTGCCGCGCTCGGTTCGTGCCGCGCTGAAACTCGGCGTCGGTGACACGATCGTCTACGCGATCGAAGGCGATCACGTGGTCATGACCAAAGCGACCACGGCAATCGCGGATAGCCCGACAGCCGCATTCGATGAATGGGGCTCAGAGAATGACCGGCACGCCTATGCCGGCCTTTGAGCCTTGGGACATCCTCAGGATCCCGTTCCCCTATCATGCGCGGCCGGCCTTCGAATATCGCCCCGTCTTGGTGATCGCCGGCGGCCGGCTTGAATCGGCGCATGGCCTCGTGTGGATCGCGATGATCACGAGCGCCAATAACGCATCCTGGCCGGCGGATGTGCCCATCACGGATCTGCGCAGCGCGGGTTTGCCGTTTCCGTCGGTGGTGCGTTGCGCAAAGATCGCGACCATCGCCGCAAGCGATGCACAAAAGATCGGCGTGCTGTTGCGACCCGCGGAGCGCGCCGCCGTCGCGCGCAACATCGCGAGCGCGGTAGGACCGGCGACGGGACGCCAGACCAACGACTGACGCCGGATGGGCCGAGACGCAGCGAAAGCGCGTGTCATCGTTGTTCTGACGAACCTCTCGCACGAATCCGAAATCGCATTGCTCGATCGGCTCGCACCGGTCGTTGGTGAGCCCATCGAGCCGCGCGAGAGCGAAGAGCTGCGGGTCGACGTGCGGCCGAATCTCGACGAGCAGATCGATCTTCACCGGCATGATGCTCATGAAGAAATCACGATCGAGCGGCTGCAGCCTGTTGCCGACGCGCTTGCCAGGAACGTCGTGCTCGCACGTTACGAGACGCGCCTCGCCAGCGGTTTCGATCGCGCCGAACCCATGGCCGAAGCGCCGCGGTCCAAGAGCGAAGCATCGCGGGCTCGAATGGTAACGTGCTGTTGCTCATCTTCGCGGCGTTGGCCGTCGCGCTATATTCGTTTATCAAGCAACCGCTCTGCGCTTATCATCGATGCGCGTGATTTTTTCGGGCGAGACGATTAACCCTTGAGACGCCACAAAAACGGGAGCAGCGTGTATCGAACCAAGCTGCGTCATTACCAGGATTTAACCCGTGCTCCATGAGGCTCAAGGGATGCGTATCGGCCGCCGGGCCTAGAACGAAGCAAGCCCAGATGCGGGCTTTCATCTATCCCAGGAGACATCCGTGAAAAAGCCAATCATCCTTCCCGCTGCGCTCGCACTGGCTCTTGGTGCGACCGCGGCTTGCACTTCAGGATACGCGCAAGCGCCGGCTCAAGCGCCGGCCGCCACCACGCAAGCACCGCAACAGACTCAGCATCGCGACCGACAGCAGATGCAAGGCCAACGCGGTGAGCATCGCCGCTTCGATTTCACCGCGAACGCCGAAGCGCGTATCGCCTTCGTGAAGGCGAAGCTCAAAATCACGTCGGCGCAGGAAGCTGCTTTCAATCAATATGCGCAAACGATCCGCAGCAACGCGGCTGCAACGCAGAAGTCCTTCCAGGACATGCGCGGCCAGCGCGGACAAGGTCAGAGTGTGAGCGCGATCGATCGCATCGAGCAACGCGCGAAGATGGCGCAGATGCGCGATCAACAGCAGCAAGCTTATCTCGCCGCCTTCCGGCCGCTCTATGCGAGCTTGTCGGCCGATCAGAAGAAGGTCGCCGACGATCTCGCGACGCCGCATTTCGGCCACGGCTTCCGTGGCCATCACCCCGGCAGTGGTCCCCGCCGCGGCTAGTTCCATCGCCTAAGGCCGGGCAGCGCGGTATCTCAAGGTGCCGCGCTGACCTGCGCATCGTAGACCGCAACCGCGGTCATATTCAGCAAACCACGGACGGTCGTCGACGGCGTCACAATATGCGCCGGCCGTTGCGTGCCCATCAGCATCGGACCGATCGCCAGCCCATCGCCGAGCGTCGTCAGAAGATTGAAGGCGATGTTCGCGGCATCGAGATTCGGCAGGATCAAGAGGTTCGCCGCACCCTTCAGCATCGAATTCGGGAAGACACGCTGACGGATCTCTTCCGAGACCGCCGCGTCGCCGTGCATCTCGCCCTCGACTTCGAGCGATGGCGCGAGATCGCGCAACAACGCCAGCGCCGCGCGCACTTTCACCGCCGACGGCGCGTCGGAGCTGCCGAAATTCGAATGCGAGAGCAACGCGACTTTCGGTTCGACGCCGAACATGCGCACCACCGCCGCAGCGCGCAGCGTGATCTCGGCAAGCTGCGCCGCGCTCGGCTCCTCGATCACGAACGTATCGCAGAGGAAGAACGTGCCCTTCGGCAGCACCAGCGCCGACATCGCCGCCGGCGCGCTGGCGCCCGGCTTCAGGCCGATGATGTCGGTGATGTGCTGCAAATGGCGGTGATATTGCCCGACGGCGCCGCAGAGCATCGCATCGGCCTCGCCGCGTTTCACCATCAGCGCCGCGATCACCGGGTTGCGCGTGCGCACAAGATAGCGCGCATAATCAGGCGAGATGCCCTTGCGCTCCATGAGCTTGTGATAGAGCGCGGAGTAATCGTTGTAGCGCGGGTCGCTTTGCGGATCGACGAGCTCGACGTCTTGATCGAGTTTGAAGCGCAGATTGAGCCGCTCGATGCGCCGGCGCGCGACCTCGCGGCGCGCGATGATGATCGGCCGCGCAATGCCTTCGTCGATCGCCTGCTGCACGGCGCGCAGCACGCGTTCATCCTCCCCCTCGGCATAGACGATACGCTTCGGATCGCTGCGCGCGCGCTGGAACACCGGCCGCATGACCAGACCGGAGCGGAAGACGAATTGGGTCAATCGCTGCTGGTAGGCGGCGAAATCCTCGATCGGCCGGGTGGCAACGCCGCTATCCATCGCCGCCTTCGCCACGGCCGGCGCTAGTTCGATGATGAGCCGCGGATCAAAGGGCTTCGGAATGAGGTAGTCAGGCCCGAAAACCAGCGCTTCATCGCCGTAAGCCGCCGCCACCACGTCCGACGGCGGCGCCTGCGCGAGAGCGGCCAGCGCCTCGACGCAAGCGAGCTTCATCGCCTCGTTGATCGTGGTCGCGCCGACGTCGAGGGCGCCGCGGAAGATGTAGGGAAAGCAGAGGACGTTGTTGACCTGATTTGGATAGTCGGTACGCCCGGTGGCGATGATCGCATCCGGCTTCGCCGCGCGTGCGTCCTCCGGCAGGATTTCGGGCGTCGGATTGGCCAGCGCAAAAATCAGTGGCTTCGCCGCCATTTTCGCCACCATCTCGGGCTTCAGCACATGCGCCGCCGAAAGGCCGAGAAAGATATCCGCATTGCCGATCACGTCGCCTAGCGTGCGCGCGTTGGTGTCCTTGGCGTAGCGATCCTTGCGCGGATCCATCTCTTCCTTGCGGCCGCGCCAGACCACGCCAAAGCGATCGGTAACGATGGTATTCTCGATCTTGAGGCCCATCGTGACGAGCAGATCGAGACAAGCGATCGCCGCCGCGCCCGCACCGGACGCGACCAGCTTCACCTCCTCGATGCGCTTGCCGACCAGCTTGAGCGCGTTGCGCACAGCGGCACCGACGATGATCGCCGTGCCGTGTTGATCGTCATGGAAGACCGGAATTTTCATCCGGGCGCGGAGTTGCTCTTCGATCGTGAAGCACTCCGGCGCCTTCACATCCTCGAGATTGATCGCGCCGAAGCTCGGCTCGAGCGCAGCGACAATCTCGATGAATTTGTCGGGGTCCTTGGCGTCGAGCTCGATATCGAAGACATCGATGCCGGCGAATTTCTTGAACAGCACCGCCTTGCCTTCCATCACCGGCTTGGCCGCCAGCGGGCCGATCGCGCCGAGGCCTAGGACCGCGGTGCCATTGGTGATGACGGCGACGAGATTGCCGCGCGCCGTGTAGTTCGAGGCCTGCGCCGGATCGTCGGCAATGGCAAGGCAGGCTTCGGCGACGCCCGGCGAATAGGCGAGCGCGAGATCGTGCTGATTGGCGAGCGGCTTGGTCGCGGCGATCGCGATTTTGCCGGGAACGGGAAAACGGTGATATTCGAGCGCGGCGCGGCGCAATTCATCAGCCATCGCCCAGCCCCCCAAGGCGAAGATGGTGCGGTCGAGAAGACTCGAACTTCCAAGGGGTTTCCCCCGCTAGCACCTCAAGCTAGTGCGTCTACCAATTCCGCCACGACCGCACGGAGCGGCGGTATTTCGGACCGAGCCGCTCGCGGCGATTTAGCAAACCCGCAGCGGCATCGCAAGCGAGACGAAAAGCCTCTATACGCTGGTTGAAAATATGACCTCACACATCAACGACGTCGAATGGCGTATCAACGACACACCCGTACCCTATGACGAGGCGGTCGCCGCGATGGAAACGCGCGCCGCGGCGATCCGCGCCGGCGCCGCGCCCGAGCTGGTCTGGCTGCTCGAGCACCCGCCGCTCTACACCGCTGGCACCAGCGCCCGTTTGAACGACTTGATCGCGCCCGATCTCCTGCCCGTCTTCCGCAGCGGCCGCGGCGGCCAGTACACCTATCACGGCCCTGGCCAGCGCGTTGGCTATGTGATGCTCGACTTACAAAAGCGCGGCGCCGATCTCCGCGCCTATGTCCGCAATCTCGAGGAATGGCTGATCCGCGCGCTGCAGCGCTTCAACGTAAAAGGCGAGCGGCGCGACGGCCGCATCGGCATCTGGATCGCCGAAAGCGCCGGCAAGGAAAGCAAGATCGCGGCGATCGGCGTACGCGTCCGCCATTGGGTGAGCTTCCACGGCGTTTCACTCAATGTCGATCCCGACCTGTCGCATTATCGCGGCATCGTGCCCTGCGGCATCAGCGAGCATGGAGTGACTTCGCTCGCCGCACTCGGCATCACGGCACCCATGCCCGAGGTCGACGCCGCGCTCAAAGGCGCTTTCGCCGAGGTCTTCACGACATCCGCGGCGCCGGCTTAGTCTCGCCCGTTAAGCAAGCGCTTTGGGCCCGATCAGGGTTGGCTGATCACTACCACGCTGGTCGCCGGCAGTTGCTTCGCCGACGTGTTGACGGCGAGGATCTGCTTGGCGAGCTCGAGCACCTGATAGGTACGACCGGAGCGGTCGGCGCCTTGGGCGAGCCCGTAGGTGCTGCCGTCATAGCCGACAGTGATGAAAGCGTTGTTGTCGCCGCCCTGATCGACGACAAAGATATCGTCGCAAAAATAGGATGAGGCGGCGCCGCGCGACGCACCGCCCGGATCGGCCTTGTCGTTGGGATAGATCAACTCGGTATGACGCGTGCGGCCGTTGTTGTCGCCGTCGCACGGCACGCGCGGCATGGCGCCATCCGGCACCTGCGTCGGCACCTTGATGAGACGGGGCCGGCTTTCGTCGGGGAATTTGCCCGGCTCCGGATAGAGATGCCGCCGCGTCAACTCGCCGAGATAGTAGATGATACCCTCGGTCGACCGCAGCTGAAGCTGGAACGATGTCACACGCATATTCGCGAGCAATGGAATGGCTTTCGGCGAGATACGTGCCGTCGCCTGCTGCAGCCGGCCGATAAGGGTTTGCTGTGCCTGATCGGTGAGCGTGAGGTTGAAACCGGTCGCGCCCCCCGCATTCACCTCGCCCGGCTCCGTCTGGGGCGCCGAGCCCCCGGCTGCGCCGCGCTTTTGCGAGGCGGCATTCTCGTCATCGCCCCTCTTGCTGCGCCCGCAGACTAGCAGCGAATCCCGTGGAACCGCGCCGAAATCGCGGAAGCAAAAGCGGTAGCTCGTCGTGTTCTTCTCGAGCTGATAGTCCTGCCCTGCCTTCGTGACCTTCAATCCCGCCTGCGATGCCGCGGCATAAGCTTGAATCAACTCCGCCGCTTGCCGGCCGTTATCCGCGCCATCGGTCGGCTGCAGATTCTTCGCCGCCAAAGGCGCACCGTAGCGCGCGACGCTTTCGACGTGCTCCGTCGACAGTCCTTCCGCAAAAAGCAGATCGACGATCGCCTGGAACTGATCGAAATCGGAATCGTTCGCGACGGAATTGAGATAGGTGACGTCGATACAGACCGGGGCGGCTGTCAGGTCCAACCCGCCGTTATTCGCGTTGCTCGTGCTCTTGGCGCAATTCGCATCGGGACCGGTGCCGGTCCCGGCCGGGGCGTTGTTACGCGCCCAGGTGACAACGACTTTCGAGACGAAAAGATCGAACAGCACTTCGGGCGGGAAGCCTTGTTCGAGATAATAGTCGAAAATCTGCAGCGAAATCGGGTTGAGGATGCCTTCGTAGAATTCCTGGGTATCGAGAACCGGTACGATGAAGCTCGGCCCGCCACTGATCGTTCCGCCGAGTCCCAACACATCGGGACTGAGCGTCTTCGGCGGCCGGTGCCCGGCCGGTCCGAAGGGGAATGACAGCGAACCGTTGCCGGAGATGCTGGCGCTACCGGTGATCGATTGCAGCCCCGTAAACTGCATCGGACGGCGCAAGCTGGCGCGAACGACGTTGAGGAGCATTGTCTGCTCCTGCACCAGTTCCGCCTGCATATTGAAATCAACCGCCCGGCCGGAAAAATCGTCGACCACCGAGCATCCAACCAGCGCCGAGACAAAGAGCGGCACCGCCGCCCGGACGCAGACCCGTATTATCCCCCGCATAATCAGCCCCCGAAGCAGCGGATCGAGACAGCCGAAGCTAGCATGATCGCCGAAGCGGCGACAATCGACTCGCGACGCCAGGCGGGCTGGCGCGGCTCCAGCACCGTGATTAGATTGCGTGGACGATGACAGGTGCAATCACGGCCCGTTCGCTAGCTTTAGGGCTGGCTTTACTGCTTGCGACAATCACGCCTGGCTGGACACAGAACCGCACCCCACCCACGAACCGCGGGTCGATCCACCTGTCCTTCGCCCCGGTGGTGAAAAAAGTCGCTCCGGCCGTCGTCAACGTCTATTCGCGGCGTACCGTCCAGACCCACTCGCCATTTTTCGACGATCCGTTGTTCCGGCGCTTTTTTGGCAACCAAACGCCTTTCGGCCTACCCCGCGAAAGGGTGCAGCAATCGCTCGGCTCGGGGGTGCTCCTCGGTTCCGACGGCACCGTCGTCACCAATCATCACGTCATCGACGGCGCGCAACAGATTACCGTGGTGCTGAACGACCGGCGTGAATTCGAGGCGAAACTCCTCCTCTCCGACGAACATGCGGATCTCGCCGTGTTGAAAATCGACACCCATGGCGAGCGGCTACCGGTGCTCGAACTCGGCGACAGCGACCAGCTCGAGGTCGGCGATCTCGTCCTCGCGATCGGCGATCCGTTCGGCGTCGGCCAGACCGTCACCAGTGGTATTGTTTCGGCTCTGGCGCGCACCGGCATCGGCAGCGATGTTTCCTCGTTCATCCAGACCGACGCGGCGATCAACCCGGGTAATTCGGGTGGCGCACTCGTCGATCTCGACGGCAAGCTGGTTGGCATCAACACCGCGATTTTCTCGCAATCGGGCGGCTCTATCGGCATCGGCTTCGCCATTCCGACAACCCTGGTCCGTACAGTCTTAGAGGCGGCGCGGACGGGCGAGCCGATCCGCCGCCCCTGGCTCGGCGCGACCGGCCAGGAAGTCACCGCCGAGCTCGCCAACGCGGTTCATTTACCGCATCCCGGCGGGGTATTGGTGAAAGACGTGACGGCGGACGGCCCTGCGGCGCATGCCGGCATCCGCCTCGGCGACGTCATCACCTCGATCGGCGGCCATGAGGTCGCGGATCCCGACGATCTGCGCTATCGCGTCGCGATCTTGCCGATGGATGTGCCGACGCCGGTTTCGTTGTGGCGCGACGGTCAGGTAATTACCGCTTCCATCGTGCTCACTGCCCTCCCCGAAAAGCCCGCGCGCCAAGCCACGGCGCTCTCGGCCGACACTCCGCTCGCGGGCGCGACAGTCGCCAATCTCAATCCCGCCCAGGCCGACGAATTGGGACTTGCGACCACGCTTCGCGGGGTGGCGGTGGTCAACGCTAAGAGCGGCAGCCTTGCCGATCGCTTAGGGCTGCGTTCCGGCGACATCATTGCCACCGTCAATCGCGCTCCCGTCTCATCGGTCAACGATCTGAAAGATGCCCTCGGCGCGGGCCAAGGTCCCTGGACCTTCGGCATCCGTCGCGGCGGACAGCTTTTCGCGGTGAGCGTGCGGTGAGCGCGGCGCGCAATCCGCGCAGCGGTCAGAGCAAGAGCCTTTTTGAGGATGCGGCGCCGCGGCCGCTCGCCGACAAGCTCAGACCGCAAAAGCTGAGCGACGTCGTCGGTCAGGATCATCTCTTGGCGCCGGACGCGCCGATCGGGCGCATGGTCGCGGCGCATCGGCTCTCCTCGATGATCCTCTGGGGTCCGCCCGGCTGCGGCAAGACGACGATCGCCCGCCTCCTTGCCGAGACCACGGCGATGCATTTCGAGCCGCTCTCCGCCGTGTTCTCGGGCGTCGCCGATTTGCGCAAAGTGTTTGAAGCGGCGGCTCAGCGTCGGGTTGGCGGCCAAGGCACTTTGCTGTTCATCGACGAGATTCATCGCTTCAACCGCGCCCAGCAGGACAGCTTCCTGCCCTATGTCGAGGACGGCACCGTCGTGCTGGTCGGCGCGACGACCGAGAACCCATCCTTCGAGCTCAACGGCGCTTTGCTGTCGCGCGGCCAGGTTTTCGTGTTGCATCGTCTCGACGATGCGGCGCTGGAAACACTCCTACAACGCGCGGAAAAAGCCCTCGGCAGAAACCTGCCGCTCGACGCCGACGCGCGGCAGGCGCTGAAGGCGATGGCCGATGGCGATGGCCGCTTCATCTTCAATTTGGCGGAAGAGCTCGCCCTGCTGCCCGCGGGCACCATGCTCGACACGGCGAAACTGATGGAGACGGTGCAGCGCCGCGCGCCGCTCTACGACAAGGGTCAGGAGGCGCACTACAACCTCATAAGCGCGCTGCATAAATCGGTGCGCGGCTCGGACGTCGACGCGGCGCTTTACTGGCTCGCGCGGATGCTGACGGGCGGCGAGCACCCGATCTATATCGCGCGGCGCGTCGTTCGCATGGCGGCGGAAGACATCGGCATGGCCGATCCGCAAGCCTTGCCGGTCGCGCTCGCGGCGTGGGAAGCCTATGAGCGCTTAGGCTCGCCCGAAGGCGAGCTCGCGCTGGCACAAGCGGTGATCTATCTGACGACCGCGCCGAAATCGAATGCCGCTTACACGGCAATGGGGGCGGCGATGCGCGCTGCCAAGGAAAGCGGCTCGCTGATGCCGCCGATGCATGCCGTCAACGCCCCGACGCGACTGATGCGGGATCTCGGTTACAGCGAGGGTTACATCTACGACCCGAGCACCGAAGAAGGATTTTCCGGGCTTAATTATTTTCCCGATAAATTGCCGCGTCGGCGCTTCTACGAGCCGTTCGAAACAGGCTTCGAGCGCGAGATCAAAAAGCGACTCGATTACTGGGAAAAACTTCGCCAAGCCAAGCAGAAATAAACTCGCGGTGTGGCCCGTTCTCAGCAGTCCTCCCGCGCAATCCGGCCGTTAAATCTCTATAATGACCCATCACTCTCTACCCCTGGAGGTTCGATCATGAGGCGTTCGGCGAAACTTGCTGTCATTGCTTCTTTGGCTGCCTTGCCGTTCATCGGCGGCATGGCTGCACCGACAAGCGCACAGACAGGCGCGCCGCCGGCACTGCAGGCCGAGCCCATGCCGCCGCCGCCCGCGGCAGCACCTGGCGCCTATTGGGTCTGGCAGCCCGGCTATTGGCGCTGGGCGCCCCGCCAGGGCCGTTATGTCTGGGCCCCGGGCCGCTACGTGCACGCCCCCTACGCCCAAGCCGTTTGGGAGCCGGGCAACTGGGTCCTGATCCGTGGCCGCTGGGTCTGGCGCGCGGGCCATTGGCGCCGCTGACCGTCAGCGCGGCCCCGCCGCGCGTTTGATCCGCCTCGGCATGGATTCGCCGCTCTTGCATCGCTAACATCGCGCGCATGAGCGGCGTCCAGACCCTCACCGTGGCGCCCGAGGACGCCGAAATCCGTTTAGACCGCTGGTTTAAGCGGCATTTTCCCGATTTGGGACATGGTCGGCTCGAGAAACTGCTGCGGACCGGTCAGATCCGCCTCGACGGCAAGCGTGTCGAGGCCAGCGACCGCATCACCCCCGGTCAGCGTATTCGCATCCCTCCTCTGCTGCCGGCGCCCCCAGCGCACGCCAAGCCGGCGCGCCCGGCGCCGAGCGCGGCCGATACCCGACTGCTGCAAAAGCGCGTGCTCTATCGTGACGCCGAGATGATCGTCATCAACAAGCCCGAGAGCTTGGCCGTGCAAGGCGGCACCGGCACCAACCGCCATCTCGACGGACTTCTCGATGCGCTGCGGTTCGAGGCAAAGGAACGGCCGCGACTCGTCCATCGGCTCGATAAGGATACGAGTGGCGTGCTGGTGCTGGCGCGGAGCGCGCAGGCCGCGGCGCGCCTCGGCGAATTATTCCGGAGCAAAGCGACGCGCAAAGTCTATTGGGCAATCAGCGTCGGGGTACCCAAGCCGCGCGAGGGCAAGATCGATCAACCGCTCGCCAAACAGGCGGGGCCTGGCGGCGAGCGCGTCGCCGCGGATGATGAGGAAGGCGATCGCGCCCTTACCTATTATCGCACCGTGGCGCGCGCCGGCGATCGCTTCGCTTGGCTCGCGCTCGAGCCGGTGACTGGGCGGACTCATCAGCTGCGCGTGCATTGTTTGACGCTCGGCACACCCATCCTCGGCGACGGCAAATACGGTGGCGCCGCGGCGCATCCCGCAAGTCTGCCGCAAGCGAGGAAGCTGCATCTTCATGCCCGCGCCATCGCTCTGCCATTGCCCGGCGGCAAAACAATCGCGATCACCGCGCCGCTGCCGCCGCATATGCGCGAAAGCTGGGATTTCTTCGGCTTCGAGGAAGCGAGCGAACGCGATCCGTTTATCGATCTCGCGCCCGGGAAATGAAACGTTTCTACAAGGAAGCCAAAGTCGTCCCTGCCGATGCCGGATTCGCCGTCGAGCTCGACGGCAAGCCGCTACGTACTCCCGAAAAGCGCGCGCTGAGCGTCGCCACGCATCGGCTCGCGGCGGCGATTGCCGACGAATGGCAAGGCCAAGACATCATCGTGAAGCCGCTCAGCCTGCCGCTGACGCGGCTGGTCAGCACGGCGCTCGACCGCGTGACGCCGCGTCGCGCCGGGGTGATCACCGAGATCGCCAAATATGGGACCACCGACCTGCTCTGCTATCGCGCTGCCGAGCCGCATGAGCTGGTCGAGCGGCAGCAGCAAATCTGGCAGCCGCTCCTCGACTGGGCTGAGGCCCGAATCGGCGCGGCTTTCGCCGTCACGCAAGGCGTCACGCCCATCGCGCAGACGCCGGCGACGCTCGCAGCGATCGAACGTGCCGTCGCCGCGCACGACGCCCTGCAGCTGGTGGCGCTCCATCTCGCGACCACGGCCTGCGGTTCCGTCGTGCTGGCTCTCGCGCTGCTCGCCAAACGGATTTCGGCCGAGGAAGCTTTCGCCGCGGCGCAACTCGATGAGACCTTTCAGATCGAGCGCTGGGGCGAAGATCCCGAGCAGACCAAGACTCGCGCCGCGCTGAAAGAGGACATCGCCCTCGCCGCGCGCTTTGCCGCTTTGCTGCGCGCCGACTAAGCTGAGGATTGGATTTTTGGGCTGGGGGAGCCTATGCAGGAGATTCTGCGGCAATTGGAAGAAAAGCGCGCCGCGGCGCGGCTAGGCGGCGGCGAGCGCCGTATCGCCGCCCAACATGCCAAGGGCAAGCTCACCGCGCGCGAGCGGCTCGACCTCCTCTTCGATCCCGGCAGCTTCGAAGAATGGGACATGTTCGTCGAGCATCGCTCGAGCGATTTCGGTCTCGCCGAGCAGAGAGTCCCCGGCGACGGCGTCGTCACCGGCTATGGGCTTGTGAACGGCCGCACCGTCTTCGCCTTCAGTCAGGATTTCACCGTCTTCGGGGGCGCGTTGTCGGAGGCGCATGCCGAAAAGATCTGCAAGGTGATGAATCAGGCGCTGAAGGTCGGCGCGCCCATCGTGGGCCTCAATGATTCGGGCGGCGCACGCATCCAGGAAGGCGTCGCGTCGCTCGCTGGCTATGCCGAAGTATTCCAGCGCAACGTGCTGGCCTCGGGGGTTGTGCCGCAGATTTCCGTCGTGATGGGGCCTTGTGCCGGGGGCGCCGTCTATTCGCCGGCGATGACCGATTTCATCTTCATGGTCAAAGACAGCTCCTACATGTTCGTCACCGGCCCCGATGTGGTGAAAACGGTGACGCAGGAGACGGTGACGCAGGAAGAGCTTGGCGGCGCCATCACGCATACGACGCGCTCCGGCGTCGCCGATCTCGCCTTCGAGAACGATGTTGAGGCGCTGCTTCACCTCCGGCGCTTCCTCGATTTCCTGCCTTCGTCCAATCGCGGCAAGCCGCCGCACCGACCGACACATGACCCGGCGACGCGCGCCGAGGCCTCGCTCGATACGCTGGTGCCGGCCAATCCGAACAAGCCCTACGACATGCGCGAGCTGATCCAGAAGGTCGCCGATGAGAGCGAGTTCTTCGAGATCACGCCAAATTGGGCGAAGAACATTCTCATCGGCTTCGCGCGTCTCGACGGCCATCCGGTCGGTATCGTCGCCAATCAGCCGATGGTGCTGGCGGGCTGCCTCGATATCGACAGCGCGCGCAAAGCCGCGCGGTTCGTGCGCTTTTGCGATTGCTTCAATATCCCGATCGTCACTTTCGTCGATGTGCCGGGCTTCCTGCCGGGCACCGACCAGGAATATGGCGGCATCATCAAGCATGGCGCAAAGCTGCTCTTCGCCTTCGCCGAGGCAACCGTGCCGAAGGTCACCGTCATCACGCGCAAAGCCTATGGCGGCGCCTACGACGTGATGAGCTCGAAGCATCTGCGCGGTGACGTGAATTATGCCTGGCCCTCGGCCGAGATTGCCGTGATGGGCCCCAAAGGCGCGGTCGAGATCATCTTCCGCTCCGATCTCGGCGACAGCGGCAAGATCGAGGCCCGTACCGAAGAATACCGCACGAAATTCGCCAACCCGTTCGTTGCCGGCTCGCGCGGTTACATCGACGATGTCATACAGCCCCGTGACACGCGTGCAAGGCTCTGCCGCTCACTCGCCATGCTGCGCGACAAGGACCTCGCCAATCCTTGGAAAAAGCACGACAATATTCCGCTCTGATGCGCGCGACCAGATAGCATGTTCAAAAAAATCCTCATCGCCAATCGCGGCGAGATCGCCTGCCGCATCATCGCGACGGCAAAGCGCATGCGCATCAACACCGTCGCGGTCTATAGCGATGCCGATACGGAAGCGCTGCATGTGCGCCAGGCCGATGAGGCGGTGCGGATCGGCCCGCCGAAAGCCGCCGAGAGCTATCTCGACATTGCGCGCATCGTCGCCGCCTGCAAGGAGACCGGCGCCGAAGCCGTGCATCCGGGCTACGGGTTCTTGTCGGAGAACGCGGATTTCGCCGCGGCGATCGAAGCCGCCGGAATTGTCTTCATCGGTCCGCCGCCCGCCGCCATCGCCGCGCTGGGCGACAAGATCGCAGCGAAGAAGATCGCGCAGCAGGCCGGCGTCTCGACGGTGCCCGGCCATCTCGACACCGCCGCCGATGCCGAGATGGCCGCCGCCGCGGCGCGCGAGATCGGCTATCCGGTGATGATCAAGGCCGCGGCCGGCGGAGGCGGCAAAGGCATGCGCATCGCCGGCGGCGATGCCGAGTTGCGCGAAGGCTTTCGTCTCGCGGCGAGCGAGGCGCAATCGGCGTTTGGCGACGGCCGCGTCTTCATCGAGAAATATATCGCCGCGCCGCGCCATATCGAAATTCAGATCGTCGCCGACGCCCATCGCAACGTCATCCATCTCGGCGAGCGCGAATGTTCGATCCAGCGCCGCCATCAGAAGGTCATCGAAGAAGCGCCGAGTCCATTTCTCGATGAGAAGACACGCGCCGCGATGGGCGCGCAAGCGGTGGCGCTCGCCAAAGCCGCCGGTTACCGCTCCGCCGGCACGGTGGAGTTCATCGTCGATCAGAAGCGCAAATTCTATTTTCTCGAGATGAACACGCGTCTGCAGGTCGAACATCCCGTGACGGAACTGGTCACCGGCTTTGACCTCGTCGAGCTCATGATCCGCATCGCCGCGGGCGAGAAGCTGCAGATCGCCCAAAAAGACGTAAAGCTCAACGGCTCGGCGATCGAGGCACGACTCTACGCCGAGGATCCGCGGCGCAACTTCCTGCCCTCGATCGGGAGGTTGACGCGCTATCTGCCGCCGGAGGGCGACGGTGTCCGCATCGACAGCGGCGTCGAGGAAGGTGGCGAAATCTCGATCTACTACGACCCAATGATCGCCAAGCTGATCGGCCGAGGCGTCACGCGCGAAGAGGCCATCGCGCGGCTCGCCGGCGCGCTCGATGCTTTCGTCATCCGCGGCGTGTCGCACAATATGGGCCTGCTTTCCGCCGCCATCGCGCGACCGAAATTCCGCGAAGGCAAGCTCTCGACCGATTTCATCGCCGAGGAATTCCCCGGCGGCTTCAAAGGGGGGACGCTGTCACCCGAGATCGCCGCGCAAGCCGTCGCGGTCGCCGCCGCGGCTCAGCGGATCACGACCGAGTACGACGCGGCGATCGCCGGCGCCGTCATCCCCGAGCGTTGGGTCGTCGTGCAGGGCGAATCGCGTTATCCGGCGCGGCTAACCCGGCGCAACGAAAGCGTCATCGTCGCCGGCTATACGACGAGACAAGAGGTGACGACCGATTGGCGGCCCGGCGATGCGCTGTTCCGCGGCACGGTCGATGGTGTCGCAACGCTCTTTCAAATCGAGCGCGTCGGCATCGGCTGGCGGCTAGAGCGCGGCGGCGCGGTGCTCGAGCTGAAAGTGCTGCCACCCGGCGCGGCGGAGGCGCTAGCCCGCATGCCTGCAAAACCGGCGCCCGATTTCTCGCAGCATCTGATCTCGCCGATGCCGGGGCTGTTGGTCTCGCTCGCCGTCGCGGTAGGTCAGGAAGTGAAGGCGGGTGAGGAATTGGCGGTCATCGAAGCGATGAAAATGGAGAATGTGCTCCGTGCCGAGCGGGACGGCACGATCAAGAAGCTCTGTGCACATCCGGGCGACAGCCTCGCCGTCGACCAGATCATTCTCGAATTCGCATGATCGCCGCGCTCCGCCTCGAAATCTCCGGCAAGGTGCAAGGCGTCGGCTTCCGCTACTTTGTCACGCATTGCGCCCGCCGACACGGTTTGCGCGGTTGGGTGCGCAACCGGCAGGACGGCAGTGTCGAAGCGCTGCTGATCGGCGAGGAAGCGACGGTCGCCACCGTGACCGAGTTATGCCGCCGCGGCCCGCCGCACGCCCGCGTCGACCGCCTCGACGCGGGGCCGGCTGAGGATGACGGCAGCCGTGATTTCAGCGAACGCGCGACGGTCTGACGATGGGATCGCAGCTTCGGCTTTTGTTCGGGCGGCGGCTCGCCGGCATGTTCGTGGCGCAGTTCCTCGGCGCGCTCAACGACAACCTGCTGAAGAACGCGCTGGTGATCCAGGTCGCCTACGGCCGCTCGGAAAGCTCGAGCGACGTCGAGGTCATCGTCACCATCGCGACCGCGCTCTTCATCCTGCCCTATTTCCTCTTCTCGGCAACGGCCGGCGAGCTCGCCGACAAATTTGCCAAGATGCAGCTTATCCGCACGCTGAAGGTCTGGGAGATCGGCGTGATGATCCTCGCTGCCGGCGGCTTCCTCTTCGGCGGCGGCATCGGCATCGGGCTGACGATCCTCTTCCTGCTTGGCGTGCAAGCGGCATTTTTCGGCCCGGTAAAGTACGGCATCCTGCCCGAGCTTTTGGCGCCCGACGAATTGCTGGCGGGTAACGCCGTCGTCGAAGCCGGCACTTTCCTCGCCATCCTTATCGGCACGATTGCCGGCGGTTTGCTGATCCTGATGCAGGACGGACCGGCGATCGTCTCGGCGACACTGCTGATTTGTGCGATCGGAGGCTGGCTCGCCAGCCTCTGCATCCCGCGGACCGAGGGCGGCGCCTCCGATCTGCGCATCAACCCCAACATCGCCGCGGAGACCTGGAAAGTACTGCGCTACGCCAATGAAAGCACCGAGATGCGCTGGATCATCCTCGGCAATTCCTGGTTCTGGCTGGTTGCCGTCGCGCTCGTCTCGCAATTCCCGAATTATGCGAAGGACGTGCTCGGCGCCGACAACCAGGTCGTGACGCTGTTCCTGACGCTCAACTCGCTCGGCATCGGCGCGGGCTCGCTCCTCGCCGGGCGGCTGCTCGGCGGCAAGATCTCGCTGAAGCTGGTGCCGATCTCCGCCCTGGCCATGGCGGTGTTCGCCGCCGATCTCTGGCTCTCCGACGGGCGGCATATCGGCAGCGGGTTGATGAGCGGGCGCGAGTTCCTCAGCCTAGCGCAGAATTGGCGCGTGTCCGTCGATCTGACCGCCGTCGCCGTCGCCGCCGGCATCTTCATCGTGCCGCTTTACGCCCTTATGCAGGCGAAGAGCGAAAGCCAGCACCGTTCGCGCGTCGTTGCCGCGAACAATGTGTGGAACGCGCTCTTCATGGTGGCAGCAGGACTTGGCAGCGCCGTGATGTTGAAGTTCGGCGCCAGCGTCACCGACATCTTCCTGGTGGTCGGCGTCGCCAATTTCATCGTCGCGCTTGGCACCTGGCGGCTACGCAAGGAGCGGCCATCCGCGCAGAAATAAAAACGGGCGCCCGGAATACCGGACGCCCGCCAACTATCCGTTCCGAGCGACGCCGCGTCAGGACGCGGCGGCTTCCTCGGTCTCATCCTCGCTCGTCTGGACCGGACCTGAATCCAAACCCTTGGCGTCGGGATCGCGATCGACCAGCTCGATAACCGCCATCGCCGCGGCGTCGCCGTGGCGGAAGCCCGCCTTGTAGATACGGCAATAGCCGCCGGCACGCTTGCCATAGCGTTCGGCGAGCGTGGTCATCACCTTGTCGGCGATCTTTTCGTCCTGCAGCGTCGCGATCAGCCGGCGGCGCGCGGCGAGACCGCCATGCTTGCCCATCGTAATGAGGCGCTCGACCACGGGCCGGAGGTCCTTCGCCTTGGGCAAGGTCGTGGTGATCTGCTCATGCTTCAACAGCGCATGGCAAAGATTGTCGAACATCGCTTTGCGATGTGCGGACGTACGGCTGAAGCTACGGCCTCGAATGCGGTGACGCATGTTCGTTACTCGATCAGGCTAAAGGCTCAATACGGTTCCTCGAGGCGCTTCACCAGCTCCTCGATATTCTCGGGCGGCCAGTTTGGGATCTCCATGCCGAGATAAAGCCCCATCTGCGCCAACACTTCCTTGATCTCGTTCAGCGACTTGCGGCCGAAATTCGGCGTCCGCAACATCTCGCTCTCGGTCTTCTGCACGAGATCGCCGATATAGACGATGTTGTCGTTCTTGAGGCAATTGGCCGAACGCACCGAGAGCTCGAGCTCATCGACCTTGCGCAAAAGGTTCTTATTGAAGGGCAGTTCGGACGGACGCTCTTCCTCGGTTGCGGCCCGCGGCTCCTCGAAATTGATGAAGAGCTGCAACTGGTCCTGCAGGATGCGCGCCGCGAGCGCGACCGAATCCTCGGGGGTCACCGCGCCGTTGGTCTCGATCGACATCGACAGACGGTCGAAGTCGGTCCGTTGGCCCTGGCGAGTATTGTCGATCTTGTAGCTGACCTGGCGCACCGGACTGAACAGAGCGTCGACCGGGATGAGGCCGATTGGCGCGTCCTCGGGCCGGTTGTCGGTTGCCGGACGATAGCCCTTGCCGGTTTCGACGGTGAATTCCATCGCCACCTTCGCGCCTTTATCAAGCGTGCAGATGAGATGATCCGGATTCAGGACTTCGATGTCGTGCGGCAGCTCGATCATGCCCGCCCGAACTTCGCCCGGGCCGTTGGCACGCAGTCGCATGCGCTTGGGGCCATCGCCATGGAGGCGCAGCGCCACACCCTTGATGTTGAGGACAATATCGGTGATGTCCTCGAGCACGCCCGGCAGCGACGAGAATTCATGCAGCACGCCCTCGATCTGCACCGAGGTGATCGCCGCGCCCTGCAAAGAGGACAGCAACACGCGGCGTAACGCATTGCCGAGCGTCAGGCCGAAACCGCGCTCGAGCGGGCCCGCGATCACGGTCGCGATACGCGCCGGATCGTCGCCTGGCTGTACTTCGAGCTGATGCGGCTTCGTCAATTCTTGCCAATTTTTCTGGATTTGCGTCACGAGCGGAACCCTCACGCGTTTAGGCCATCAACATGCGCGGCCCTGTGGCCGGCGCACGCGCCAAATAAAAAAATACCGCGACTACACGCGCCGCCGCTTCGGCGGACGACACCCATTATGCGGAACAGAGGTCACGTCACGAATGGACGTGACCTGAAAACCAACTGTCTGCAAAGCACGAAGCGCCGATTCACGCCCCGAGCCCGGCCCTTTCACTTCGATCTCCAAGGTACGCATGCCGTGCTCCATCGCTTTGCGGCCGGCATCTTCGGCCGCGACCTGCGCGGCATACGGCGTCGACTTACGCGATCCCTTGAAGCCCATCGTTCCCGAAGACGACCAGGCAATCGTATTACCCTGGGCATCGGTGATCGTGATCATCGTATTGTTGAATGTGGCGTTCACATGCGCCGTGCCGGCGGTGATGTTCTTGCGTTCGCGGCGGCGAACGCGCGCAGCGGCAGCGGGCTTCGAAGTCGTCGTCGCCATGTCCTTTTCCGATCCCTATTACTTCGTCGGCGATTGCTTCTTGCCGGCAATCGGCCGCGCCGGCCCCTTGCGGGTCCGTGCATTGGTGTGAGTTCGCTGGCCGCGCACCGGCAAGCCCTTGCGGTGGCGAAGCCCGCGATAGCAGCCGAGATCCATCAATCGCTTAATGTTCAGCGCGACGGTGCGGCGTAGATCGCCTTCGACCTGGTAGTCGCGGTCGATCGCTTCACGGATGCGGAGCACCTCGTCGTCGGTCAGTTCATGCACCCGGCGCGAATCCGGGATGCCCAGCTTGGCGCAAATCTTCTCGGCCGAGGTCCGCCCGATCCCATGGATATAGGTCAGACCAATCGGGACACGTTTCTGATTGGGAATGTTAACGCCGGCAATGCGCGCCACCTGCGCTTCTCCTTAAATCGAATTGTCGGTTTCGGACGGTGACCAGACGCCCCGGACGGCCGAACGCGCCTTATATCGGAAATTCCGCAGCAAAGTCAACCTGCCGCCTTATTTAGAATGATTTCAATCTGTTGTGTAACTGTGTCGATCGGCGCCATGCCATCAACCGAGCTCAACAGACCCTTGGCTCGGTAATAGGGCAGGATGGGTGCCGTCTGCCGGCGGTAGGCATCGAGCCGGGCCTTCACGGTTTCGGCATTGTCGTCCGGCCGCCGGACGAAATCGTGGCTCCCGCAGCCGTCGCAAATGCCTTCCTGCCTCGGCTGGTTGTGTCGGTCGTGATAGGAGGCGCCGCAGTTCTTGCAACTGAACCGGCCTGCGATCCGGTCGACCAAAACCGCCTCGTCGACGGTGATTTCGATCACGGCGTCGAGGATGATTTTATTCTCGGCCAGCATCTTATCGAGCGCTTCCGCCTGCGGCACCGTCCGCGGAAAACCATCGAGGATGAACCCCTTGCCGCCGAGCTGGCCGATGCGGCTCTTGATCATCGCGATCATGATGTCGTCGGAAACGAGCTTGCCGGCGTCCATGATCGCCTGAGCCTGCTTACCCAAGGGGGTGCCCGCCGCGCGCTCCGCGCGCAGCATGTCCCCGGTGGAAAGCTGAACCATGCCGTAATGCTCTTCGAGCCGCTTGGCCTGGGTCCCCTTCCCGGCCCCGGGAGGGCCGAGCAGAAGGATGTTCAACCGCGCCTCCCCCTCAGCTTGGATTTCTTGATCAGGCCTTCGTATTGATGCGCCAGCAGATGCGAGTGGATCTGCGCCACCGTATCCATGGTGACGCTGACAACGATCAACAGGCTCGTACCGCCGAAATAGAACGGCAGGGAATAGGCGGTCAGCAGCCATTCGGGCAACACGCATACCGCCGAAAGGTAAATCGCACCGACTACCGTGAGGCGCGTCAGCACGTAGTCCAGATGATCGGCCGTGTTCTTGCCCGGTCGGATGCCGGGAACGAAGCCGCCATATTTCCGGAGATTGTCTGCCGTTTCGACCGGATTGAAGACAACGGCGGTGTAGAAGAACGTGAAGAAGATGATCAGCGCGACATAAAGGGCGAGATAGACCGGATGGCCGCGGCCGAGAAAGGCGCCGACCTCGGCAAGCCAGCCGGTCTGATTCTGGCTGAAGCTGGCGACCGTCGCCGGCAGCAGCAGCAGCGAGGACGCGAAGATCGGCGGGATGACGCCGGATGTGTTGAGCTTCAGCGGCAGGTGCGAAGCCTCGCCGCCATACATGCGGTTACCGACTTGACGCTTCGGATACTGCACCAGGATGCGACGCTGGGCGCGTTCCATGAACACGATGAAGGTGATCACGACGATCGCGCCGATCAGGAATAACATGATGAAGAAGGTCGAGATCGCGCCCGTGCGGCCGAGCTCGAGGAAGCCGGCGAGCGCCGATGGCAAACGTGCGACAATACCCGAGAAGATGATCAGCGAAATGCCGTTGCCGACGCCGCGCGCCGTGATCTGCTCGCCGAGCCACATCAGGAAGACGGTGCCGCCGGTGAGCGTGACCACCGAGGTGAAGCGGAAGAAGATGCCCGGATCGGTGACCGCGCCCGGCAACCCTTCGATGCCGACGGCAATGCCATAGGCCTGGACCGCTGCGAGGAGCACCGTGCCATAGCGCGTATATTGATTGAGCTTCTTGCGCCCGGCCTCGCCTTCTTTTTTCAGCGCCTCGAGCTGCGGCGAGACCGCCGTCATCAGCTGGACGATAATCGAGGACGAGATATAGGGCATGATGTTGAGGGCGAAGATCGTCATGCGTCCGAGCGCGCCGCCCGAGAACATATCGACCATGCCGAGAATGCCGCCGGCATTCTGAGACATCAGTTGTTGAAGCGTGGCCGAATCGATGCCCGGCAGCGGGATGTAGGTGCCGAGGCGATAGATCACCAATGCGCCGAGCGTGAACCAGATCCGATTCTTGAGATCCGTGGCCTTGGCGAAGGCCGAAAAATTGATACTGGAGGCCAGTTGCTCGGCGGCGGAAGCCATCTCGCAGATCCTTTATGACTACGCGGCGGCGGCCGGTTTCTCCGCCGCCACGATCACCTTTCCCCCGAGCTTCTCGACTGCATCGATCGCGGCCTTCGACGCGCCGGCAACCTCGATGGTCAGCGGCGACTTCAATTCGCCCTTGGCCAGCAGGCGAACGCCGTCACGCGTCCGGCGCAACACGCCCGCCTCGACGAGGGAGGCACCATTGACCGTCGCGTCCTTCTTGAGATGGCCGGCATCGAGCGCGGTTTGCAGCGCTCCGAGATTGACGATGACGAAGCGCTTCTGGAAGTCCGTATTGTTGAAGCCGCGCTTCGGCAAGCGGCGATGTAGCGGTGTCTGGCCGCCTTCAAAGCCGTTCAAGGCGACGCCGGTACGTGCGGTCTGGCCCTTGCCGCCGCGCGCGCTGGTCTTGCCCTTGCCGGAGCCGATGCCCCGGCCGCGACGCTTGGCGACGTAATGCGCGCCTTTATTGTCTCTGATCTCGTTGAGTTTCATGTTCCATCCATCGCGGAGCCTGGCCGTTACGGAGCCGGTTCCACCTGCACCAAATGTTTGACCCGCTCGATCATGCCGCGCACGGACGGCGTATCTTCGAGCACGCGCGAGCGATGCCGCCGGTTCAGTCCGAGGCCCTTCAAGGTCGCGAGCTGATACTCCTTCCGGCCGATCGGGCTGCCAAGCTGCGTGATGCGCAGCTTCTGTTTAGCCTTCACCGGCGCCGCTTGCGGCTTCGAGATGATCTTCGCCATTGCCGCAAACCGCTCATGCGCCGGAGCGAGCTTCGCGCGCGGCGCCTTGGGCTTCTTGATCTTCGGCGCTTTCGGCGCCGCCTCGACCTCTTCCTTCGCCGGAGCAGCCTTCTTCGGCGCAGCTTCCTTCTTCGGCGCCGCCTCTTTCTTGGCAGCTCCGTCGGCCTTCGGCGCAGCCGGCTTCTTCGCCGCCGGTTTCTTGGCTTCTTTCTCGTCAGCCATGGATTACTCCCGGGCTTCTTGCTGCTGCCCGTCGCGACGCGGCGGCAGGATGTCGGAGACTTTCTTGCCGCGGCGCGTCGCGACCGAGCGCGGGCTAACCGAACGATCGAGCGCCTGGAAGGTCGCCTTGATCATATTGTGCGGGTTCGAGGTGCCGACCGATTTCGCGACGACATCCTGTACGCCCAACGCTTCGAAGATCGCGCGCATCGGACCGCCGGCGATGATGCCGGTGCCTTGCGGCGCGGCACGCAACACTACTTCGCCAGCGCCGTAATGCCCGACGATGTCGTGATGCAGCGTGCGGCCTTCGCGCAGCGGCACGCGGATCATGGCGCGGCGCGCCTGTTCGGTCGCCTTGCGGATCGCCTCGGGCACTTCGCGCGCCTTGCCCGAACCGTATCCCGCACGGCCCTTGCCGTCGCCGACCACGACGATGGCGGCAAAGCCGAAGCGCCGGCCGCCCTTCACTACCTTGGCAACGCGGTTGATGCCGACAAGCTTCTCGATAAATTCGCTGTCCTCGCGCGACCCGCGGTCGCCGCGCGGACCACGGTCGCCGCCCTCACCCCGCCCGCGCTGCGGCCGGTCGCCGCCGCCGCGTCCGCGCGATGGTCTCTCGGTGCCGCCGGGTGGTGTCGTCCTACCGCCAGATGGTGTTGTTGCCATGCTGCCTTCCTAGAAATCGAGTCCGCCCTCGCGGGCGGCATCGGCCAGAGCTTTCACCCGGCCATGAAAAAGATAACCGCCGCGATCGAAGACGACCGCGGTGACGCCGGCGGCCTTGGCGCGCTCGGCGAGGAGCTTGCCGACCGATTCCGCCGCTTCCTTGTTGGCCCCGGTCTTGCCGCCGCGCAAGGCTTCCTCAAGGGTCGACGCCGAGGCCAGCGTGCGGCCTGCGACATCGTCGATGATCTGGGCATAGATGTGCCGCGACGAGCGGAACACCGAAAGCCGTGGCCGTCCCTTGTTGATACGCGCGAGGCGCGTGCGCACGCGCCGCCGGCGACGTTCGAAAAGTGTATCCGCTTTGCCGCTCATCCCCTGCGCTCCTACTTCTTCTTGCCTTCCTTGCGGCGGATTTTCTCAAAATCGTATTTGATCCCCTTGCCCTTATATGGCTCGGGACCACGATACGAACGAATCACCGCCGCAACCTGGCCGACACGCTGCTTATCGGCACCGCTCACCGCGATCGAGGTTGGCTTCTCGCAAGCGATCTTGATGTCGGACGGGATCGGGAAATGGACATCGTGACTGTACCCGAGTTGGAGCACGAGATCCTTGCCCTGGACGGCGGCGCGATAGCCGACGCCGTTGATCTCGAGATTGACGGTGTAGCCCGCACTGACGCCGCTGACCATGTTGTTGACGAGAGCGCGCGTCGTGCCCCAGGCCATGCGCGCACGCTTGGTCTCGTTCTTCGGCGTAATGACGACCTTGCCGTCCTTCACCGCCGTGTCGACATCGGTGTTGAGCGGCATTTTCAGCGAGCCGAGCTTGCCTTTGGTCGTCAGCACGCCGCCGGCGATATCGACGGTGACGCCTTGCGGGATGTTGACGGGGAGTTTTCCGATACGCGACATGATGTGTGCCTTTAGAATACGCGGCAGAGAATCTCGCCGCCGACATTGGCCGCACGCGCCTCGCTATCCGACATGACGCCGCGCGGCGTCGAGAGGATCGAGATGCCCAGGCCGTTATAGACACGCGGCAGATCGGAGATGCGCGAATAGACGCGCCGCCCCGGCTTCGAGATTCGGGTGATCTCGCGGATCACGGGCTCGCCATCGACGTATTTGAGCTCGATCCTGAGCTCGGGCATCCCCAATCCGTTAGGCTCGCGCTTGTAGCCGCGGATATAACCCTCGCGCTGCAAGACTTCGAGCACATTGGCACGGATCTTCGACGCCGGCGACTCGACGACAGGCTTGTGCGCCGCCTGGCCGTTCCGGATCCGTGTCAGCATATCCCCGAGGGGATCGCTCATCGACATTCGGCTTTCTCCCTTACCAGCTCGACTTGACCATGCCCGGGATTTGCCCCGCCGAAGCGAGCTCCCGAAGCGCCAAGCGCGACAGCTTAAATTTACGGTAGTACGCACGCGGCCGGCCCGAGAGCTCGCAGCGATTGCGGATGCGCGTCGACGAGGAATTGCGCGGCATCTCGGCGAGCTTCAGGCGCGCGTTGAACCGGTCTTCCGGCGGCAGCGACTTGTCGGCGGCGATCGCCTTGAGACGCGCGCGTTTCGGCGCGAGGCGCTTCACCAGGGCGGTGCGCTTGCGGTTTTTGTCGACAGAACTGGTCTTTGCCATGGATCGCTTTCCGGCTCAGTTGGCGAACGGCATGTCGAAGCCCTTAAGCAAAGCTTTGCCTTCGGCATCCGTTTTCGCCGTCGTGACGATGATGATGTCCATGCCGCGAACATCGGTGACCTGGTCGTAATCCACCTCGGGGAACACGAGTTGTTCCTTGAGGCCGAGCGCGTAATTGCCGCGCCCGTCGAAGCTCTTGCCCGAGACGCCGCGGAAGTCGCGCACCCGCGGCAGCGCGATGTTCACGAGACGGTCGAGAAACTCGTACATGCGGTCCTTGCGCAAGGTTACTTTGCAGCCGAGGGGCATGTTCTCGCGCACCTTGTAGGTGGCGATCGATTTCTTCGCGTGCGTGATCACCGGCCGTTGACCCGCGATCGCGCTCAATTCCTTCGCCGCCGCATCGACTTTCTTGGTGTCCTGCACCGCCTCGCCGACGCCCATATTGATGACGATCTTCTCGAGGCGCGGTGCCGCGAGCGAGTTCTTGTAGCCGAACTCCTTGATCAGGGCCGGCAGAACCACCTTGTCGTAATGCTCTTTCAGTCGCGTTGCCATGATGCCCTCACGCGTCCAGGATTTCGCCGGAGCGCTTGGCGAAGCGCACCTTGCGGCCATCATCGAGGAAGCGATAACCGACCCGCGTCGGCTTCTGCGATTTCGGATCGATATGAGCGACGTTCGAGACGTGGATCGCCGCCTCGCGCTCGACGATACCGCCCGGCTCGCCCGGCCGCGGCGCCGTGTGGCGCTTCATCATGTTGACACCCTGCACGACGACGCGATCGTCGGCGCGCACGA
>DASXCX010000128.1:0-9015 GCA_036490955.1 Allostellaceae bacterium | reverse complement strand
CGAGCGTATGGTGCAGCTGCTGCATGCCTGGCGGCTGCCGGAGGACGCACATATCGTGCTGCTGCCGGGCCGGTTGACGCGCTGGAAAGGCCAGCTCGTCTTCATCGAGGCGCTGGCGCGGCTGGAGCGGTCCAACGTGCATGGCGTGATCCTCGGCGCCGGCGATGCCGGCTATCGGCAGGAGCTCGAGAAGGCGGTCGCTGCGTCAGGCGGCGACGCGACCTTCCGCTTCATCGACGACTGCGCCGACATGGCCGCGGCCTACATGCTCGCCGATGTCGTCGTCTCGGCGTCGACCCAGCCCGAAGGCTTCGGACGCGTCATCATCGAAGCGCAGGCGATGGGCCGGCCCGTGATCGCGACCGCACATGGCGGCGCGCAAGAGACGATCATACCCGGCGAGACCGGCTGGCTCGTGCCGCCCGGCGATGCGGCGGCGCTGGCGGGGGCGCTGGCGCAGGTGCTCGATCAGGATGCGGCGGCGCGGCTGGCGATGGGCCAGCGCGCGATGGCCCATGTACGGGCGCATTTCACCTCGAGCCTGATGGCGGCGCGGACGCTGACGGTCTATCGCGAGCTGCTGCCGCACGCTGCCAAGGCGACCGTTGCCGCCTGAGCCGTCAGTCGCCAGTAAGGCACCGGCGCCGACGCGCATCCTTGTCATCAAGCTCGGCGCGCTCGGCGATTTCGTTCAGGCGATGGGGCCGGCGGCGGCGATCCGCCGCCATCACCAGAACGCCGAGATCACGCTGTTGACCTCGGCACCGTTCGGCGAGATCGCGCGGATGTCGCCCTATTTCGATCAGGTCTGGATTGACGAGCGGCCGCGCGGCTTTGCTATCGCCGCCTGGTTGCGGCTGCGCCATCGCCTGCGCAACGCGCATTTCGACCGTGTCTACGATCTTCAGACCTCGTCGCGCTCGAGCAGCTATTTTCATCTCATGGGGCCCTACCCGTTTGGCGGGGGGCCGCGGCCGGAATGGTCGGGCATCGCGCGCGGCGCATCTCATCCCCATGCCAATCCGCGGCGCGATTCCATGCACACGCTCGATCGCCAAGCGGACCAGCTCCAAATGGCCGGCATCGCCGCGGTTCCGCCGCCCGATCTCTCCTGGGCGAAAGCCGATATCGCCCGCTTCAATCTACCGGCGGATTTCATGCTGCTAGTGCCGGGTGGCGCGGCGCATCGCCTCGAGAAGCGCTGGCCAACGTCGCACTATGCCGCGCTGGCCGCGACCATCGCCCGGCACGGCATGACACCGGTCGTGATCGGCGGACGCGATGAGAGCGAAACCGTCCGCGCGGTGGTGCAGGGGGTGCCGCTGGCACGTGACCTCGCCGGCCAGACCAATCTCGCAGAGATCGTCGGTCTCGGCGCAGCGGCGCGCTACGCGGTCGGCAACGATACCGGGCCGATGCATCTCATCGTCGCCGCTGGCTGCAAGGCGACGGTGCTTTATTCGGCGGCCTCCGATCCGTCGCTCACCCAGCCGCGCGGCAGTAAGGTTACCGTGCTTCGCCGCGACGATCTCAAAGCCCTCGACCCGGCCGAGGTTGCCGCGACGCTGTCCTTCGGATAAACGCTCGCAATGGCTCCCGATTCCCAAGACCAGATCGCCATCACCCTGCCGGATGGCTCGGTGAGGCGCTTCGCGCGCGGCGTCACCGGCGGCGAGATCGCCGCCGCGATCGGCCCCGGCCTCGCCAAGGCAGCGGTCGCGATCAAGCTCGACGGCGAGGCGAAAGACCTGACCCGGCCGATCGAGCAGGATTCGAAGCTCGCGATCCTGACGCGCGATGCGCCGGAAGCGGTCGAGATCATCCGCCACGACGCGGCCCATGTCATGGCCGAGGCGGTGAAAGAGCTCTATCCCGAGACGCAGGTGACCTTCGGACCCGCGACCGAGACAGGTTTTTATTACGATTTCGCGCGCGCCACGCCTTTCACGCCGGAAGACCTGGCGAAGATCGAGCAGCGCATGCATGAGATCGTCGACCGCGACGAGAAGATCACGCGCGAGGAATGGGAACGGGATCGCGCGGTCGAGTTCTTTGCCGAGCTCGGCGAGAAATATAAGGCCGAGTGGATTCACGAGATTCCGAAGGACGAGACGATCAGCCTCTATCGCCAGGGCGATTTTGTCGATCTTTGTGCCGGGCCGCATCTGCCCTCGACCGGCAAGCTTGGCCATGCCTTCAAGCTGATGAAGGTCGCCGGCGCCTATTGGCGCGGCGATGCACGCAACGCGCAGCTTCAACGGGTTTACGGTACTGCCTGGGCGAACGAGAAAGAGCTGAAGCAATATCTCTTCCAGCTCGAAGAGGCGGAGAAACGCGATCATCGCCGGCTCGGCCGCGAGCTCGATCTCTTCCATCAGCAGGAAGAGGCGGTCGGCGCGGTGTTCTGGCACCCGAAAGGCTGGACGCTTTATCGCACGATCGAGAACTACATCCGCCGCCGTCTCGATGCTGCGGGCTATGTCGAGGTGAGAACGCCGCAGCTTGTCGACCGCTCGCTCTGGGAAGCCTCAGGCCATTGGGAGAAATTCCGCGAGCATATGTTCACCATCGACGATCACGAAGCGAAGCGCGTCCTCGCGGTGAAGCCGATGAATTGCCCCTGCCATGTGCAGATTTTCCGTCAGGGGCTGCATTCCTATCGCGAGCTGCCGATGCGCATGGCCGAGTTCGGCGCTTGCCACCGCAATGAGCCGTCGGGCGCGCTGCATGGCATCATGCGCGTGCGTGCGTTTACGCAGGACGACGCGCATATTTTCTGCACCGAAGATCAGATCACGGCGGAGAGCGTCGCCTTCTGCGAATTGCTGCAAAGCGTCTATCGCGATTTCGGCTTTCAGGAAGTCTCGGTGAAATTCTCCGACCGGCCGCCGACCCGCGCCGGCACCGACGAAGTCTGGGATAAGGCCGAAGGCGCACTGCGCCACGCCATCGAGGCGGCGGGTCTCCCGTACACGATGAATCCGGGCGAAGGCGCTTTCTACGGACCGAAGCTCGAATTCGTTCTGCGCGACGCGCTCGGCCGCGACTGGCAATGCGGCACCTTGCAGGTCGATTTCGTGATGCCCGAGCGGCTCGATGCCAACTACATCGGTGAGGACGGTCAGCGTCATCGCCCGGTCATGCTGCACCGCGCCATTCTCGGCTCGCTGGAGCGCTTCATTGCCATCCTGATCGAGGAATATGCCGGCCGCTTCCCGCTTTGGCTGGCGCCGATTCAAGCAGTGGTGGCTACGATCACCGATGAGGCCAATTCCTATGCTCAGGAGGTCCGCGCCGCCTGCGAGGCTGCGGGACTGCGCGCGCGCGTCGATCTCGCCAACGAAAAGATCAATTACAAAGTGCGCGAACATAGTTTGGCGAAAATCCCGGCGCTGCTCGTTGTTGGTAAACGAGAGGCCGAGAACAGGACCGTGGCCATCCGCCGTTTGGGCGCGAAAGATCAGGAAATTCTTGAACTCGGCCAAGCCATCGCTAGATTGAGCACCGAGGCCCGTCCGCCTTCCGCGACGGCCGGACCTGCCGCAACAACTTAAGGAGTCGCCGCATACCCCGCCCAACGCAAGCGCCGCCGCCGCCTCGGAACGACGGGCCGCGCATCAACGATGAGATCAATGTTCCCCGTGTCCGCCTGGTCGATGAACGAGGCGAGATGCTCGGGGTGGTTCCCCGCAACGACGCTCTTGCCCGTGCCATGGATGCCGGCCTCGACCTAGTCGAAGTGTCGCCCAATGCCGATCCGCCGGTCTGCAAGATCCTCGATTTCGGCAAATTCAAATACGAAGAACAGAAGCGCAAGAACGAAGCGCGCAAGAAACAGAAAGTCATCGAGGTCAAGGAGATCAAGCTCCGCCCGTCGATCGACGATCACGATTACGACGTGAAGATGCGCTCGATGAAGGGCTTCATCGAGGAAGGCGACAAGGTGAAAGTCACCATGCGCTTCCGCGGCCGCGAGCTGGCGCATCAAGAGCTCGGCATGAATGTGCTGATGCGCGTCAAAGACGATCTCGACGCGATCGCTAAGATCGAGGCCTATCCGCGAATGGAAGGCCGGCAAATGACGATGGTGATGTCGCCGAAATAGCCGCTTCGATTTCGCGAGTCGGAAAGGGCGCGAGACAATTCGCGCCCTTCGTTTTCCTAATCAAGAATTTACGGTTGCGACGGTCCGGAGATCGTTCGCGTCGTAACGACGTCTCGGATGTATCCCTAAAAGATCGCGTGATAAAGCACGAGGACCACGACCGAGCCGATCACCGCGACGATCATGCTGTAAAGGTTGAAGCCGGTGATGCCGGCGGCGCCGAAGAAGTTGAAGATGAAGCCGCCGACGAAGGCGCCCACGACGCCGAGGATGATGTCGCGGATCAGTCCTTCGCCGCGACGATTGACGACCTTGCTGCCGATGAAACCGGCGATGAGGCCGAGGACGAGCCAAGCGAGAATCGACATCGGAGCATTCCTTTCGATGTGCGCGCGTTTGCGAAAAAGCGCTGCAAGCTAGACCGGCCGCGGATTCCGCACCAGCGGCATTAGCCGTCAATGTCGTAAGGCGTTTGATAGGTCAGCGCGATTTCCTGGTGGGTCTCGGCCGATCGTTCGAGCGCCACCAGCACTTCTTGCGTCGCCTTCCCCCAGCGCCCATCGGCGGGCAGAGCCACGCCCTCGACGATCGCGCGATGAAAGCTCCTCAGCCGGCCATCGCGCCCGTCGCCTTGATCCTTGAGCGGGATCTCCCATTGCTCGCGGTCGCCATCGACAACGAGCCCGGCGGTCGAGAAGCGTACATCGCCGCGCTCGAAACTCGCGATCAGCGGCCCGCTGAGGAGCCAGCTGCTCGATACGGTATTGCCGTTATCGGGCACGGGGCCGCCGCCGCCATAGCGCTCATCCGCGGCCTGCTCTTCTTCCCATGAGGGATCGGCGGCATGCGCCTCGAGGGCGCGGCGCGCGCGCCCGTGCCCGCCAGCGGCGGTGAGCGGCGCGTCGCTGCGGAAGCCGCGCACATAGTCGCGCGACGCGAAATGATCGTAGCCGCTGCAGACGGCGGTACAGACCAGCCCATCGGCGAATTCGAGATAGGCCGTATAGGCGCCGGTCACGCGCCGCGCCGGATCGAGGATTTGGCAGTTGCCCCGCACGCTGCGCAGCAACCCGCCGCCGATCGTGCGCAGGAAGTCGAAATGATGCGGTCCCTGCCGCCAAAGAATGCCCGCGCCCCAGCCGGGCGTGAGCTCGTCGCGCGTGCGCGGCCGATAAAGCCAATCGACATAGCGCCAGCTATGGATCATGCGCAGCCGTCCGAGCTCGCCCGATTGCGCGAGCGCGCGCAGCGTCAAGATTCGCGGCTCGAAGCTATGCTTGACGTTGACGCCGAGCAGCACGCCATGCTGTTCCGCCGCGGCGATCATCGTATCGGCCTCGGCCAATGTCACCGCCATCGGCTTTTCGATCAGCACATGCTTCTTCGCCGCCAGGGCAATGCCGGCATGCTCGGCATGGAGTCGCGTCGGCGTGCCGATATAGACAAGATCGATGGCGGCAGCGGCGGCGCAGAGCTCGGCGACCGAGCGGTAGGTCGTAGCCTTAGGGTAATCGCGTGCGAACCGGGCCAGGACGTCCGGATCGGTATCGGCGGCGGCGGCAATCACGAAGTCGGGATTGCGCGCGAAGGCCGGCAGCATGTTGACCGCGGCGCCGCCAAGGCCGACGATACCAATTCCGAGGACACGCCGATCCCGTGCGCCGCTCATCTGCTTCGCGTATTCCTGCCCGTTCGCGACGTTAGCCCGCCCGGCGCGGCCCCGTCGACCCTCCGCTGGCGTCTGCCACCCTTGCTATTTCGGCGGCTCGCCGATATAACCCGCGGCTCATCCAGGATCGCTGGCTCAAGAAAACGGGCATGCCTCGCGGTCCTTTGTATTAAATCCTTGAACTGAAAGGATAAAAAATGCCCAAGATGAAGACCAAGAGCGGCGCAAAAAAGCGCTTCTCACGCACCGCCACGGGCAAAATCAAGGCCGGCGTCGCCCACAAGCGCCACCGCCTGATCTCCAAGCCGAAGAGCATGAAGCGCAAGGCGCGCGGCAGCATGATCCTGCGGGACGGCGACGCAAATCTCGTGCTCACCTATATGCCCTATCTGAGGTAGGTCCATGGCGCATGTGAAACGCGGCGTGGCGGCGCATGCCCGCCACAAGAAGGTTCTGAAGCTTGCAAAAGGCTATCGCGGCCGTGCGCACACCAGCTTCCGGATCGCAGTCGAAAAGGTCGAGAAGGGGCTGCAATACGCCTATCGCGACCGACGCGCCAAGAAGCGGAATTTCCGCGCGCTCTGGATCCAGCGCATCAATGCCGGTGCTCGCGAAGGCGGCCTGACCTATTCGCAATTTATCAACGGGCTGAAACGCGCGGGCATCGAGCTCGACCGTAAAGTGCTCGCCGATCTTGCGGCGCGTGATGCGGCGGCGTTTCAGGCGATCGTGGCCCAGGCACAAGCGGCACTCACTCAGGCCTGAGGGCTAGTGGAGCGAATTTGACATTCGCTCCACACTCGACGCGCGCTCCAAAGCGAATGTCAAATCCAAAGCTCCACTAGAAGTCTATAGATGCTAGTGGTCTTTCGATTCCAACATTCGCAAAATGCCTGCTGCGACGGGATGCGAATGTTGGAATCGGACCACTAGGGTGGAAAATCTCGACGCGGTTCGTGAAGATTGGCTGAGCCAGATCGCGGCGGCGGGCAATGTCGACGCGCTGGAGCAATTGCGCGTCTCGATTCTCGGCCGCAACGGCCAGCTCACCGCGCTCTTGAAGACGCTCGGCGGCCTCGCGCCGGACGAACGCAAAACCCGCGGCGGCGCGCTCAACGCGCTGAAAGGCGTCGTCGAGGAAGCGCTCGGCGCGGCGAAGCAAAGCCATGAGCGCGTCGCGCTCGATCAGCGGCTGAAGGAAGAGCGGATCGACGTCACGCTGCCGGTGAAGGCCGACAGCGATGGCCGTGTCCATCCGATCAGCCAGACCATCGACGAGCTGATCGCGATCTTCGGCGAGATGGGCTTCACCGTCGCCGAAGGGCCTCACATCGAAGATGATTTTCATAACTTTACCGCGCTCAACATTCCATCGGAGCATCCGGCGCGGCAAGAGCACGATACCTTCTATCTGACGCCGCGCGCCGCCGATGGCAGCCGCAAAGTGCTGCGCACGCATACATCGCCGGTGCAGATCCGCACGATGATGAGCACCAAGCCGCCGATCCGCATCATCGTCCCCGGCCGCACCTTCCGCAGCGATCACGACGCAACCCACTCGCCGATGTTCCATCAGGTCGAAGGGCTGGTGATCGAGAAGAATATTCATATGGGGCATTTGAAAGGCTGCCTCATCGAATTCTGCCGCGCCTTCTTCGATGTCGACGATCTGCCGGTGCGCTTCCGGCCGAGCTACTTCCCGTTCACCGAGCCCTCGGCCGAGGTCGATATCGGCTGCTCGCGCGAAGGCGGCGGTTTAAAGATCGGCGCCGGTGCCGATTGGCTCGAGATTTTGGGCTGCGGCATGGTGCATCCCAAGGTTCTCGCCAATTGCGGCCTCGACCCCGCCGAATATCAAGGCTTTGCCTTTGGCATGGGGATCGAGCGTATCGCGATGCTGAAATACGGCATCCCCGATCTGCGCACTTTTTATGAAAGCGATCTGCGCTGGCTCCGGCATTACGGCTTCTTACCGCTGGAGCAGCCCTCGCTGGTGTCGGGCACGCGATGAAGACGACGCTCGGTTGGCTCAAAACGCATCTCGAGACGGATGCGCCGGTCGATGAGATCGTGCGGCGTTTGGTGATGCTCGGCCTCGAAGTCGAATCGGTCGAGAACCGCGCCAAGGATCTCGCCGGCTTCGTCATCGGCCACATCGTCGATGCCAAGCCGCATCCCAACGCCGATCGCCTGAAGCTGTTGCAAGTCGATACCGGCAAGGGTGTGGTCGAGGTCGTCTGTGGCGCACCCAATGCGCGTGCTGGTTTGACCGGCGTGTTCGCGACGCCCGGCGTCACCATTCCGCGCAACGGCATGGTGCTGAAAATCGGCGAGATTCGCGGCATCAAATCAAACGGCATGATGTGCTCGGGCTACGAGTTGAAGCTCAGCGAGGATCACGAAGGCATCATCGAATTGCCGGGCGATCTGAAGCCTGGATCGAGCTTCGCTGCGGCGATGGGCCTCGACGATCCGGTGCTCGACGTGAAGATTACGCCGAACCGTGCCGATTGCTTAGGTGTCCGCGGCTTGGCGCGCGATCTCGCCGCCTCGGGCCTCGGCAAGCTCAAAGCCATCGACACCGCCGCGGTCGCGGGTAGTTTTGATTCTCCGATTCGCGTGCATCTCGAAGGGCCGGAGGCGAAAGCCTGTCCGCTGTTCGTCGGCCGCCTGATCCGCGGCGTGAAGAACGGGCCGAGCCCGCGCTGGCTGCAGGATCGCCTCGATGCGATCGGGCTCCGGCCGATCTCGGCGCTGGTCGATGTGACGAACTTCCTCACCTACGATCTCGACCGCCCGCTCCATGTCTTCGATGCCGACAGGCTGCAAGGCGATCTCACTTTGCGCGGCGGCCGTATCGGCGAGCAACTTGCCGCGCTCAACGGCAAGAGCTACGCGCTCGACGAAAGCATGACGGTGATCGCCGATAAGAGCGGCGCGCTCAGCCTTGGCGGCGTGATCGGCGGCGAAAGCAGCGCGTGCAGCGATACGACGGTGAATGTCTTCATCGAGGCGGCGCTGTTCGATCCGGTGCGCACCGCTGCCACCGGGCGCAAGCTGCAACTTCAGAGCGATGCGCGTTATCGCTTCGAGCGCGGCATTGATCCGGAATTTACGGCACCCGGTCTCGAAATCGCGACGCGATTGATCATGGAGATCTGCGGCGGAACGCCGAGCAAGGTCACGGCCGCAGGCGCCGTGCCTGATTGGCACCGCCGTTATCATCTGCGCGCCGACCGTG
>DASXCX010000127.1:0-16847 GCA_036490955.1 Allostellaceae bacterium | reverse complement strand
GCATTGAGCGATATCTTTCGGGAAATCGATGAAGAATTGCGCCGCGATAGTTGGGCGCAGCTCTGGAAGAAGTACGGCAACTACGTCATCGGCCTTGCCGTGCTGATCGTGATCGCAACCGCGGTGGTCGTTGGCTGGCGTACCTATCAGGACAGGCAGCGCGAAGCCCAAGGGGGGGAATATGCCTCGGCGCTGGATCTCGCGCGCCAGGGCAAGGATGCCGACGCGGCGGCGGCTTTTGCTTCGCTGGCGCAGAAGGCCGATGCCGGCCGCGTCGTGCTGGCTCGTTTCGAGGAAGCGGCATCCAAGGTGAATACCGGCGACGTTCCGGGCGCGATTGCGATCTATGACCGACTCGCAACCGACAGTTCGACGGATAGCGCGTTCCGCGACGCCGCAACCGTGCTCTCGGCGCGCTACACAATGGATAAGGGCGATCCGCAAACCACGATCGCGAAGCTGCAGCCCCTCACAGTGCCGACCAATGCCTGGCATGGATTGGCGCTGGAACTGATAGCGCTGGCCGAGCTCAAATCCGGCGACCAGACAAAGGCGCAGAAGAGTTTCGATTTGCTCGGCAAAGACGCGACCGTGCCGCAAGCGGTGCGCCAGCGTGCCGCCGCCATGGCCGAGGCGCTCGCCCCATGATGTGGCGCAAAGGGCTGCGGCTTTCGGCCGCCGTCATCCTGGTCGCCGCGCTCGGCGGTTGCGATTCGGTCAAATCGCTTGTCTCGGGCAGCGACAAGACCCCGTTGGCCGGTAAGCGTGTGTCGGTGCTCAATCTCGAGCATAATCTCAAGCCCGATCCGCAGCTCAACGCGCTCAAAATCGCCGTCCCGCGTCCGTTCGACAACAATGCCTGGCCCGATTCGGGCGGCTTCCCCAATCATGCCATGTATCACCTCGCGCTCGGCGATAGTCTCGAGCGTGCCTGGAAGTCGAATGCGGGCGAGGGGGTCAATCGCTATGGCCGCGTCGTCGCGCAACCGGTGCTGGCGAACAATCGCATCTTCACGATGGATGCCGACGATGTCGTGACGGCTTTCGATGCCAAAAGCGGCAGCCGCCTGTGGCGCTTCGATCCGCAGCCGAAAAACGCCGATGCGACGACCTATGGCGGCGGCGTCGCGGCGGCAGGCGACCGTCTCTACATCGGTACCGGCTATGGCGAGGCGATGGCGCTCGATGCGGCAGACGGCAAGGTGATCTGGCGCGTGAAAGTGAATGCACCGATCCACAGCCCGCCGACCGTCGCCGATGATCGCGTCTTCGTCGTGACGGTCGAGAACGAGCTCAACGTGCTCTCCGCCGCCGACGGCAACAAGCTCTGGTCGCATAACGGCCTGCCCGAGCCGGCGGGGCTCGCGGGCGGCGCCTCGCCGGCGGTTGCCGGCGATCTCGTCGTCGTGCCGTACAGCTCGGGCGAGCTTTACGCGCTGCGCGTCGAGAACGGTCGTCCGTTGTGGAATGACAGCCTTGCCGCGGCGCAGCCGGTCGGGGCGCTGTCGTCGCTCGCCGATATTCGCGGCGCACCGGTGATCGATCGCGACCGCGTCTTCGCCATCAGTCACAGCGGCTTGATGGTGTCGATCGATTTGCGCACGGGCGATCGCGTCTGGGAGCAGGATATCGGCGGCGTCCACGCGCCGTGGGTGGCGGGCGATTTCATCTACGTGTTGAGCGCCGATAACGAATTGATCTGTCTCACCCGGGCGGATGGCCGCGTGCGCTGGGCGCGCGAACTGCCGCAATGGGACAATCCCGAGAAGAAGAAAGACCCGATCTTCTGGTCGGGGCCGGTGTTGGCCGGCGACCGGCTGATCGTGGTCTCGTCCGAAGGCGAAGCTTTCTCGGTCTCGCCCTATACTGGCGAGCCGCTCGGCAGCGCCGATTTTCCCGACGGCGTCTTCATCAATCCGATCGTCGCCGATAAGACGCTCTACGTTCTGACCGACGAAGCCGATCTCGTCGCGATGCGCTGATAGGCGCGGGAAGCGCGGCGATGGCCGAAACGAGGGCGAAGCGCGTCGCGATCATCGGCCGGCCGAATGTCGGTAAATCAACGCTCTTCAACCGCCTTGCCGGCAAGAAGCTCGCTCTCGTCCACGATCTGCCCGGCGTGACGCGCGATCGCCGCGAGGCGCCGGCATCGCTTGCCGATCTGCGCTTCACCATCATCGACACGGCCGGGCTCGACGATGGCGAGAAAGGTAGTCTCACGGCGCGCATGAGGGCGCAAACCGTCGCGGCGCTCGATGACGCGGACGCGATCCTGTTCCTTGTCGATGCGCGCGCCGGCTTAGTCGGCCCTGATCGTGAATTCGCGCAGCTGCTGCGCCGCCGCGGTCGCAAAGTGATCCTCGTCGCCAACAAGGCCGAGGGACGGGGCGCCGACAGCGACGCGTTCTTCGCCCTCGGGCTCGGCGAGCCGATCGCGCTCTCGGCCGAGCATGGCGATGGCCTGGGCGAGCTCTACGACGCGCTCGCGCCATTGGTGCGTGCGGAAGAAACCGCGCCCGCCGAAGATGAAACGCCGGCACCTGAAGCCGCCGCGCCCGCCGACAAGCCGCTGCTGCTCGCGGTGATCGGCCGGCCAAATGTCGGCAAATCTACTCTGGTCAATCAGCTTCTCGGCACAGAGCGCATGCTCACCGGCCCCGAGGCCGGCATCACCCGTGACGCGATCGCGATCGATTGGCAATTCGGCGGCCGTAAGATCCGGCTCTTCGATACCGCTGGCATGCGCCGCCGGCCGCGGGTCACCGAAAAGCTCGAGCAGCTTGCGGTCGGCGATACGCGCGAGGCGGTTCGCTTCGCCGAAGTTTGCGTGCTGGTCGTCGACGCGACGCAGCTCCTCGAAAAGCAGGACCTCACCATCGCGCGCGAGATCGCCGAGGAAGGCCGCGCCGTCGTACTCGCCATCAATAAATGGGACCTCGTCGCCGATAAGCGCGAGAAGCTGAGGGATCTGCGCGATTCGTTGGAGACGGGCGTCGCCCAGCTCGCGGGTGTTTCGGCGATCACGCTGTCGGCCAAGAGCGGGACCGGCGTCGACAAACTGATGCCGGCGGTGCTTGAAGCCTATGAGGTGTGGAACCGCCGCATCCCGACGCCGCAGCTCAATCGCTGGCTCGAGGAAGCGCAATCGCGCAATCCGCCGCCGCTGGTCTCGGGCCGCCGCTTGCGGCTGCGCTATATGACGCAGGCGAATATCCGCCCGCCGACCTTCGCGCTCTTCGCCTCGAAGCCGGGCGATCTGCCGGAGAGCTATCGCCGCTATCTGACGAACCAACTTCGCGCGAGCTTTGATCTCCCGGGCGTGCCAATCCGTATGATGCTGCGCAAAGGCAAGAACCCCTACGAGGACAAGCGGGGATGAGACGGCGTGAAAGCAACGCGGTCCCCCTGGCCGTTCTTGAACAGTGTCGTTGACTCGACATAGTGATCGGGAGTTGAATCGCGCCAAATAAAACATAGACGCGTCCGGCGATCTTCTAGCCGACAGCGCGTCTGGGGAGCGCGCGTGCATCAATACATCAAAACATAGGATTTGCCGGCGCAGCTACGCGTTGCTGCTCTCTCCGTGCGCGTTTCCGGAAGGACTGGCTCCGGAGATGGCCTTTATTGAGAACGGCGGCGCGCCGCGTCTGGAGGCAAAGCGCGCTGCCGGCGTCGCCACGTACTTTCAGCAGTGGGGGAGAACATGAGCGTCTCGTCATCCTATCGTTGGCCGCGCTCGCCGTGCCGCTCGGTGTTGCCGTGGCGGCAGGCCCCTATGATGGCAAATGGTCGGGCACGGCCATTGCCTCAACCGGCGGTCCGGCTTGCACGGCAACACTCAATATCGAGATCAAGGACAGCCGCTTGAAAGGCACCGAGCTCTTGGGCGGCCGCTCGAACATCGCGGTCAGCGGTCGCGTCAAAGCGGACGGCAGCTTCGTCAGCAGCGGTGGTGGCTTCGTGGGCACGTTCAGCGGCCACTCCTTTACCGGCACGTTCAAGGAGACCGCCAGCGCCGATTGCCACAGCTGGCATGTGACCATGGAGCGGGCCACGCCGTAACCGCCGGTAAACGTTATCCGCGCACGGCCAGCTCTTCGGCGCGATAGGCGCCGGGATGACGGACCGGCACATGGCGCAGCTCGCGCACCGTCGGACAACCGAGGACGCCGAGCGTCGAGCTGAGCTCGTCCATGAAAATGCGGATCATATGCGCGGGGCCTTTTTCGCCGAGCGCGCCGAGGCTCCAAAGGAAGGCCTTGCCCGCCAGGCAGCCTTCGGCGCCGAGCGCGATCGCGCGCGCGACGTCGACACCGGTGCGAACGCCGCTGTCGTAGAGGACGGTCATGCGCTTGCCGACGGTTGCCACGATCGCCGGCAGGACATCGATCGGCGCCGGGAGCGCGTCGATCTGCCGGCCGCCGTGATTGCTGACCACGATGCCGTCGAGGCCGAGCGCGGCGGCTTTTTCCGCATCCTCTGGGTGGAGCACACCTTTGACGACAAGGGGTCTCTTCCACTTGTCGCGGTAGCGCGCGACTTCCTCCCATGTGAAAGCACCACCGCCCTCGCGTTGCTGGAAGGCCGCCGCCGCCTCGATGCTGGTCTCGCCGTTCATATAGGGCTGCAGATTGACGAAGCGCGGGACGCCGGTGCGCATGAAGGCGCGCATCCAATGCTGCGATGACAGTGCATCCAGTTTCAGGCGCGTGGTCAGACGAAACGGCGTGACGATCCCGCTTTTGACCTCGCGCGTGCGCGTCGTGCGGATCGGCGTGTCGACGGTCAGCATCAGCACGTGGACGCCGGCGGCGTCGGCGCGCTTCGCGAGATCGAAGCCGATGGCGTGATCGTTGCGCGCGAAGCGATAGAGCTGGAACCACAGCACATCGGGCGCCAGGCGGGCCGCTTCGTCGAGGGTGATGCCGGACAACAGGCCGAGCGTGTAGGGCACGCCCGCCGCCTGGCAGGCTTTTGCCAAATGGGTCTCGGCTCCAGGATAGACGGTGCCGGGTCCGCCTACCGGCGCGACGCCGATCGGCGCGGCGTAATGCCGGCCGAACAATTCGCAATCCGCCGGCGGTGGCGAGATTACCTTGCCGTAGCGCGGCACCAGCTCGATCGTGTCGAAAGCGTTGTTGTTACGCTTGATGCCGATATCCGCGCCGCCGGCGCCGCCGTCGCAATACTCATAGGCGAAGTTCGGCAACCGCCTCTGCGCATGCGCCCGAACATCGGCGCAGGTCGGGAAGCGCCGTTTCAGCGCCAGCCGTTCGGCCGCCTCGGCAGGCCTTGGCGGGGCAACACGCGGACGCGTGGTGACGACGGGTGTTGAATCGGGCATGCGGCGCTCCCCTTGGGCTTTTCCCTTCAGTCTAACCGATTTGTAGCCATTGTTCGATTCGGCCGTGTGGTTCCTCTAAGAATGCGCGGTGTGAGGAGGAGGAAATATCATGGCCGGACCACAACTGGGGCGCATCGACGTTCATCACCATTTCTTCGCGCCCGAATATCTTGGCGCGATGGGCGCCAATGCGAAACGCCCGGAGGTCAGCGGCTGGTCGCTGGCACACACGTTCGAGGAAATGGAGAAGAACGGCGTCGCGACCGCGATGCTGTCGCTGTCGCCGCCGGGCATCCATCTCGGCGACCGCGACGCGACGAAGAAGCTCGCGCGCGCCGTCAACGAGCACGCAGCCAAGCTGCGCGCCGAGCATCCGACACGTTTCGGCCATTTCGCCTCGGTGCCGATGCCGCATGTCGACGACACGCTGGCCGAGATCGCCTACGCGCTCGATACGCTCAAGGCCGATGGCATCCAGTTGATGACCAGCTATCACGACAAGTGGCCGGGGCACGCCGATTTCGACCTGGTGTTCGCCGAGCTGAACCGGCGCCGCGCGCTGGTCTTCATCCATCCGCTGCTGGCTGATTGCTGCGCCGGCGCACTCAACTGGATTTCGCCCGCGATGATGGAATTCACGCACGACACCAATCGCTGCGTGATGAGCCTGTTGCTGAGCGGCACTCTAACGCGGTTTCCGGACGTCCGTTACATCGTCTGCCACGCTGGCGCTGCGGTGCCGATCCTCGCGGGGCGGATTGTCGTGACCGGCGCCGAGCGCATTTTCAAGGAGCGCATCCCAAACGGCGTCGATCGCGAGCTAAAGAAGCTGTTTTACGATGTCGCGCTCGCCGCCAACAAACCGGCGCTCGCGGCGCTCTTCACCTACGTACCCGTGTCACAGGTGCTTTTAGGCAGCGACTATCCCTTTGGCAGTTCGACCGACGGGCTGCGTGGGCTGGACGAGTTCGGGCTATCGTCAGCCGACATCGAGGCAATCCATCGTGGCAATGCGCAGCGCCTGATCCCCCGGCTTAAAGGCTGAGAAACGGGCGGTCTTGAGGCGGCGCCCCGGGTGCCCATAATGCGCCTCATGGAAAACGAGAAATACGGGATCGGTCAGGCGGTCAGCCGCTTCGAGGATCCGCGCCTGCTCAAGGGAGCGGGCCGGTACGTCAACGATATGACGATGTCGCGCCAAGCACACGCGTATTTCCTGCGCTCGCCGCATGCGCATGCGAAAATCGTGTCGATCGACACCAAGGCCGCGCGGGCTGCGCCCGGCGTGCTCGGCGTTTTTACCGAGGCCGATGTCGCTTTCGAAAAGCTCGGCACGACGAGGCTGGCGCTGCCGCGCAAACGCGCCGACGGGTCGCCGGCGTTCGCGCGGCCGCATCCCGGTCTCGCGCGCGGCGAAGTCCGCTATGTCGGCGATCCGGTGGCGATGGTTGTCGCGGAGAGCCTGGCCGAGGCGAAGGACGCCGCCGAGCTGATCCAAGTCGACTATCAGGAGTTGCCTGCGGTGATCGACGCCGAGGACGCGGTGAAGCCCGGCGCGCCGCGCGTCTGGGACGAGAATCCCGACAACGTCTCGCACATCTTCGAGACGGGCAATAAAGCCGCCGCCGACGCCGCCTTCGCTGCCGCCGCGCATATCGTCAAACGCAAATACGTCATCAGTCGGGTTCATGCGCAATACATGGAGCCGCGCGGCACGCTCGGGTCCTACGATCCGAATGACGAGCGCTTCACGCTGCATGCCGATGTGCAATATGCGCATCGTGTGCGCGATATGCTTGCCGGGAACGTGTTCAAGATACCGGAGACGCAGATCCGCATCGTCACCGGCGATGTCGGCGGCGGCTTCGGCACCAAGGGCTGGCAGTATGTCGAGCATCGCCTGACCTTGATGGCGGCGCGGAAATTGGGCCGCCCGGTCAAATGGAGCTGCGAGCGCAGCGAAGTGCTGCTCGCCGACGAGGCTGGCCGCGACGTCGTCGCCGAGGCCGAGCTGGCGCTCGGGCCCGATCATAAATTTCTCGGCCTGCGCGCGCACCTCATCAGCAATATCGGCGCCTATCTCTCCTCCGACCGCAATCTGCTCGCGACCTTTGGCAGCCTCGGTGCGATGGTCGGCGTCTACGATATTCCGGCGGGTTACGCGCACCTGACGGTCGCTTTCTCGAACCAGCCGGCGACCGCGCCTTATCGCGGTGCGGGGCGCCCCGAGGCGATCTACATCATCGAGCGTCTGATAGAGGATGCGGCGCGCGAGCTCGGGCAAGATCGCGTCGTGCTGCGCCAGAGGAATCTCATTCCGCCCGCGAAGCTCCCCTTCAAGACGCCCTTGGGCGGGCTCAACTACGATTGCGGCGATTTCCCCGGCATCATGGAGAAAGCCTTGAAGCTCGGCGATGCGGCCGGCTTCGAGAAGCGCCGCAGCGACGCGCAGCAGCGCGGCAAGCTGCGCGGGCTCGGCATCGCCAACGCAATCGAACGCGCGGCCTCGCCTGGGCCCGAATTCGCCGAGCTGCGTTTCAACACTGGCGGTCAGGCGACCCTGCTGATGGGCACGATCCATCAGGGGCAGGGGCACGAGACAACCTTCCGGCAGATCGCGATCGAGAAGCTCGGCCTCCATCCGAAGGACATCCGCTATGTCGACGGCGACACCGATCTCGTTGCTTTCGGTACCGGCACCAACGGCTCGCGCTCGACGGTGATCGGCGGCACCGCGTTGACGATGGCGGCGGACAAGATCATCGCCAAGACGAAGAAGATCGCCGCGCATCTGCTCGAAGCGGCCGAGGCCGATGTGCAATTCGCCGAAGGGCGCTTCATCATCGCCGGCACCGATCGCAGCATGAGCCTCAAGGAGGTGGCGAAGGCCGCGTTCTTGCCGAACAAGCTGCCGAAAGGGATGGAGCCCGGGCTGTACGAGACCGGCACCTTCTCGCCGTCGCAAGACACCTTCCCGAACGGCTCGCATCTCTGCGAGGTCGAGATCGATCCCGATACCGGCAAGGTCGAACTGATGAACTACACCGTGGTCGACGACGTCGGCACAGTGATCAATCCGAAATTGCTCAAAGGCCAGATCCAAGGCGGTATCGCGCAAGGCGCGGGTCAGGCGCTGATGGAGCGCGTGGTGTACGATCCGCGTTCGGGCCAGCTGCTCTCGGCCTCTTTCATGGATTACGCCATGCCGCGCGCCGACGATTTCTGCCCGATGGAGATCGAGAGTGCGCCGGTGCCGACGAAGCTCAACCCGCTCGGCGCGAAAGGTGCTGGAGAAGCAGGGACAGTGGGAGCATTACCGGCGGTGATGCTGGCGGTGCTCGATGCGCTGCTGCCGCTCGGCGTCACCGCGCTCGATATGCCCGCGACGCCCGAGCGCGTGTGGCAAGCGATCCGCGCAGCGAAGAAGTAAGTTTGGCGGCGCCGCAAGCCACTGTCACTCGCGCGAAAGCGAGGGCCATAGCCGCGGACTGGTTGCCCGCTTTCGCGGGCATGACGAATGTTGATTGAAGTGCGATAATTGAGGAATGGCAGGAGGAGACATCATGGCCCAGGCTTACAAGGTCGACGGTATCCGCAGCATCGATTTCGGCGTCACCGATCTGAAGGCGGCCGAGCGCTTCTATAGCGAGGTCTGGAATCTGAAGCCCGTGGCAAGCAGCACGGGCTCGGTCTATCTGCGGGGAACCGGCTACGAGCATCACATCCTCGGCCTGCATCAGCGCAATGAGGGCCAGCTGCTGCGCATCAATCTTTCCGCGCCCGACGAAGAGGCGGTGAACGCGATCCATGATCGCGTGCGCAAGACCAACCTCCGCAAGGTCGAGGCGCCGGGCGCGATCGACGAGCCGGGCGGCGGTTATGGTTTCGCCTTCCAGGATCCGGAAGGCCGCACCGTCCGCGTCATCGCCGGCGTCGCGGCGCTCACCCCCGAGAAGGACGACGTCGAGCGGCCGAAGAAGCTTTCGCATTGCGTGCTCAATTCCGGCGATCAGGAGAACGCGGTCAACTTCTGGTGCGATGCGCTGGGCACACGCGTTGTCGATCGCACGAAGGCGATGACCTTCGTCAATCTCAGCAGCGATCATCATTCGGTTGCGATCGTCAAAGGCTCGGGCGCGACCCTGCATCACGTCGCCTTCGAGATGCCGAATATCGAGGCGGTGATGCGCGGTGGCGGCCGCCTCAAGGATAACGGCCATCCGATCGAATGGGGCGTCGGCCGGCACGGGCCGGGCAACAACGTCTTTGCGTATTTCATCGGCCCGGAAGAGATGGTGATCGAATACACCGCCGAGGTCGAGCAGGTGGACGAGAAGTACAAGGTCGGCGGCCCCGACGACTGGACCTGGAAGCCCGGCCGCAACGACCAATGGGGCATCAACGCCGGCCCCTCGAAACGCATGCAGGACGCGCACAACGTCCGGTTCGCCGAGGACATCTTCCATCCGGCATAACCCGTGCTGATCTCGGTTTGGGGCGGCGCAAGGCGATGATGCGGCCGCCCGCGACGGGCAATCCGCGGCGGCGCGCACTGCTCCGCCGGGCGGCGCTCGTCATTGCCGCGCTGGCCGGATTTTCATCCGCCGCGCAGGCCGACGAGCCGGTCACCTTGCGGCTGGCGATTCCCGGCACGCCGGCGGGCTCGCTCAACTGGACGATGATGTACGAGCCGTGGATCGCAAAGGTCGAGCGCGATGCCGAGGGCGCGTTGAAGCTGCAGCCTTTCATCGGCGGCGCCATCGCGACGGTGGCGAATGTCTATGACCGCGTCGTCGATGGCGCGGCCGATATCGGCATCGGCAGCCAGGGCTCGATCGGCGGGAAATTTCCCGGCTCCAGCGTCGTCGAGCTGCCATCCGATATCATCGGGCGCGAGGGCGCGGCGGCGTTTTGGAAAATCTATGCCGATGGGCTGATCGCGCCCGAATATGCGCAGGTCCATCTGCTGGCGCTCGCCGTCTATCCTCAATCCTTCCTCAGCGCCTCGAAGCCGATCGCGCGTCTCGCCGCGGTAAAGGGACTGAAAATCGCGACGCTGACGCACGGCGACGCCGAGATGGTGCAGCGCCTCGGCGCCGCGCCGATCAGCAGCAGCCCCGGCGACGTCTATCAGCTGTTGCAACATGGCGCGGCGGACGGCGTGATCATCGGCTGGTCCGGTGCCTTGAAGCTCAAGGATGTCGCCCAGCAGCATCTGGTCGTCGGGCTCGGCTCGGGCGGCGGCTTCGTCTTCATGAACAAGGAAGCCTATGCGAAACTGCCGCCGAAGGCGCGGGCCGCGCTTGATGGGAATGCCGGTTATCAGGCATCGATGGACCAATTCGGCGCCGCCATCGACCGGATCTACGGCGTCGCCGAGGTGCAACTTCGCGCCATGCCCGTGCACCACGTCGTTGCGCTCAATCCCGGCGATGCCGACGAGTATGGCGCGCGTGTCACGCAGCCGATGGCGGACGCGTGGCAGAAACGGGTGCCCAATGGTGCTGCGATCTTCGCCTCCTATCGCGCGGAAGTGGCACGGCTGCGGGGCCAAAGCGAGTAGCGGCGCATCCAAGATTTTGCTTCGGCCTTGCGTTCGGACCGATCTCGACCCAAATCACTTACGCGCAGTCTCATGGAGCGACGGATGAATCAGTTCACGATCGGCTTGTCGGCGGCGGCCGCGATGCTTGCGGCGGCGCTATGGACGACGGCCCTTGCTCAAACGGACCCGAATGCGCCAACGGGTCCCTTCAACCCCAATCCGCCGGCACAGTTGACCGGCCAACAAACGCCGGCGCCCTGCGGTCCTACTGCCCAACTGGGGGTCAATGGCGCCGTTGCGGCGCCGCCGGCATCGGTCGGGCAGGCACAAGGGATGCAAGGCGGCGCGCTGGCCGGCGCGGCGAAGGACAAGCTGGCGAGCGGCGCCGGATGCGCCGGACAGGATCATCCCACCGGCGGGCTGGGCTCGCCACCGGCGATGGCGCCACATCCGTAACGCGATCGAGGCCGGTCCGGTCGGCCAGTATGGTCGATCGCGGTCTAGAATCTCCGCAAGGGACCGCCGATGCCGTGGGTTGCGGGCGATGCCAAGAGGCACACGCATAAAGCGACGACGCCGGCGCTGAAAGAGCTCTGGGCGAAAGTCGCGAATGACGCCTTGGATCGAACCGGCGACGAAGGGCGCGCGATCCGCGAAGCGAACGCGGTGGTCGCGCGTCATCCGGAGGCCGACGCTTAGACGAAAGCCCGCGCAAATTCTGCGCCGTCCCTCGGTCTAAATTTTAAAGCTTGCCGCTCCGCAATAGATGGGCAGGCGGGCAAGCGCGGCAGCAGTGGTCTGAGGCGTCGCTTTAACGTCCGCCAGCGACGCTTTTGTCGGGCGACGCGCGAACGTCGCGCGACAGCTTGGTGCTTTCGCTCCAACTGAATAGGCGGCGCATCGCCCGTATCAAGCGCCGGCCCGGCGCGTTTTCGAGCGCGCCGGTCAAAGTGTCCTGGACCGTGGCGAGCTGCTCGCGAAGCTGTTCGATCGACGCGTTTTGCTCTTCCTTCATGCGCTCGATTTGGGTGTGGAGCTCGCCAAAGATCGCGCGCGTATTTTGCCGTCCGGCCGCTTCGGCGATGCGCACGCGCAGGGCGCCGAGATCGGTATCCGTCATGAAATCGTCGGCATCGAATTGCCGCGTCAGCTGTTCGAGAGGACGGCTCAGATCGATGGCGCCAAGCGACTGCTTCACGGCGATCAAATCGTGCCGCAGACGAATGATGTTGTAGCCGCGGTAGCTTTCTTCGATGATCGGTTCGCCGCTCGACCGGACGAAGGGCGCGAGCTCGCGGCGTAGACTTGCTCGATCGCCGGCGACGAAGATAACGGGCGGCAATCCATTCCGCTCGAGCATCGGCGCCATCCAAGGCTGCGGTGGCCACATATCCTTGCGCATGCCGACATGGACCGGAACCGCGCTCGCGATCTCCGCCCCCGAGATACGGGATACTGATTCCTGGTGCGACGTGGAACGCTCGACGGCCGAGGCTTCGGAGCAGGCGATCATGCGCGCGGCGAAATAATCGCCCAGCTCCTCGATCTCATCGACCACGAAAGTGATCGTCAGCATCGGCAAGCCCGAGGCCGCGCGTTCGAGCCGCGCATCTTCCAAGTCTTGATCGATTCTCGTCTTTCCGGCGGGGGCGACGGGCGTGTCGATCACGCCGATTTTGCGTTGAAGCTCGTAATTGAAGTCCGCGGCGTGCAGCGGCGTGCCTGGGTCGGTCGATTTTATCTCGCTCCGCGTCACCGCGATCTTGGCGCCGGCATCCTTCGGATAGGCCCAGAGCTTTCCGGCGAAAACGACGATCCGCCACCCGTAAAAATTCTCCGCGATCGGCAGCGGGTCGGGCAAGATTTCGCCGCTGAGGGTGTGGCGCCAAAAACTGGCGAAATCCTTGCCGAATTCGCGCCGGGCGTAATCGAGAAAGCGCAAGGCGCGCGGCTGATGGAGCGTCCGCAGAATCGTGGCGGTTTCGGCATCGAGACGGTAGGGAAGTCCCTCGTTGACCCTGCTCTGAAGCAGCGTTTGGTCGATCGATGGCGGCGGCGACAGGCCGAGGAACGTGGCCGCGGAGCGGTAAACCGCTTCGGGATCGGCGCCGATCTCTTCGAGCGACGCGACCCAGAAATTCTCGCGCGGGAAGATACGCATCCAGCGGCGGAGGGTGTCGTAATGATCGACGCAAGACAGCGCGAGGTCGTCGAGGAAGTTCTCGATGTAGTTCGACTGCGTGAGATTTTCGAACAGGCATTGATAGCGCCAGAAATTTGCATTGCGATACCGGAACAAATGCTTCATCTGCGACCACGCCTGCTCGACGGGATCGCGCACCAAGTAAAGCAGCTTGATGTCCGGCTTAAGTCGCTTGATGGTTTCGATCGCAACGCTCGGTAACCGGCAATAGCTCGTGGTCGCCTCGCCTTTTCGCCGGCTGGCGCCGGGCTCGAAGTGGCGGAGGTAGTCGTCGACCGGCATCCACCGCCAATTTTTGTTGAAGTACTGCAGTTCCTTTTCGACCGGAATGAAGATTTCGGGATGCGTGGCGAGCACGGAGAATAGCCAGCTCGTTCCCGCTTTCGGCGCGCCGATGATGAGGAAGTCTGGCAACAGGTGTCGAAGCTCGGGCGCCGGGGACCCGACGACGCGATCGTAAGATCGCCAAACTTCGCGGGAATCGGCCAGAACGCGATCGGGATAAAGCGGCAGCATTAACGCACCGGCGGATAATGATATAATCCCGCGCCACGTGCCGAAAGGCGGGCGCGCGTGTTGAGGTTCGACGTTGAGTTTATCGAGAACTGAGTCGTGGCGTCTACCGGGCAGGAGATGGGGGTCGCCTGCGCGGCTGCGTATTGGCGTGCCGCGAGTCTTTTCGCGGTGAGCGGCGTATCGTCGTTTCCGCTTTTATTGCCGTCGCAAACCCGAGCGATATCGCCGTCTGAGCTCGCGCGTGCTCGCACGATCGCCGAACGCATCGGCGTGATGGTCGAAGAGCGCCAAGGCTATGTCGAGCGGAACGGAATCGATCCGGGCTTTGCCTATCCCGACGCGAACTGGTCGTTCGGCGGCCGGAACGCATTTCGCGAGCTCTTTGCGCGCGTCGCGCGTTGCGATGAGGCCGTCATCGGTCAGCTTCGCGCTTTCACGCAAATCTTCACCGGCCACCACCTCTATGAGGTGCAGCGCGGAAGGCCGATGATCGAGGAGGTCGCATCCTATACGGATGAGGTGGTTGCCCGCGCCTTGGCGCAGCACAATGGTCCGTATCTCGAAGCGTGGCGGCGGCTCACTGCCGATTTGCCGCTTCGCTACCTGGTAAGCCTTCCTGCGCGTTTGGGTGAAATCGGACACGATGTGAACGGTATCATCGTCAATCACGATAGCTTCGCTTATCAAGAAGAACGCGTCAGCCTTCTTGTCGAAAGCGGTCTGGTCGCGCGGCTCGAGCGTCTAGTCGCGGAAAAGGGCGAGATCAAGATTCTCGAGATCGGCGCCGGTTGGGGCGGACTTGCTTCGTGGTTCAAACGGGTCTTCCCGAATTGCTCCTATACGATCGTCGACCTGCCCGAATGCCTCCTTTTCTCGAGCCTTTATCTCGCGCTGACCCGGCCTGATTTGGGCCTCGGCTGGAGCTACGAGCCGGTCGCGTTCGGCTTTCGCTTCGTTCCGAATTACGCCGCCGATGGGCTGCGCGAGTCGTTCGATCTCGTCATCAACACACTGTCGATGAGCGAGATGAGCGAGGTTCAGGTCCGGCATTACGCCGCGTTGCTGAAATCGCATTGGCTGACGGAGGACGGTTTGTTCTTCGAACAGAACCAGGACAATCGCCACCTCGGGTTTCTTTGCGCGGGCGATATCCTTGCCGCGGAACTGCCGGGACGAAAACGATTGTCGCTCCGTGCGCACGATTTGCAAAAAGGGGTGGCCAATCTTTGGTCGCTGCGTTCGTTCGACGCTCTGCCGGCTGCGACGGAAGAAGCTATTACCGATATGCGGAATGAACCCTACGATCTCTTTCTCACGCATGCTTGGCGTTATCACGAGGACTGGACGCGGCTCGGCGACATGTTGGATCGCGTGCCGGACCTCTCCTGGCGTAATTTCAGCGTGCCGTGGTACGATCCAGCGGTCGATCCGAATACCGAAGCTGGCGGACGGTTCATCCGTCGATGGCTCGAATCGCAAATTGCGCCGGTGGCCGCCATGATTTTTCTCGACGGCGTCTACGCGACAAAAAGCGCGCGCAAATGGCTTGATCTCGAGCTTGAGATTGCGCGCGCGCGAAGTATCCCCGTGATCGGCCTTGCACCGGTCGGCCAAACCGAGATCAGCGACGAATCGCGCGCGCTCGTGGATATGGCGGTCGACTGGGATGCGGATCAAATCCTCGCCGCGGTCGACCGGCTGCGCGCAGCCAAATCCTGACAGAAGCCGCCGTGACACAAAAAGATGATCGCGATGGTGCCATCTGCCTTGGCGCGCTGCAGCAGCTCCAAAACCAGGTCGGTCCGGAGGTTCGCAGTGAAATCGCTGCCTATTTGGCGCGAACCGTCGGCGAGACGGCGCCGCCGCTGGAACTGCCGACGCCCTCCGAGGCGACGTGTACGCGGTTGCACGACGAGGGGTGCGCCCCGCTCGGACGCCTGCTCAGCGATTCGCAATGCCGCGAGGTCGAGGATTATTTTCGCGCCCGCCCATGCTTCAACACGCATGTCCCCGTCTATAGCGATCAGCTTCCGCGAAGCTTCGCCGACTGTCGCGATGCGGGGCACTATGCCTCCTACCGGTGGCTCGATATCGCGGCGGCGCCTCATCTCGTTGAAACCGCTTTGCGCCCCGATCTGCTTGCGATTGTCGGCGATTACCTCGGCTGTCTGCCGACGATTTATTCCATTCACGCGTGGTGGACCTTTGCGGACAGGCCGACGCCCGCGCAAACCCATCGTATCCATCGCGATCTGGACGATTTCCGTTTTCTTGCCATGTTTGTTTATTTGACGGATGTCGGTCCGAAGGACGGGCCGACCCGGATGATTCGCCGGACTCATCGGCACGACCTGTCCAACCGTTACGTCGAGCAATACAACGCCCAAATAGCAGCCGGCGCCAGTGGTGCGGCCGCGACCGTGTCGCCGACCCTGCTTTTCCCGCCTGAGAGCGGAAATGCTCGACGATTGAACCTTGATTTCGCGCGCCTGTTCCCGGGATTGGAGGAAGAGTTCACGGGACCGGCGGGCACGGCGGTGGTCGCCGACACGTTTGGCTTGCATCACGGCACGATGCCGAAGGAGAGAGACCGCCTGGTCTGTTGGATTCGTTATGGTCTCTATCAGAATGAGATTTACCGCATCGACCAAAATGTGCCGCTGCCCTGGAGCACGCTCGGCCGTCCGCTCGTCCGAACGCCGGCGATCGATTACATGATGCGGCTGCTGTTCCAATCGTAAGCGCGGGCGAATATCACAGCGGCGTTGGGATGCCGGGAGTACTATCGACGTGGTCGATAGACTCGTCGCGATCAATGATGGCTAGCGGCGGGAGCCGCGGTCATTTGACGGGCGCGAGATCGCTTCCCTAAGGTCGTGTGCGGTGCGAATATATCGCATCGTCTGTGCATTCGGAGCTTTGGTCGTGCAGTTCTCTTCGCTTCGACCCGCGCATCTCGCTCAGGCGAGGCGTCTGGCCTTCCGAGGTCTTCTCAATTATCAGCCCTACCAATTCGATGATGATTTCGCGGTCGGGGCCGGCTTGAGCATCGTCGCCGGCCACAATCACGACGTTCCTTCAATCTATTGTGGCAAGGTCGGTGCGGAAGAGGCGGCATCGGATTTTCTCGCGCGCGAACTTGTCAGCCCGGATCGGCGCCTATCCTTCCTTGACGCGAACGAGCGCATGCGGCGTTTCTACGATGGTCTTATCGACCAGACGGCGGAGGCGCTCGGCTC
>DASXCX010000126.1:0-2370 GCA_036490955.1 Allostellaceae bacterium | reverse complement strand
CAAGCGTTATTTCCTTGTCCTGCCAATCGCGCTGGCGCTGATGTTCATGATTTCGCTGATAAGCCCGCGGGCGATCCGCCTGCTTGCCTTTTTCGGTCTCGCAGTCGGTATCGTGTTGCTCGCCTATACGCTGATGAACGGCGTCGAGATCAAAGGCGCGCGCCGCTGGATCAACCTGCCGGGCGAATCGATCCAGCCGTCGGAATTCGTGAAGCCCTGCTTTGCTGTGGTCTCGGCTTGGCTCTTCGCACAAGCCAAGCTGAGACCAGGCTTCCCGGGCAACTGGATCGCGATCGGCCTTTACGTGCTGATTGTCGGTCTGCTGATCAAGCAGCCCGATCTTGGCATGACCGCGGTCGTCTCGGTCGTGTGGTTCACGCAATTCTTCCTCGCCGGTCTGTCGCTGATCTGGGTCGTGGCGCTGATGGGCGCGGGTATTGCCGGACTGGCGGGCGCTTATGTCTTCCTGCCGCATGTCACCACACGCATCAACGGATTCCTCGACCCGCAAGCCGGCGACAGCTATCAGGTGGATCGCTCGCTCGACGCATTCATGAATGGCGGGCTCTGGGGCCGCGGCCCCGGCGAAGGCACGGTGAAGCTGTCGCTGCCGGACGCGCATGCCGATTTCGTTTTCGCCGTTGCGGGCGAGGAGCTCGGTCTCATCGTCTGCCTCATCATCGTCGCGATCTTCGCCTTCATCGTGCTCCGCGGCTTCTCGCGACTGCTGCAGGAAAGCAATCTCTATATCGTCCTCGCCGCAACCGGCCTCCTCGTGCAGTTCGGCCTGCAGGCGATCATCAACATGGCATCGACGCTGCATCTCATGCCAACCAAGGGCATGACCCTACCTTTCATTTCTTACGGCGGCTCGTCGCTGCTCGCGCTCGGTCTAGGCATGGGCATGATCCTCGCTCTGACGCGGCGGCGCTTCGGAGACGGCGACGAATGAGCGGACGCCTCGTCATCCTCGCCAGCGGCGGCACCGGCGGACATTTGTTCCCGGCGGAAGCGCTTGCCAGCGCCTTGCTGGCGCGGGGCCATCGCGTCGCGCTGGTGACGGATCGCCGTGGCCAGGCCTTCGCCGATCGCTTGCCCGAAGTGGCGCTGCATCGCATTTCTGCCGGCCGACTCGATACCGGACTCGTCGGCAAGGCGATCGGCGTCGCCGAGATGGTTCTCGGCACGTTCGCAGCCGGAAAGCTCCTCAAGCGCTTGCAGCCCGCGGTCGCCGTCGGCTTTGGCGGCTATCCGTCGGTGCCGACGATGCTCGCCGCGGGACGGCGTAGCGTTGCCACCGTGTTGCATGAGCAGAACGCGCTGATGGGCCGCGCCAATCGCCTTCTCGCGCCACGCGCCACCCGCATCGCAACCTCCTTCCCACAGGTCCAGGGGTTGAAAGCCGCGGATCTCGGACGGACCGCGTTCACCGGCAATCCGGTGCGGCCGGACATCGTAAGGCTGCGCGATCTGCCCTATCCGACGCCGAGTGGCACGATCAACCTGCTCGTTACCGGCGGCAGCCAGGGCGCGCGTATCTTGAGCACCGTTATCCCCGCCGCGCTTGCGCAGCTCCCCGAAGCGCTCAAATCGCGCATTGCGCTGATGCAGCAGGCCCGGCCCGAGGATGTGGAGCGCGTGCGTGAATCGCATCGGCAAAACGGTATCGATGCCGAGGTCGCACCATTCTTCCATGATCTGCACGCGAGACTCGGCCGCGCGCATCTCGTCATCGCGCGCGCCGGCGCGTCGACCGTATCCGAACTTTGCGTCGCCGGGAGGCCGGCAATTCTTGTCCCTTACGCCGCCGCTGCCGACGATCATCAGAGCTTCAACGCCCGCGCGCTCGGCGATGCCGGCGCCGCCTGGGTGATGCCGGAACGCGAGTTCACGCCCGACGCCCTCGCGTCACGGCTTGCCGCACTGCTCGCTTCGCCCGAGGTTCTCGTCACCGCCGCCGCGGCAGCGCGCAATCTCGGCATGCCGGACGCGGCCGCACGTCTCGCCGATCTCGTCCTAGCCTGCGTCACCGCCAACGACTCTCGGGAGAATGCCGCATGAGGGCGCTCCCGATCGACATCGGCCCGCTGCATTTCGTCGGCGTCGGCGGCATCGGCATGAGCGGGATCGCCGAGATCCTGCACAATCTCGGCTATGTCGTGCGCGGCAGCGACGCCGCCGACGGCGCCAACGTGCGCCGCCTGCAATCGCTCGGCATTCAGGTCGCGATCGGTCATCGCCCGGAGAATCTCGGCGACGCCCGCGTTGTTGTGATCTCTTCGGCGGTGAAGCCCGACAATCCCGAAGTCGAGGCCGCGCGCGCCCGATTGCTGCCGGTGGTGCGTCGCGCCGAGATGTTGGGCGAGCTGA
>DASXCX010000125.1:0-36028 GCA_036490955.1 Allostellaceae bacterium | reverse complement strand
GCCGAGACTTATCGTGCGATCGCCACGCGGCTGTGGCAAATCCTCGGCGGCGGCCAGCAGCGCCAAGCGCCGAAGATCGTGGTGGAATGAGGAAGCCGCTTTTTCGCGCGAAGCGCTCCTCGCGATGACGATATCCGGCTGAAAGCTGATCGCTACTCGATCGGCGTGCCGGTCAAATTGCTGACTGGATGCCATTCCTTCGCCTTCGCGTCCCAGCTAACGACGATCGCATTGTCGATGTTGAGGCCGCGCTGCGGCGTCTTCTTGAAGTCGTAGACGCCTTCGGCGCCGATATGGCCCTGCCAGTTGATCAGGAAGTCGTGCAACGTCTTGGCATCGGCGCCGGCCGGCAGCTTGTTGAGCGCATCGGCGATGACGCGCACCGGCTCCCACCCGAGATCGGCGCCGCTGTCGGGATAGACATTGACCGTCTTCATGGTCGCGAAGAACAACTTCTGCTGCTCGGCCACTTCTTTCGGCACGGTAAGGCGCGGATCGCCATTCGCCGCCCATTCGCCGACACCGAAATAGACCTTGCTCGGCAGGAAAGCGGTGTAGTCCGTCATTTGCTGCACGGTCATGTTGCTGCCCGAAGCGGCGGTCGGCAGATCCATGCCGGCTTGTTTCAGCGCGCGGAACACCGTGCCGCCGGCGGCGGTCGTCGCCCAAGAGACGATCGCGTCGGGGTTGCCGGAGCGGATCTTCTCGATCTGCGCCGAGACGCTGAGATCGCCGGGCGCGAAATGCTCGTTGGCGACGAGCGTCACGTCCTTGAAGGCAGGATCCTTGATGAGGTCGGTGATGCTCTTCTCGGCGTCCTGGCCCGAGGCGTCGGTCGTGGTGATGAGCGCGATTCGCTTCCAGCCCTTGCCCTTGAAATAGGTCATCAGCGCGCGTTGCTGATCGTGGCTGTCGATCTGCGAGGTGAATTCGTAGCCGCCCGGCTCGGTGCGGACCGAGGGCGAGAAGCACCACATCACCGGCCCCGCATCTTTGACCAGCGGCGCCTGCGCGTTGCAGAGCTGCGACACGGTCGAGCCGAGAATCACCGCCGGGTGCGCCGCGATCACCGTCGTTGTGAGCTGCACCGCGACCTGCGGCTGCGACTGGTCGTCCTGATAGACCGGGCGAAGCTTCTTGCCGTGAATGCCGCCATCCTTGTTGATGACGCCGGCCGCGAGATCGAGCGCTTGCTGCTCGGCCTTGCCGAGGAACGCGCCGCCGCCGGTCAGCGGAATGATGACGTTGATGTCATAGGTGTCGTCGGCGGCAAGCGCCGGCGCCGCCGCAAATGCCGTGGTGAACGCGAGCGCGGCGACGACGCGCAACGAGGTACGAGCCATGTCGAAAATCCCTCCCTATCGCGGCCGAATTCGAACCTCGATCGCGTCGCAACAGTATAGCAAGACCCATCCCGGAATCACCGGTTGCGGCCCCGCCAAAACCAGTCACCGATCTGTACGCAAAATGCGGAATTATCACCTTGACAAAGGCCCCCGCTAGGGATAGTTTTGGCCTCAGAAAAATGAGGCTTTCCAATGTCTTTGAACCTTTCAGACCCACTTTTACCGATGAACGCAAGACGCGTGCATATTTTGAGGAAATCCGCTGGCCGAACGGCGTGACGTGCTGCCACTGCGGCAATGCCGATAGCGCCCGCATCTATCCGATTGCCGCGAACGCCAAGGCGAAGGTCCGAGAGGGCCTTTACGAGTGCCAGGATTGCCACGGTCAGTTCACGGTCATGACCGGCTCGGTCATGGAAAGCTCGCACCTCCCGTTGACCAAATGGGCGCTCGCCTACCGCCTCATGGCGTCAGCGAAGAAAGGCATCAGCGCGCATCAGATGCACCGCACGCTTGGCGTTAGCTACAAGACGGCGTGGTTTCTCTGCCATCGCATCCGCGAGGCCATGCGCGATATGTCGGGCGAACAGCTCGGCGGCAATGGCAAGATCGTGGAAGCGGACGAAACCTATGTGGGCGGCAAGCCGCGCCGTGGCACGGATGGCCGCAAGTCGCAGCAGGATCGCAAGACGCCGGTTGCCGTGTTGGTCGAGCGTGGTGGCCGCGCTCGCGCGACCGTCATGGAATGGCCGATTGATGGCGCGATCAAGCGCAACATCGCGCGCCAGATCGCCCAAGGAACCGAGATGCACACGGATGAGCACAAGGCTTACAAGCGCATCGAGGAAATCACAGGCGGAATGCATTTCAGCGTGAACCACACCCTCAACGAATTCGCGAAAGAGGACATCCATAACAACACGGCGGAAAGCTGGAACGCGCTCTTGAAGCGTTCAATCGTCGGTAGCTTTCACCATGTCTCGCGTGAGCATCTTTCGCGCTATTGCGATGAAGTCTCGTTCCGTTGGGATCGTCGCGAGATGAACGATACGGAGCGCACTGCCGATGCCATTCGCAACGGCGATTGCAAGCGTCTGACCTATCGGCGGACTAACCTCTCCGCATCAGAAGGCGCGTGAGCTAAAGCGCCTTCGCCGCATCATCTGGATTTTGGAGAACCTTTAGCGCGGCGTTTCCGCTGCGCGTCGCCGCGCGTGGTTGCGGGCGCAATCACCTTGCGAGGCTTATGCGGCGTAGCGAACGAACGGCGGATCGCTTCTTCGGCGCGTTTCGCCGCTTCTTCGTCGCTGTATTCCGGCTCATTACGCGGCATCGTCATGTTTCTTTTTGCTCAGAACTCGTTGATCCCGCCTATAGAGGCGATCCATCAAGTAGTAGATGCCAATTGCGGTGACGACGACAATATGAGAGATCAACAAGGTGAACATGAATAACAGGGCGTCGCGCAGCACCCCAAAGTGGGCGGGCTGAAAAGCCACCCCTATCCAAGGCCATTTCGCCAATGATGCGATATCGGCCCCACTAGCGCTTACAACGATAGATGAAAGCAATGCGAGCGCAAAAGTTGCGAATGCTAGATACCCAAAAATGGTGCAAACAAATTCACGGCGCGTAAGTAGCTCGGCTACTTGTTCTCCTTCAGGATTTTTTCTGATGACAGAGACGGAGCCAAAGGTCATGGGTCTGTCGAGGTCGTCATGAGTAAATGTCGCGGCGGCGACAAGGGCGGCTACATAGAAACCGCTCAGCGCCGACATAACAACGATCAGCTTGTCAAGAAAGCCGCCCTGTTTGAAGAACGATGCTCCCGGCAAGAAAATAAACGGCGTAGCGATAAGCGCGGACAAGAGGAGCGTTGGCCATATGTCCAAACGTCGCTTCTCCGCATTGTGAAGCGTGAAATAACGAAGCGGATAAAAAAGACGCCACATGATCGTTATCTCTCTGGTGCCCACTGGGCTGGCGAAAATTTCGCTACTGCCTTGCGAACAAGCTCCTCGTTGATTTTATCGGTCGCGTCGTCGAGCGGCTTTTGAAAAACTACGCGCTCAGAGCGTACAAAGAGCACATCGGCAGCATCGGCTTCTCGCGCGATGGAGACGAGTTTACTGCGCTCGTTCGGCAAGTCGAGACTGACCCTAACGTCCTTCCATTCTCGCTCTTTTCTCCAAACATTGATTTTGTTCAGAAGTTTAACGGTCTTTTCCGTCTGCATATACGTTCGCCCAAGGCCTGGCACTTCCTCGATGATCGCTGGATGAATTGGCGTTCCGTCATGAAGGGATTTCAGCGAAACGACCAAGTGCGCGGTAACGGTGACGGACTCGTCGCTCTTTTTATCTGAGCGCCGGAGCGCGCGTGTTGTTTGGTGTTCGAACCAAGGGGCGCCGACATTGGCGTTAGCGCGGCGAAAGAGGAATACGAGCGCCACCGGTTTATTTGGTGGGTAGGCTTCCACAGATATCAGCCTGACAGCATCCCCGTTCTGCAAGGGCAGTTGCGCTTTTAGATCGTTCACGGCAGACGCAAAGAGGCTGAAAGCATCCAGCTCGTCGTCCTCCGTTCTGAGTTTCAGAGGCGGCCCTTGGTTTCGGTATGAGCGAATGACGAATTCGTGGCGCAAGAAAAAGCGCGAAAATTGCTCTAGCAGCATGTCCTTGGCGTTCCCCCAGCCGGACTCAATCGGAAAAGTGAGGGAATCGCAATAGCTATTTACAAGCAATAGTTGACTCTTTGGATGTTGCCGTTCAAATGGGGAGGCGGCTCATCATGGCAAATAAATGCCCCACGAAATTTTATCCGACGAATATCTGCGCGAAATCGGCCGCGTTGCGGTCGAGTGGACGCGCGTTGAGTCGACAGTGGAGTCCATTATTTGGGCGTTCCTATTCGTCGACTATGCCGACACATCGCCGTGGTTACGCGAGGAGGATGGCCGCGCCATCACCACGCACATCAATCTGCTTTTGCGGGTAGACGTAATGCTTTCGCTCGCAAGCAACAGCTTTAAAGAACTCCCCACATGCTTGGGAGATTTTGAAGATGCCGCTAAAGCGATCCGCAGCACTTACCCAAAGAGAAATAAGGTAGTTCATGGTGAGTGGACACCACTGCAGGGGCAAGCACTTCGCAGCGTGTATCGAGCGCGTGGCGACGTAAAGCCGTTCTATGACTTTATGACGCCCGGCGATATCAGCGCTATCGCGTCGGAATGCCAAGCTTTGGCAGCCCATCTTGCGAGGTTAAGCCAACGCTTGGTGCCCCTTCTCTTAGAGCTTCGGACAGAATCGTGGCAACGAGATCGGCAATAGCGTTCTCGTCAGCGCCGCCCCTGGAATACCAACGGTAATAAGCCGCCGCCCCCACCTCGATCATCTCCGGCGTGATCTTGATAGAAGTCCGAGTCGCGTGATCCAACATAACCGCCTCATCTCCCGGCAGTTCTCTTGCCGCTACATCTTGACGAACAAAACGTGGCCTACCACCGGTTATTGTGATAAGCTCCTTGGGCTTGGCAGTTCGCGGAGATGCCCATCATCGAGAACTGGCCCCAAGTGACCTCTTGGACGAAAGGTTTTCACAATGACGACCGGTAAAAAGCCCGCTCATTTCGCGTCGAAAGAACTCTCGCGTAAGTCGAGTCCCAAAAGCGAAAAGACCGTTGCAGCTTCCGCGCTGAGCCAAGCGAGAAAGTCGGGCAAGGGCAAATAAGTTAGACGGCATCGCCGTCATTCCAAGTTCCCGTTAGCCGCTGCTCCGCCACTACAACGGCGACATGCCGATTGAGGGCATCAGCGGCTAACGTGGGGACTAAGGCAGGGCGAATAGGCCCGATACTTGTCTCATAGGCGCTTCGTAGATCGCCGCTGCGATCCCAGACGACAAGCGCAAAACCCGCAACATCATCCCCAAACTGATCGAGCGCCGCGCGGCAGCGCGCGAACATCGTTGCGCGCACGTCCTTAGCTGCCGCGCGCTTTGCGGAGGCAGCCGCGTCGAATAAGGACACTTGTTGCGCCATCGCGGCGCATTATATTCCGTGTGTACGCATAAAACTCCCTTTGTGATCTGGATAATTCCAAGCACAATCAGCCATGTACCGCTAATAGCGTTCCATTTGTGAAGGTGATAATTCCGGCAAAATGCGTTGACACAAAAGAACAAAAGTAGTGCGACTAAGCCAAATATCTGAAGGCTCCGGGGATTGATCGAACGCAACAACAGCATCTGGCGCGTCCGTGAGCGCAAGAATGGCTTAGGCCTTTGCTGCGCCGAAGACGGGCTCTTCCTCGGAATCACGCCGCTGCTCGAGCGAAGTGCCGGCGCGTTTGCTCCCCGCTCCCAGGAGGATCTCGAGGCGCTGCTCAGTCGTGGTTTCGGCTTCGCCGTCTCGCTCGATCGCGTGATGGGCGGTCTTGGAACGGTTGCCGCCGCGCTGACCGCTGGCGATCTCTGCCGCGCGCGCATCGCCGCGGTTCACCTTCGTATTTCCGATCTGCCCGATACATTCGCGCGCCTCGACATGCAACTCGAAGACGTGGCGCTCAAACTCAGCCGCATCGCGAAGACCACCGCGGCCGGGGATTGGAATCCAACAGGCGGCGGTTGGGACCCCGACAAACATCCACGCACCGGCACGGCTCCTAACCCTGGCTGGTTCGCATCCACCAGCAGTGACGATGACAACGTCAGTCCAACACTCGTTTCGGACAAACTAGGTGATGACGGCCGCGTCCACCTACCGCCCGGGGAGCGCAACGATGAAATTGGCGATCTGCTCGAATGGATTGCTAACGCCAAACCCGAAGACGCTGAAGGCATCAATTCAGAGATCGATCGGCTCTTCTCTCAGGTCGGCGATTTTCAAGATGCGGCCGCGCTGCATAGCGCACTCGGGACCATCCTCTCACATCCCGACGACGCAACACGCCAGAGCGTCCTCGATGCCTACGAACCCATCACTCATCGCGACGACCCAAGCAAGGGTGCGGATCTGATCACAGATCTCGCGACTAATGCTCTGTTTGGGCCCGCGTTCCGATTTCCAAAACCAAGCGCCGAAGCCACGACGGTCGTCGAGGAAGCCGCCACGGCCGAAGGCACCGCCGCGACGGAAGAGGCGGCTTCGGAGTTCTGGAAACTGGGCTGGGCCGCGAGAGGACAGGAAATCGAAGAAGCCATCACATCAAAAGTGCGTGGCGCCAGAACCGGGCCTAGCTACCCCGTTGTTGACTTCATGGAAGAGGACGGCACGATCACAAGCATAAAGTCGATTGATCTCAATGGTGCCACCTATCAAGACGCGGGACGCCTCACATACCGGATCAATGACTACGTGAAAAAGCTTGCTGATTTTGACGGCGCGACCTACGGCAAAACTGAAATCACGGGAGAAAATATAACCGGCAAAGTTCTAAATATCGCAGTCCCTAAAGGAAGCATAACCGCTATTCAGAAGGGGGCAATCGATTCTGCGGTCAGCCGCGCAAAAACTGTTGGTATCACACTGAAGATCACCCCGTTTTAGGATCGTCATATGCATTGGCAACTCTATCTGCGAATGGGCTTTGTTTATGTCCCGACGACAGCGATGGTTCAGCGCGGCTTTTACCAAATCGTCGAACCCGTTGCTGTCGTTCCGGTGTCGAATACGCTTGCCGTCCATCGCGCTCTAGCTGAAACCATGGAACGCGGAAACCCAAAGGTGCCGGCACCCGACCCTTCCGATCGCACGCCACCTGCACTCACGAAATATGCAGGCGTAAAAACTTGGAGTTCGTTCGTGCGCAATGCATCTGTGTGGGGGATCGACGAACACGAGGGCGAGTTCAAAATCCTCGTCTACCGAGGGGATCCGCCGAAAGGTTGGACGCGCGATAAAACTCTAGACGAAATATTTCCAGCGGGCACATCGGCAGACCAAGCAATCGATCGCATGATCGCGATCATGCAACAAGCCACCCGAGAGAGGTAGGCAAAGACACCGAGCGCCCCTCCGTCGCCACCGTTCGCGCCGTCGACGATTCGCTGACGGCATCTTGTAGCTGCGTACCCGATCCGCTGTGTTGCGTGGGACAGTTGGGTGAAGATCGTCGCAGAAATAATTCACCGCGATGCAAGCGACGGCGCAAGATCGAGCAGCGTCGCGGCGCGATGATCCCACGTGTGCGCGGCCTTTTGCAGGCGCATGCCGGCGCAGGCGATCGCGGGCAAACGCGTTTCGTCGGCGAGCGCGGCTGAAATGATGTCCGCGGCGGCGCGCGGCTCGACCGGCATGGTCAGCACGGCATCCTCGAAGGGCGGCGCATCGAAGAGATTGCCCGGCCCGACGACCGCGACCGCGCCCGCCGCCATCGCCTGAAACGGGCGCTCGTGCGAGTCGTAATAGGGCGGCATCGGATTGAGCACGAGCTTGGCGCGGCGCATCATCGCCATCGCCGCGGGTGCGTCTTGCGCCGGCAGGAAGCGCGCACGCTTGTCTTGCGCCGCGCAGAGAGCAGCGATCCCCTCCCAACCCCTGCCGCAGACCGTCAGCGGCAGATCGCTCAACGCCAGGACGAGATCGCGGCGTGCGCGGCTGCGAATAAAAATATCGGCCGTGGCAAAAAAAGACGCCAGGACCTCGATCGGCAGATCGTCGCGGCCGAGCACGCGCGTCATCGTCTCGTCCAGCGGCACGCGCGGCGATAAATCGTATTCGGCGACGATGTTGTTGAGCGCCTGCTCGACCGTGGCCCCGTGATCGCGCCAGCGCGCGCGGAGCGCCTCGGGCTCGCCATGGAGAGACGCACTCAGGAGCAACGGCAGATCGCGCGTTTCCCAAGCCAGTGGTGCTTCCTCGAGCGGCTCGGCCGCGTGTGGCAGATGCGAGACGGGAATATCGCGGCGCACGGCGTGCCGGCAGAACAGCACTTCGCTCACCGTCGCGAAGCTGACCGCGAAGTGGGGCAGCGCAGCGCGGATCGTCTTGTGATGATAGGCCGGATGGTCGACAAAATAGACCAGCACCGGCGTAGCGGTTTCGGCATAAAAGCCCGCGCCCTGCCCCGGCGCGGGAATGCCGTAGCCATTGAGACTGAGGAAAAAGCGCACATCGCCGCCGCGCGCCAACCGCACCGCTTGCGCTACGCAATCGGGCGCGCGCAGATCGAGCAGCACGGGGTTGAGGCCGCTGCGCGCGAAAGCGGCGGCGAGATCGCGCACCATCGTGCCGACGCTCTCGTAATCCGAATGACCCCGATAGAGGACGACGGTGCCGGGGCCGCTCGTCACGGCGCTAGCGCCCCAGCACCTGCATCAGCTCCGACCATTCCCGCTTCGACATGCCGCTCGCGGCCTGATCGACGCTCTCACCGGCAAGCAGCTTCTTCACCACCGCGAGCGCGTTGGCCGAGAGCAGCGCGCCGCCGACGCGGTATTGGCGGAAGGCCTCGGCGACCAGCGGCACCCACCGCTCCAGCGTCTCAATCATCGCATCGGCATAAACGCGTATCTCGTACTGCGCGTGCGCGTCGGCGCGCAGCGAAAGGAAATGCAGCAGATTGTGCAGATCGGTCTTCCAATACCACTGCGTATAAAAATTGAGCGAGAGGTTCATGCGCGCGAGCTCGCGCGCGAGGCCCGAGCGGCTCTCGTCGACCGCCTTGCCGCTCTCGTCCTCGTTCAGCATGTAAGCGTAGTCGCGATACGACCGCATCGAATCTTCACGCAACAGATCGAGCACGCGCGCGGCCTCGTCGGGCGGCAGAGAGTCGCCGCGGCCCTGGCGGTTGCTGGTCGATTGCACGGCGAGATGCTCCGGCGCCGGCAGATAGAACTCGTTGTCGAGGATCGAATAGCGCGCGGAATATTCGTTCACGTTCGCGGTGCGGTGGCGGATCCATTGCCGCGCGACGAAGATCGGCAGCTTCACATGGTATTTGATCTCGCACATCTCGAAGGGCGTCGTATGGCGATGCCGCATCAGATATTGGATGAGGCCGCGATCCTCGTTCACGCGCTTGGTGCCTTTGCCGTAGGAAACGCGCGCCGCCTGCACCACGGCGGAATCGTCGCCCATGTAATCGATGACGCGAACGAAGCCGTGATCGAGCACCGACAACGGCGCGAAGAGAATCTCCTCAAGCGCCGGAACAGTGGCGCGGCGGGTTTGCGACGATGCCGTGCGCGCGGCTTCGATTTCGGCTTTTTCGCTGTCTTTGATCGGCATGATTTCGCACTCTAGCGGCGCGGGCCGACCCCTCCAACACCGACTCGTTTCCCAGTTTCGTCATGCCCGGACTTGCTCCGGACATCCACGTGTTAAAAAAAAAATCGTGGATGGCCGGGACGAGCCCGGCCATGACGCCAAAAGAGGACGGCAGGTTTGCATTTCGCTTAGGGATACGATCCAATGCCAACTCGCCAGGGAGGAAACAATGGATAAGGCCGAGAACGAGGTTTTGACGCGAGTCGGGCCCGGCACGCCGATGGGCGCGCTGTTGCGCCGCTATTGGTGGCCTGTCTGGTTTACCGAACAGGTGACCAACAAGCCGGTGCCGGTGCGGCTCCTGGGCGAAGATCTCGTCCTCTTCCGCGATCCCCGTCCTGATTCCGGGGGAAGGCTCGCCCTCATCGAGCGTTATTGCGCGCATCGCCGCGTGTCTTTGGAATTCGGACGCGTCGAGGCCGAGGGTATTCGCTGCTGTTATCACGGCTGGCAATACGACCGCACCGGGCAATGCATCGACACGCCGCTCGAACCCGAAGGCAGCCGCTTGAAGGACGGCGTCAAGCTCGCCGGGTATGAGGTCGCCGAAGCCGGAGGGCTCGTCTTTGCCTATCTCGGCCCGAAGCCGGCACCGGTCTTCCCGCGCTGGGATCTGCTTTTTCGCGAGGCGGGGCTCACCGTCGTCGGCGCCGACGAGGAATATTGCAACTGGCTGCAGCGCGCCGAGAACACGGTCGACCAGCATCATCTTTGCGCGCTCCACGCCGCGGTCTATCCGCAGCTCGCCTTCAAGCATTGTCAGGTCGATTGGGACCCGACCTGGTATGGGCTCAAGACGATCATGCACATCCCCGGCCTTGCCGCGCCGAAGGTCGATCATTTCGTGTTCCCGTCGACCAACCGCTTCACCCGCGCGCGCGTCGGCGATCCGCCGAGCCACGACATGCGTTTCCGTGTGCCGACCGATGACGAGAAGACGACGACCTTCTGGGTGAACACCTATCCCTCGATCACCGATCAGGGTCGCTTGAAGACCCAGGGTCTCAAGAAGAGCGAGCGCGGGGTTTACGAGCGCGTGCCCGATGGCTGGTGGGATATCCCTTCGCATGAGCAGGATCGCGCGGCGCAGGAAAGCCAGGGCCTGATCACCGACCGCTCGATCGAGACGCTGGGCTGGACCGATCGCGGCATCGCAATCTTCCGCAAGATGCTGCATGAGGGAATGGACAAGGTCGCCGCCGGCAAGGACCCGCTCGGCGTCCTGCGCGACGACCGCAACATCATCGATCTCGATGCCAGCATGGACGTGCTCGACGCGCTGCATCCCGCGTGAGGATTTCGTGTCCGTCCGTGTCGCTGTGGTGAAATAAGCCGATGGCCAGCTCGCACGCCGAAATCGCCGGTGTCGCGACAAGCGCGGCGCGGCGCACCCGTATCGATATCTGGCCGGGCATATTCTTCGCTGCGGTGATCGCGGCGAGCATCGTCATCCTCGCGCTGCTTGCGATCGTCATCGCCTTGAGCTTCCGCACCGGCAGCCTCGGTGCCGCCGACGCTGCCTGGTCGCTCGCTAATTACCCGATCATCTTCCTCGATGGCTTCACCTATCGCGTTCTCGCCAACACGATCGGCTTCGCGCTGACGAGTTTGCTCGTCGCGCTGTTCTTTGGCGTGCCGATTGCGTGGCTGGTCGAGCGGAGCGATCTGCCGGCCAAGCCCTTGCTCTTTACCCTCATGGCCATAGGCCTGCTGCTCCCCGGCTTCGGCTCGGCGATGGGCTGGCTCTTCCTGATGCATCCGCGCATCGGCCTGGTGAATGTGTGGATTCAACAGCATTTCGGCGTCGCTTCGGTCTTCAATATCGCGAGCGTCATCGGCATGGGCTGGGTGCAGGGGCTGAGCCTCGCGCCGCTCGCCTTCATCATGACGGCGGCGGTGTTCCGCGCGAGCGATCCCGCGCTCGAGGAAGCGGCGCAGATCGCCGGCGCGACCTTCGGCAAGCGCCTGTGGCGCGTGACGTTGCCTTTGGCTTGGCCCGGCGTGCTCGCTGCCGGCATCTACATCTTCACCATCGGCTTTGCCGCTTTCGACGTGCCGGCAATTATCGGCTGGTCGAATCGCGTATTCACCTTCTCGACCTATCTCGTGCTGCAGCTCTCGCCGACCGATGCGCTGCCGCGCTATGGCAACGCGGCGACGCTCTCGGTGCTGCTCCTCGGCTTCGCAGGCGCCTTCAGCTGGTGGTACGCGAAGATGCAGAAAGGCGCGCATCGCTATCAGGTCGTGCGCGGCAAGGCCTACCGTCCGCAGCTCGCCGCGCTCGGTCGGCTGAAGGCGCCCGTCTGGTGCCTCATCGCCCTCTATCTCACCCTCTCGACGCTGTTGCCGCTGCTCGTCGTTGTCTGGGCGTCCGTCCTGCCCTATTTCCAGCTGCCCTCGGCGGCGGCTCTCGCCTCTGCGTCCCTCGCCCGCTATTGGGCCCTGCCCTGGGATTTGATCGGCGACGGTCTCACCAACACGCTGATCCTGATGGTTCTGACGCCGACATTCACGCTGGCGCTGGCGGTGTGCTTCTCCTGGGTGGTGCTACGGTCGCGCCTTCCCGGCCGGAGCTGGTTCGATTTCATCGCCTTCCTGCCGCACGCGATGCCGAACATCGTCTTCGGCATCGGCGCGTTGCTCATCGCGTTGTTCGTGATCCAGCGCTTTGCGCCCGCCTACGGCACGCTTTGGCTGCTGCTGGTCGCCTTCATCGTCGGCCGCATCTCCTATGCGACGCGCATGACCAATACCGGCCTCATCCAGATCCATAAGGAGCTCGAGGAATCGGGCGAGGTCGGCGGCGCGACCACCGGCGGCGTGATCGCGAAAATCGTCATGCCGCTCCTCGCGCCGACCTTGCTCAATGCCTGGCTGTGGATCGCGCTGCTCACCTTCCGCGAGCTCACCCTCGCGGTGCTGCTGACGACTCGCGACAACATGACCTTATCGGTGGTGATCTGGTCGCTTTGGCTCGGCGGCGGGCTCGGCGATGCCGCCGCGGTCGCGCTGGTCATGCTCGGCGGCATGGTTCCAATCATCGGCCTCTACTGGCTGGTGGCGCGGAAAACCGGCCTGCAGGCCGACTGAACCGGTGGATTTCCGCACTCGGGCAGGCCGTGCTTTAGGTTGTCTCTTGATCTAAAGCGCTTATATTCAGGGGGTCGGGCAACCGACTATGGCGATACACGGCGCATGGAATAAGCGCAGCGGACCCGGGGGCAGTACCCGGCGCCTCCACCAATTCGCCGGCCACCCAGATTTTCCAGAGGGCGGCCGGCTTTGCGGGGGCGAACTAGGATCGACGCGCGTTGTAAAGATGTTTGCTGTCGCCCGGCATGATACCGCCGTTATCGGGTCACAATCCAAGTGCGAACGACAATGTCGCACCTGAGGCACTCGCGGCCTAATTCCCGTAAGGGAATGAAAGCCTAAAGTTACTCGCGGCTCGGGGGGCGCCGGGCAACAGAAGCCCCCCACTTTGTTTGTTGCGGTACGCGATCAGGGGAGCGAAAGCGCGTGAAAGACCTCTTCCGCTACGACAAGATGGTCGAGCGCGCGTTGCGCGGCGTGGTTCGCGAGGCATTGGCCCGCACCGCCGCCAGCGGCCTTCCCGGCACGCATCATTTCTACATCACCTTCCAAACCAAGCATCCGGGCACCAAGATTCCCGACAGCCTCGCAAGCCAATATCCCGAGGACATGACGATCGTCCTCGAGCATCAATTCTGGGATCTCGAGATCGAGGAGGATCACTTCGCGGTGACGCTCTCTTTCCAGAGCCGGCCGGAGCGCTTGATCATCCCCTTCGAGGCAATCACCGCCTTTACCGACCCGTCCTGCAAATTCGGTCTTCAATTTCAGGCGAATGAAGGCGGCACAACCGGCACGACTGCCGGCGAGACGACGGCCAAGCTAGCGAAAGCCGAGGCCAAGAAAGAGCCTGCCGTCGACAAAGGCCCCAAGACCGGCGAAGTCGTCGCGCTCGACGCGTTTCGCAAGAAATAGAGCCTCGATTCGCGGCAGGACGCGCCGTCATACGCGACGGCGCCCGTGCTTGCGCCAGAATGCCGTGCGGAGTATCTCGGGCGCGACCTAACAACGGGCGCGGACATCCATGAGCGACTTTACTTTTCACGAGCTCTTTCCGCTCGGCGAAGATCAGACGCCCTATCGCAAGCTGAGCTCGGATTTCGTCGGCACGGCGAGCTTCAACGGCACGAACCTGACGACTGTCGCGCCGGAAGCGCTGACGCTGCTGGCGCGCGAGGCTTATGTCGACTGTCAGCATCTCCTCCGCCCCGGCCATCTGCAGCAGCTTCGCAATATCCTCGAGGATCCCGAGGCGTCGGATAACGACCGCTTCGTCGCTTTCGATCTCCTCAAAAACGCGAATATCGCCGCCGGCAAGGTATTGCCGATGTGCCAGGACACCGGCACCGCGATCGTCATGGGCAAGAAAGGCCAACGCGTCTGGACCGGCGGCGGCGACGAAGCCGCACTCTCGCTCGGCATCCGCCGCACCTATGTTGAGACCAATCTGCGCTATTCGCAGCAAGCGCCGCTCGGCATGTTCAAGGAGGTCAATACCGGCGATAATCTGCCGGCGCAGATCGATCTCTACGCGACTGAGGGCGACGAATACAAATTCCTCTTCGTCGCCAAGGGCGGCGGCTCGGCGAACAAGAGCTTTCTCTTCCAGCAGACGCCGGCGGTGTTGAATCACGATGCGCTGCTCAAATTCCTCGACGAGAAGATCCGCACCCTCGGCACCGCCGCCTGCCCTCCCTATCATCTGGCGATCGTCGTGGGCGGCACCTCAGCCGAAATGAATCTGAAGACGGTGAAACTGGCAAGCTGCCGCTATCTCGACACGCTGCCCAGCGCGGGAAATTCGTCGGGCCAGGCCTTTCGCGACCGTGATTTCGAGCAGGAAGTGCTGGCGCTGACGCGCAAGATGGGCATCGGCGCGCAATTCGGCGGCAAATATTTCTGCCACGATGTGCGCGTCGTCCGCCTGCCGCGACATGGCGCAAGCGTGCCGATTGGGCTCGGGGTTTCCTGTTCCGCCGATCGCCAGATTCTCGGCAAGATCAACGCCAAGGGCATCTTCCTCGAGCACCTCGAGACCAACCCGGCGCATTTTCTGCCCGAGATCGATGAATCGAAGCTCGCCGGCGAAGTGGCGCAGATCGATCTGACGCGGCCGATGAGCGAGATTCGTGCGACGCTGTCCCGCTATCCGATCAAGACGCGGCTGTCGCTCACCGGCCCGTTGATCGTCGCCCGCGACATCGCGCATGCGAAGCTGAAAGAGCGCCTGGATCGCGGCGAAAGCCTGCCGCAACGTATGAAGGACCACCCGGTCTATTACGCCGGCCCGGCGAAGACGCCGGAAGGCTTCGCCTCCGGCTCTTTCGGCCCGACGACGGCGGGCCGCATGGATTCCTATGTCGATCAATTCATGGCGGCAGGCGGCAGCTTCGTGATGCTCGCCAAGGGCAATCGCGGCGCCGAGGTGCGCGACGCCTGCAAGAAGCACAAAGGCTTCTATCTCGGCTCGATCGGTGGACCGGCGGCACGGCTGGCGCAGGATTGCATCAAGAAGGTCGAGGTCGTCGAGTATCCCGAGCTCGGCATGGAAGCGATCTGGCGCATCGAAGTGGTCGATTTCCCCGCTTTCATCGTCATCGACGACAAGGGCAACGACTTCTTCGCGAAGCTTTGAAGCTTTAATATCCGGCTATCTTCAGAAATCGTCATGCCCGCGAAGGCGGGCATCCAGGGAGCGCCCTGGCCCCCGCTTGCACGAGGGTGACGAAAAGGAAAGGCCTTGCGGGATTTCGAACCTGAGTTCATCCGTTATCTGCGCGATCAGTTCCGGCGCTGGGGACCGGTCGAGATTCGGCGTATGTTCGGCGGCCATGGCGTTTTTCGGGGCGGAATGATGTTCGCGCTGATCCATGACGAGATGCTCTTTTTGCGCAGCGACAACGGCAATCAAGCCGCCTTCGCCGCCGCCGGCATGGGGCCGTTCCGCTATCGCCGCCGCGGCAAGCTGGTCGCGCTCGCCTATCACCAGGCTCCCCCCGAAGCGGTCGAGGATAGCGATCTTCTTGGCAAATGGGCCGATCTTGCTTTTGCCGCGGCTTTGCGGCGGGCGGAAGCGCGCGCTAGGCGTCCGGTGGCGGCTAAGAAGCCGGCCGTGAAACAGCGCGCGGTCAAAAAGGTGCAAGCAAGGCACAGGGCGCGGTGACGGAGTCGACCGACCTGCAAGCTTTGACTCGCGGTGAGAAGTCCGCCTGGGATGCGTTCGTCCGTCGCTACGCGGGTCTCATCCTCTCTGCCGTGCGACCGACGGCGCGGCCAGGCATCGAGCTCGAAGACATCGTGCAGGAGGTCTTCACCCGCCTCTGCAAGGACGATTTCCGACTCCTCAAGACCTACGACGCGACGCGCGCAGGTCTGTCAACATGGCTAACAATTGTCGCCCGCAGCACAGCCCGCGACATGCAGCGCCGCCGCCAACCGCAGATTACGCCGATCGATTCCGTGCCGGAGGTGATGCTGTCGGTTACCGCCGAGCCGCAGGAGAAGCTACGCCTGCCCGACGGGCTGCTGTCGCCGCGACAAAAGCTTGTCCTGACGCTGCTTTACGAGCGCGAGATGGAGGTCGCCGAGATCGCGGCTTCGCTTGGCATCGATCCGCAAACCGTGCGCAGCACCCATCACAAAGCGATTCTGAAACTGCGCGAACATTTCGCGGACCACGATGGAGCGCGAGAAGCGAAATGATTACAAGTCTTTACCCGTGGGGATGGAATGCGGCGGAAACGCCTAGAAATTCACAGGAGATGGACCATGACCGATAAGGGGTCTGGAGCACAGGATCGGCGGCTATGGCAGCGCTGGCGCGCGCTCGGTGAGAAATCCCGGGTGGCTGAGCCCGATGCGCTGTTGCTGGCTGCCTATGCCGAGGGCCGGCTGAGCGAGACGGAAGCCGAGCCGGTCGAAACCTGGCTGGCGGCGACACCTGAGGCGCTCGGCGACGTTATCGCCGCGCGCTCGACCTATCAGCATCCGCCGCGGCAGGTCTATGAACGCGTTCTCGACCAAGCCGCCGCGCTGGTGCCTGGCACCCCGGCGCCGGCGAGCGCCGAGATATTGTCCTTCCAGCCGCGCTTGCCGCAGCGTCTGCCGCAATGGCGCAAGGCTCTCGCCTGGAGCAGCATCGCAGCGAGCCTTGCCTGCGCCAGCATGGTCGGCTTCTCTTTGGGCAGCGATGCCTATGACAATCTGTCGGGCACCCAGACGGTCGATAGCTCGACCGTCGATGGGCTCGCCACGCCGGGACTCGATAGCAGTTACTTCAGCGACGATTCCGGCACATGACCACCCTCGCCGAATCCGGCCAAAAGGCCGGGCGGGGCGGTCGTTTGCTGTGGATCGCCGTCGCCCTTTCCCTGACGCTCAACGTCTGTTTTCTCGCCGGCCTCGCTTGGATGCATATTCATGCGCCGCCGTCGCCGATTGTGCGCATGCAGCATTTCGGTGATTCGCTGAATCTCAACGGCGGCCAGCGGCAAGCCTATGAGCAATTCCTGCGCACGCTGCGCCTACGCGGCCGGTTCGTGCGCGAAAGCAATCAGCCATTGATCGAGAATCTCTGGAGCGAGATCGCCAAGCCGACACCCGATACGGCGACCGTTGCCAAACTCGCCGATCAGATCAACAGCAATCGCGACGGCTTGCAGCGCGACGTGTCGGCCGCGCTCGACGTCTTCATCAAGACGCTGACGCCCGAGCAGCGCGCCCAGCTTGCCGCCAAGGCGAAAGCGCCGCCCGACGAGCCGGCGCGCCGCCTCTTTCAGATGGTGACGCCGTAGGCATGGCCTGAGCGCGCGGCGCTTGGCAGTAGCGTCTAACTTTCGATAGCATCCGCCCAGCATTGGGGGATGCATGTCGGGAAAATGGCTTTCGCCAATCATCTTTATCGTCCTCGCGAGCGCGTCCAGCGTGGCAGCCGCTCCGCCGGAGGCGTTCGACGCGTTCAAGCGTAACGATTACGCGGCCGTGCTGCGCGTTTGCGAAGCGCCGGCCAAAGCCGGCGACTCGGTCTGCCAAGACATGCTCGGCGTGCTCTATTCGGAAGGGCACGGTGTTGCGCGTGATCAAGCGACGGCTTTCCACTGGTTCCAGCTCGCTGCCGCCCAAGGCAATGCCACTGCCGAGTACAATCTCGCGCTTGCCTTTGAGCGCGGCGAAGGCGTGGCGAAGGACATCGCCGAGGCCGAGAAATGGTATGCGAAATCGGCCGCAGCCGGTGTGCCCTACGCGCAGTGGCGGCTCGGGGCTATCGCCATCGACCTCCATAACGATTGGAAAAGCGGCGTGAAATGGCTTCGCCCTGCTGCCGCGCAAGGCCTGACGGGAGCTCAGGCCCTCTTGGGGTCCGCCTATGAGCGCGGACTGGGCGTCAAGAAAAACGAGAAGCTCGCCGCGAAGTGGTACGAGACGGCCGCCGATCACGGCTACGCGCCGGCACAGTCGAGCCTCGCAGGGCTCTATGAGCGCGGGGCGGGGGTCGATCAGGATTTCAAGGAATCCTATTTCTGGTACGCGGTCGCGCTACGCGACCCGAAGGATCCCTCGGCGAAGCAGGACGCGGAAGGCTTGAAACGCGTCGCCGCAAAGCTCAGCGCCGCCGATGTCGGAGACGCCGCAGAGATCGCGAAGGATTGGAAGCCCGAGGAAGAAGTCGTCGGATCGAAATCGCGGCGTACGGCTTCATCGCGATCGCGCGGACCGAGGTTGCGCGCCACCGGCACCGGCTTCTACATCGCGCACGACGGCTCGCTGATCACCAACAATCACGTTGTCGCAGAATGTACGTCGATGCGCATCAGCGATGGCGGCGACGGCATTCCCGCGAAGGTTGTGGCCGTCGATCCCGACCGGGACTGGCGCTGCTCCAAGCACCCAAGCCCGTCGATGCCGTGGCTGCATTCCGATCCGATAAGAGCCGCCTCGGCGAGAATATCGTGGTTGTCGGCTTTCCCCTCAGCGGACTTCTGAGCTCGGACCCCATCGTCACGACCGGTATCATCAGCGCCCTCGCTGGGATGCGCAACGATCAGCGCGATCTGCAAATCTCAGCGCCGATCCAGCCTGGCAATAGCGGCGGTCCCGTCTTCGACGCAAACGGTCGGATCGCCGGAATCGCGGTCGGCACACTCGATACGGTTCAGATGGCGCGCGCGATCGGTGTCGTACCGGAGAACGTCAATTTCGCGATCAAGGCCGATGAAGCGCGTCAATTTCTTGCCGCGCATGGCGTGACAGTCACGACCGCCGAGAGCGAGAAAGAACTTTCGACCGCGGCCATCGCCGAGCAAGGCGTGAAAGTGACGGTACGGCTCGAATGCTGGAAATGAAGAGCTAGGCGGGACGCTTCAGGTGATCGTAGGTGCGCACCCGCGCGCCGAGGCCGCAGACAACGTAATCGAAGCTCGCTTCCATTTTGGCGATCGGATAGTTCCCCGACTGCCAGGGCTCGTCGCTGAGCTCCACCCAGGTGATATTATCGAGCAGGAAGCAGCGCCATGCGCCGCCCGGCGCAAGACCTGAATTGCTTTCGCCCCTGAACTGAAATGTCAGAACTTTTTTTTGCGCGCCTTTGAATCCGATCGCGAGGGGCGCCACGTCGCGCCGCAGGCCGTCGGCCAACATGGTCACGCAACACCGCTTCTCGATAGCTTCCCGGAGAGTATCGAAGACATTCACGGCAGCACCTCACACCCCTCGCCCCACCCTGTCCTTTTGGTCCTCAATCCCTAATAAATTGCTGCCGCGCCGCGGTTTTGGCGCTTTGCCCGCAACCCCATATGCTGTTTGAGCCGACACGGCGAGGAGTTAACCATGGCCAAGAGCACGCCGAGCCGCACCGAGCGCGACAGCATGGGAGCGATCGAGGTGCCGGAGGAGCGTTATTGGGGAGCGCAGACTCAGCGCTCGCTCGAGAATTTCCGCATCGGCGGCGAGCGCATGCCGCTGGCGCTGATCCGTGCCTTGGCTCTACAGAAGAAGGCGGCGGCCATCGCGAACATGGAATTGAGGGCGCTCGAGAAGCGCCTCGGCGAGGCCATCGTCCGAGCCGCCGACGAGGTGATCGACGGAAAGCACGACGGCGAATTCCCGCTCGTCGTCTGGCAGACCGGCTCGGGTACGCAGACCAACATGAACATGAACGAGGTGCTGGCGAACCGCGCGAGCGAAATCCTCAGCGGCAAGCGCGGCCAAGGGCGGCTCGTTCATACGAACGATCACGTCAATCTCGGCCAATCATCCAATGACAGCTTTCCGACCGCGATGCATATCGCCGCGGCGATGGAGATCGATTGCCGTTTGCTTCCGTCGCTCGAGATGCTGCGCCGTGTTCTCGCGGATAAGGCGAAAGAATTCGCCGATATCGTCAAGATCGGCCGCACGCATTTGCAGGATGCAACGCCGCTACGGCTGGGCTCGGAATTTGGCGCTTACGCAAAGCAGATCGAGAACGGGATCGCGCGCGTCAAGGCGACACTGCCGCGGCTCTATGACTTGGCGCAAGGCGGCACCGCCGTCGGCACCGGCCTCAATGCGGAAAAAGGCTTTGCCGAGCACTTTGCCGCCGCCGCCGCCCGGATCACCGGCCTGCCCTTCGCCTCGGCGCCCGATAAATTCGAGGCCCTTGCCGCGCACGATGCCTTGGTCGAGGTCTCGGGTGCGCTCAACGTGCTCGCCGCTTCGTTGATGAAGATCGCCAACGACATCCGCCTGATGGGTTCGGGCCCGCGCTGCGGCTTTGGCGAATTGCACTTGCCGGAGAATGAGCCCGGCTCGTCGATCATGCCGGGCAAGGTCAATCCGACCCAAGCCGAGGCCGTGACCATGGTCGCAGCGCAGGTGATGGGCAATCACGTCGCCATCACAATCGCCGGCAGCCAAGGGCATTTCGAACTCAACGTCTTCAAGCCGGTGATCGTCTTCAATCTGCTGCAGTCGATCCGTTTGATCGCCGATGCGAGCGAAAGTTTTGCCGAGCATTGCGTCACCGGCATCGAGCCCAACCGCGACCGCATCGAAGATATGCTGCACCGCTCGCTGATGCTGGTAACCGCGTTGACGCCGCATATCGGCTATGACAAATCCGCTGAAATCGCGAAACGCGCACTGGCCCAGGGCGAGACGTTGAAAGAAGCCGCCGCCGCGCTCGGCTACGTAAAGCCCAAAGATTACGATCGCTGGGTCGATCCGCAGGCGATGCTCGGATCCGATTGAGATGGCCGCCAACTCTCTACGCAAGCGTTCGGTGACGGTCGCCGGCCACGCCACCAGTTTCTCCTTGGAGGAGGAGTTCTGGGATGACTTGCAACGCGTCGCGCGCCAACGCAACCTTTCGCTCAACGCGTTGGTTTCGTCTATTGATGCGTCGCGCGGGGGGAATTTGTCGAGCGCCTTGCGCGTTTTCGTCTTGGAGTGCTATCGCAGCGGCGAGCTGCGTCCGGTCGACACCGATAGGCATTAGATCCATGGCCGAGATCATCAACCTCAATCGCTTCCGCAAAGAGCGCGACCGCGCCGCCAAGGCGAAGACCGCCGACGGAAACCGCGCCCGTTTCGGTCGCACCAAGGAAGAGCGCGAGCGCGCCGAGGACATCGCGCGTAAGGCTGAGAAATCGCTCGACGACAAGAAGATCGAGTAGCGGCCGAATCCACGCTTTATATTTGTCATTCCCGCGCAAGGGGGAATCTAGCGACATCTCTGCATGCCCGCTTTCGCGGGCATAGCGAGTGAAATTTGGCGATTCGCCACTTATCCCAATTCCCGCTGATAGAGCATCAAATTTTCGCGATCGAAACAGGCGAAGATGACGCGCTTGATCGCGACGGCGGCAGCAAGCGCTTCCCGCGTCTCGGCAACCGCGATCTTCGCCGCCCGTTCGCGTGGAAAGCCGTAGATACCCGTCGAGATCGCCGGAAAAGCGATCGAGTCGAGATGATATTCGATCGCAAGCGCGAAGCTTGCGCGGTAGCAGCGCGCCAGCAGAGCGTCCTCGTTCGCTTGGCCGCCGTGCCACACCGGACCGACCGCGTGGATCACATGCTTGGTCGGTAGACGATAGCCCTTGGTGATGCGCGCCTCGCCGGTCGGACGGCCGCCGAGCCTGCGGCATTCGGCGAGGAGCTCCGGCCCGGCGGCGCGATGGATCGCGCCATCGACACCGCCGCCCCCGAGAAGCGAATTGTTCGCCGCGTTTACGATCGCGTCCACCGCGAGCGTGGTGATATCGATCTGGATGGCGGCGATGCGCTCGCCAGGCACGGGAACCGCCGGAGGGCTACTCCGCAGCCTCGCGGGCGCCGCGCATTCCGAGCGCGAGCAAATAGGTATCGAGCAGCGCTTCCTGCTCGTCGAGCTCGTCCTTATCCATTTTCCGGATCTTGACGATCTGGCGCATGATCTTCACCTCGAAGCCACTCGCCTTGGCCTCAGAATAGACGTCGCGAATATCGTCGCCCAGCGCCTTCTTTTCCTCCTCGAGCCGCTCGATGCGCTCGATGAAGGATTTCAGATGATCGCCGGCGACGCCGCCCGCCTTCGCCATGATATGAGCCTCGCCTTATCCAACAACGAGGCGACGCTATCGAAGCGGGAAAGCCGGCGCAATGCGCCCGCCGGCGTTATCCACGTTATCCTTTTATCCACAGCCTCAGTGCTTGTGATCCACCGGCTTCGTGGCTTCTTTCTGATATTTCTTCTTCCATTCGTCGTAAGGCATGCCGTAAACCGCCTCGCGCGCCTCGGGATCGGGCAGCTTGAGGCCACGCTCTTCCGCCGATTCGCGATACCACCGCGACAGGCAGTTGCGGCAAAAGCCTGCAAGATTCATCAAATCGAGATTCTGCACGTCCGTGCGTTCGCGCAGGTGCGCGACCAGCTTGCGGAACGCGCCGGCTTCGAGCTCGGTGCGGGTCTTATCGTCGAGTTCCATGATCACTCCTTCGCTCCCCCTAAGTATGGGAAGAAGAACGGTCGATTGCCACATAGAGACCGGGTGTCGCGAGGATCGGCTTCAAGAGCCGGGCCAACCGCTCGGCCCATTCCGCAGCGCCCGCTTCCTCGGCGATCAGATCCTGGCGCAGCTCGATCGCAACGTGTGGCAGGCCGCGATCGAACGCATGATGGCGCTGGGTGAAGCCCACCGGCTCACGCGCCGAATAAGGCTGGTTGTCGCCGACCACTTCGGCACCGAGCTCGGTGCGCAACGCGGCAAGCAACGGCTTTGCGATGCGGCCTTCGCCGTCCCACAGCACGCCGACATGCCAGGGCCGCGCGAAGCCCTTCATCCGCGGCGTAAAACTGTGCATCGAGATCACGGCCGGTGCATGGCCGGCGATGCGGATATGCGCGAGGCGTTGATCGATCGCGGCGTGGTAGGGCTCAAAGAGCCGTGCCCGGCGCTCCCGCCGCGCGGCCGGATCGAGCGCGGCATTGCCTGGGATCGCGATGCCGTCGCTCTCGCTCGGAATCGAGCTCGGATCGTCGGGATGACGATTGCAATCGATGACGAGCCGCGAATAGCCCGCCAGCACCGCGGGCGCATCGAGCAGCGGCGCCAGAAATCGCGTCACTGCCGCGGCGCCGATGTCCCAGCCGATATGCTGCGCCAGCACGACATCGGTGAGGCCGAGCCGATCCAGCGTCGCCGGCACAAGGCGGCTGGCATGATCGCAGGTCAGCAGCACAGGGGCTGCGCCGCTTGCGTGGCAAAGCTCGAAGACCGGTGGATCCTTCGCCGCGAGAAGAGATTGAAACGCCATCGCCCAGGGAATTGTTGTGATCGAGCGGTCATCCTATCTTGAGGCTTCCCATCAACGCGAAGCAAGAAATTGGGTTCTGCCCGCGATTCCCTGCCCTTCCTGCGCCGTCTGCTCGATGCCGCGCTCGACGCCGCCGACCCGGCCAAAATCCTGCCGCAGCGGCTGCCGCCCGCGCCCACGGGCCGTACTATCGTGATCGGCGCCGGCAAAGCCGCGGCCAAGATGGCGCGCGCGGTCGAAGATCATTGGCCGGGTCCGCTGACCGGCCTCGTCGTCACGCGCTACGGCCACGGCGTTCCTTGTCGCCGTATCGAGGTCGTCGAAGCAGCGCATCCGGTGCCCGACACCGCCGGCCAAGCTGCCGCCAAGCGCATTCTGGCGATGGTAAGGGGTCTCAGCGCCGACGATTTAGTGATCTGTCTCCTCTCGGGTGGCGCCTCGGCGCTGCTCGCGCTGCCGACCGGCAGCATCTCGCTCGAAGACAAGCAGCAGGTGACGCGCGAATTGCTGCGCTCGGGCGCGACGATCTCCGAGATCAATTCCGTCCGCAAGCATCTCTCCGCGGTCAAAGGCGGCCGGCTCGCCGCGGCGGCGTTTCCGGCCCAGGTCATCACCTTCGCCATCTCTGATGTGCCGGGCGACGATCCGGCGGTAATCGGGTCGGGCCCAACCGTCGCCGACCCGACCACCTTCGCCGATGCACGGCGCATCCTAACGCGCTATGCGATGAGCCCGCCCGCGGCGGTCGCGAGCCATCTCCATCGTTCGCAGGACGAGACGCCGAAGCCTGGCGATCCGCGCCTCGCCACGGCGACCTATGACATCATTGCGACACCACGCGAGGCACTCGCCGCCGCGGCGCAAGCGGCGCGCGACGGCGGTATGACCGCACTGATCCTCGGCGATGCAATCGAGGGCGAGGCGCGCGAAGTAGCGCATCAGCAGGCGGCGCAGGCGCGACAGGCGGCCCCCGGCACCGTGCTGCTCTCCGGCGGCGAGACCACCGTGACGGTGCGCGGCAAAGGACGCGGCGGGCGCAACACCGAGTTCCTCCTTGCTCTCGCGCTGGCGCTCAACGGCGCATCCGGCATCTACGCGCTTGCCGCGGATACCGACGGCACGGATGGCACCGAAGACAATGCCGGCGCTTTTATCGGCCCCGATACACTGGTCCGCGCACGGTTCAAGGGCCTCGATCCGGCAACAGCTCTCGCCGAGAATGATGCGTGGAGCGTCTTCGACGCGCTCGACGATCTGCTGGTTACGGGTCCCACTTTCACCAATGTGAACGATTTTCGTGCCATATTGGTCACTGGAGGAGATTGAGGAGTAGAATGCGTCGTCAACGCAGCGCCAAGATCGTCGCAACCGTCGGCCCCGCGAGCAACTCCGCGGAGAAGCTCGAAGCACTTTTTCGTGCCGGGGTCGATCTCTTCCGTTTGAATTTCAGCCACGGCACGCACGACGATCATCGCGCCGTCTATGAGCGCATCCGTTCGCTCGAGAAGGGCGTCGGCCGGCCGATCGGCATCATGGCCGACATGCAGGGACCGAAACTGCGGCTCGGCACGTTTATCGACAAGAAGGTGCGGCTCGAACCCGGCAAGGTGTTTCGCCTCGATCTCGATCAAAAGCCCGGCGACGCGACGCGCGCGACGCTGCCGCATCCCGAAATTTTCGCCGCCATCGAGCCGGGCACGCAGCTCCTCATCGATGACGGCAATGTGCGCCTCAACGTCGAACGTTGCGGCAAGGATTTTGCGGAGACAACCGTCGTCATCGGCGGCGAGATCTCGGATCACAAAGGCGTCAACGTGCCGAATGCGGTGCTGCCTTTGAGCCCGCTGACGCAGAAAGACCGCACCGATCTCGCCTTCGCGCTCGATCTCGGCGTCGACTGGATCGCGCTCTCCTTCGTGCAGCGGCCCGAGGATGTCGCCGAAGCACGCAAGCTGATCGCCGGCCGCGCCAGCGTGCTGGTGAAATTGGAGAAGCCGGCCGCGATCCAGAAGCTGACCGAGATTATCGAATTATCGGACGCGGCGATGGTCGCGCGCGGCGATCTTGGCGTCGAAATGCCCCCCGAGGACGTGCCGCCGGTGCAGCGCGAGATCGTTCACGCCTGCCGCGTCGCCGGCAAACCCGTGATCGTTGCAACGCAAATGCTCGAATCGATGGTGCGCAACCCGGTGCCGACGCGCGCCGAGGCTTCCGACGTCGCCACCGCCGTCTATGAAGGCGCCGATGCGGTGATGCTCTCGGCGGAGACCGCGGCCGGCCAGTATCCGGTCGAGGCGGTGGCGATGATGGACCGCATCATTTGCCGCGTGCAGGAAGATCCGATCTATTTCCCGGGCCTGCATGCCGCCGCGGTCGTCGCGTCGGAACAAAGCGCGTCGGACGCCATCAGCTCCGCGGCCGGCCAGATCGCGCATACGATTGGCGCGGCGGCGATCCTTTCCTACACCACTTCGGGCGCGACCGCTTTGCGGATGGCGCGTGAGCGGCCGGATGTACCGATCCTAGCGCTGACCTCCAATCTTCGCACCGCGCGGCGACTCGCTATCGCCTGGGGGCTGCATTGCATCCATACGCATGACGTGCGCAATTTCAATGAGATGGTTCAGCATGCGACGAGCGCCGCGAGGCGAGAGGGCTTCGCCGAGAAGGGCCAGCGCGTCGTGGTCACGGCAGGCGTGCCGTTCGGCACGCCAGGCGCGACCAACGTGCTGCGCGTCGCCTGGGTCGAGAATTGATCTAAGCGCGCAGGAGGCCTTCGGCGGGCTTGAGCGACGCAGCATCAGGGAAGACTTTCGCATTGATGCTTGCCGCGTCGAGGCCGAGGTGATCGCGCAGAATGCCTTTGGCGATGCTGCGCGAATCCGTGGCAACGCGGAGATCGCGATTCTCCTCGAGCTGCGCGAGCCCGGGCCAATCGCCATAGATGCGGCCGCCTTTGACCGCGCCGCCGAGCACGAACATCACCGTGCCGGTGCCGTGATCGGTGCCGTTTGTGCCGTTGACCGCGACCGTGCGGCCGAATTCGGTGGTCGCGATCACCACCGTATTCTTCCAGGCAGGGCCGAGATTTTGCGCCAGCGCATCGAAGCCTTCGGCAAGCCCCGCGAGATTCTCATAGAGCCGGCCCTGTGTTGTGCCCTGTGCGACATGCGTATCCCAACCGTACATTTCGAGCGCGGCGATACGCGGCCCATCCTCGGCGGCGAGCAGCTTGCCGGCGGCGCCGGCGAGCGGCGCGAAAGCTTTCGGGCCAAAGCCGCCCGGTCCTTTCGGCGCGCTGTCGCCCAGGACGGTGTCGGAGAAATTCTGCGTCTTGAGGCCGAGCTGTAGCGCGGGACCGAACAGTGGATCATGTGCGTAAAGCGGCGCGAGCGCGGTGACAAAATCGGCATCGGCGACTTTGACGCCGGCCGGCTCCCAACCCGCCACCGGCACGGCACCGCGAAGCAACAGCGGTATTGCCCCGCCGACGGCGAGACCGAGACGCTTATCGCCACCGCGATTGTTCGCCGACTGAATGAGAGCCAGCGCGCGGTTGAGCCAGCCGTCGCTTTCACGCGTTTTCGCGCTGAGCCCGCATTCCATCAAATCCTGGCCGTCGAAATGCGAGCGCGTGCGATAACCATTGCCCGACGCCGGCACAAGCAGCAGTTCGCCCTTGCGGTAATACGGCTCGAGCACTTTGAGCCCGGGATTGAGCGCGAAGCCGTGATCGAGCGAAACGCAGGCTTCGGCCGCGAGCGCGATCGCCCCGCGTTTCTCGGCGTAGTGAGGATCGCCGATCGGCGGCACCGCGGCGAGCCCGTCCATCGCACCGCGCAACAGCACGACGACGAAGCGGCGATCCCCCGGCACGGCGGCGAAGACGACATGCGGCAATCCAGCGACAGCAAAGGCCCCTGCGGCCATGCCGAGAAAATCGCGGCGTGTGGACGTCATCGTTTTCACCGTCGTTGGAATTCGGGGCTGGCGATCAGTAGCGCCAAACCTTCGCGGCGCGAGGCGGCGCGACGGATCATTTGCGCGGCCTCGTCGGGCAGCGCTTCGCCCAACACATCGTCCGCCAGCGTCGCGGGATCGGGCGGATTGGGCATGCGCGCCGCGAAACTCTGGCAGCAATCGGCGCGATGGAGCACTGCTTCCGGGCCGATCCAATCCTTCGCCTGATCCGGCCAGCCTTCGGGCTGAGGCGCGAAAAAAGGCTGCTGATCGAGCACGTGCAGCGTCTGCATCTGATAAGGCGCGGGCGGTGTGAAGCCGGTGATGCGGCAGGCGGAGATCAGCAGATCTTCGGGCGTCCGCACTTTCATGAACGGCCGCCAGGCGGCGTCCTCGCGAATGACCGCTTGCGTCACGCGCTTCAGATCGCCGCCCGTCTCGCGGAAGATTGCGGCGATGCGTTGCACCGAATCTTTCGGCGGATCGTCGGCGATGAAATGCCGCGCGAGCTTTAATGCGATATGCGTCGCGGTCGCAGGATGCGCGGCGAGATCGCGGAGCGCGATCTCGCCTTGATCATAGCCGCTCTCCGCGTAGATCTTGCCGAGCAAGCGCTGTGGCCCCGGTTCGTGCAATTGCGGATAAAAGCGGAATTGCCCGGCATTGGGGTCGTTGAGCCGCGCGATCGACCAGCCGGTGAGGATGCGCGCCAGCGCCTCGACATCGTCTTGCGTATAGCCGCCATCGACGCCGAGCGTGTGCAACTCCATCATCTCGCGCGCGAGATTCTCGTTGAGGCCGCGATGCTGACGTTGGCCGGCTTGCGAATTCGGGCCGATCGAGAGCACCTGATCGAGATAGAACAGCATCGCCGGATGGCGCTCGGCGGCGAGCAGCATATCGACGAAACGGCCGGTGATATGCGGCCGGATCGCCTCGCGCTCGAAAGCGCCGGCGAAGCCGCGAATGACCGGCCGCACGCACGAGACCGTGAAGTGATTGCTCCAAAAACGCACCAGCCGTTCCTGCAGCGGCGTATCGCCGTCGACCGCCGCACGCGTGCGCGCATCGAGCTCGGCAAGATAGATCGCGCGCAGCCGCTGGTTCTCGGCTTTCTTGGAATCGGGATCTTTGGTCTTGCGGAAATCCTGCCGCGCCTGGAGCATCTCGGCGACCATGCCGGGCGAGGCCGGCAAGCTTGGGTCGAGCATCGCCGGCTTAGCATCGAGCTGATGCAACGCCCAGCCGCGCGGGTCCTGGGCGATCGTCGCGAGCTCCCGCGGCCGCGGCGCATAGCCAAAGCGTGTCGCAGCAATCAGACCGTTCGTTAAAGCAGCCGCAACCATGCGCCGCACCCGTATGTCATGGCCATGACCGATAATAGGCGAGCCGACGTCGGCGCATCCCTAAAACGTGATCAGTGCGCGGGTGACCCGACTTCGTTCGGATGCGATGCCGGCACCGGCTGCGGCCCGCGCGGTATCGCCGGCTCCTCCCGCTCGCGCGCTGCCGCTTGCGTCACGAGGCGACGCATCGCCACCACCGGCACGTCGCAACGAATCTCGACGGTCGCCGCATTCGGCAGCATCGAATTGATGCGCTGCTGGCCTTCCATCACCCGAATGTCCTCATCGAACACGGCGCGGATCTGCTTGATGAAACGTGCGCTGACCTCTTCATTGCCAAGCGCGAAATTGCGGCACTGCGCATAGAACATGAACGAGGTCGTCTCGGTCTCGGGCGTCGCGGTGATGAGCGCACGCAGCCGTACGCCCTGATCCCGATCGCCGTCGCGGCCGACTTTGCCTGGCGCGGCGAAGCCGGCGTCGATGGTGCAGTGGCTCGGCAGCTCGCAGATCGTCGCCTGCCAGCGGTCGCTATCCGTTCCGTTGAAGCCCGCAAGCTTCGCCAAGAGCGGCACCGGCGCAACATTGGGGCTCCAGCGCATCATGTGTACGCTGTTCGCGAGGCGCTGCGTCGTCACCGGATTGTTGTCGAGACCCGCACCGCCGAGCGTGCCGGGGTGCACATAGACGACATGCATCAGATCGAGCAGGTTGTCGTTGTTGAGCTCCCAATGGCATTCCATCGGCAAAGCCTGACAGCCATTGCCCATGGTGGTGGTGAGCTTCGGATCGTCGATGCAGTGCCATTGCGGCAGCAGGCTTTCGTCGCGCTCGGCCGGAGCGCCCATCCACAACCATACAAAATTCCAGCGCTCGATCACGGGGTAGGTTTTGATCTTCGCATCCGGTGGAATTTGCGGTTGGCCCGGAATCTCGATGCATTGGCCCGCGCTGTCGAATTTCAGCCCGTGATATCCGCAGCGGATGGCATCGCCCTCACGTGCGCCCATCGAGAGCGGCAGGTTGCGATGGCAGCAGCGGTTCTCGAGCGCGACCGCGCGACCGTCGCTCGCGCGATAGAACAGCACCGGCTCTCCGAGGATCGTGCGCGCCAGAGGTTGCTCGCCGATTTCGGCGGAATACGCGCCGACATACCAGTAATTGTGCAAAAACATCGGCGACCTCCGGATGCTCCGCCGGCAGCGTGCGATCAGATCGGTTTGCCTGCCAATTCTTTTTTCAACTGCTCGGCGACCTTGCCGACATCGCCAAGATAGGGATCGATCGCCAGCGCTTGGTTGAAGGCATCGAGCGCCGCCGCCCGGTTGCCGAGCGCCAGCTCAACCTGTCCCAGCCCGGCGAGCGCGCCGAAATGCCGCGGCTCCAGTTTCAGGGTGTGCGCGATATCGGCCCTGCTGGCATCGTAATCGCCGAGCAAGAATTCGATCGTCGCACGTTTGTTCCAGCCTTCGGCGAAATCGGGCGCGTGCTCGATGACGGTGTCAAAGACTTTGCGTGCCGCCTCGTCTTCGTCCTCGGCCATAAGGGTAAGGCCTTTTTCCATGAGCTGCTGCGTCTGGGGATCGGAGGTCTCGCCCCAGATGTGGTCGATTTCGGTCTCGAGCACCCGCGCCCAGCCAGGCGACTGCGCCGCTTTCAGCGCGACGAAGAGCCGCGCCAGGCGCGGATCTTTCTGCGCCGCATGCGCCAGCGGAGACGTTAACGCCGCGATCGCCATAAGGCCCGTGAGAACCAGCCAACGCATCGCACGCAAGTATATGGGCAAGCGCCGCTTTCGCCAACGAGAGATCGCGGGACAGCAAGGTTAACGTGTTTAAGACGCAGGCGAATCATGCTAAACCGCCTATCGCTCATGGAACTCTCGATCGTCATCCCTGCGCGCAACGAGGCGCCGAACGTCGCGCCGCTGGTTGCCGAGATTCGCGCCGCGCTCGACGGGCTTGCCGATTATGAGATTATCTATGTCGATGACGGCAGCAGCGACGACACCGCCGCTGCTGTCCATGCCGCGATGCGCGCAAGTGAGGTGCGGCTATTGCGTCATGCCAGGAGTTGCGGTCAAAGCGCAGCCGTGCGCAGTGGCGTGATTGCCGCGCGCGCGCCCTGGATCGCAACGCTCGATGCCGACGGGCAGAACGATCCGGCTGATGTCAGGAAGCTCTGGGAGCTGGCGCGCAACACGCCGAATGCCGAGAAATTGCTGCTCGCCGGCTATCGCCAGAAGCGCCGCGATACGGCGATCAAGCGTGTCTCCTCGCGCATTGCCAACACGGTGCGCGGCGCAATGCTTAAGGACCGCACGCCGGATACCGGCTGCGGCTTGAAGCTGCTGCGCCGCGATCTCTATCTTGCTCTGCCTTTCTTCGATCACAACCATCGCTTCCTGCCCGCGCTGGTGCTGCGTGAAGGCGGCAGCGTGCAATCGGTTCCCGTCAACCATCGCCCGCGCGAGCGCGGCAAGTCGAATTACGGCACGCTCGACCGGCTGTTCGTCGGCATCGTCGATCTCTTCGGCGTGATGTGGCTGCAACACCGCGCGAAAGTGCCGGCGCTGCTCGCCGAGGAACAGGCGAGCGAAGCCGTCCCGCTGCGCGGCGCCGGAACGCGCGTATGACCGTGTCGGCCGAGCGCGCGCCATTGTCGCGTCTCCGTCTCGCCGGCCGCCTGTTGGTTCTCGCCCTACTGGTCGCGGGCATCGTCGCGGTGTGGCTTAACCGCGCGACGCTCGATCCGAACGCGATCCGCGCCGCGATCGAAGAACACGCCGCGATCGCGCCGCTGCTCTTCCTCGCGCTCCACATCGTCGCGAGCCTGCTCTTCGTGCCGCGTACGCTGATGGGCCTCGTCGCCGGCGGCGTCTTCGATTTCTGGTGGGGGCTCGTTTGGGCTGCGACCGGCAGCGTGCTCGGCGCCGTCGCAGGCTTCCTCGTCGCCCGTTACGTCAATGCCGGCATGATCGACCTCGAAAGCCTGCCGAAGCTCGGCCCGGTCCTGCGGCGCGCCGAAGCGGGCGGCTGGCGTGCGGTGACGATGCTGCGCCTCATTCCAGTGATTCCCCACAGCTTCTCAAACTACGCGCTGGGGCTGACGCGACTCTCCCTCGGCGGCTACGCGCTCGGCTCGCTCTTGGGGCAATTGCCGATGACCATCGCCTATGTGAGCTTTGGCGCCGCCGGCGGCCGTGCCGTCGCCGGTGGTCAGGATTGGCTGCTGCCGGCGATCGTCGGCGCCGTCGCGCTTGCCGCATCTATTCTGCTGCCGCGCTGGCAGAAGGCACGCTAAGCGCCTCCGGGGATTCTTTGAGTTTGCCGTCGGCGACAAGCGCCGCCGGCGGGGGTCCGCCCGTCGCCCAATCGAGCAATTCGACGATGTGCAGCACCGGATAAGCGCCGCCAAGCGCGATCTGTGTGATGCAGCCGATATTGCCGGTGACAACGGCGTCGGGCGTCGTGCTGGCGATATTCTTCTGCTTGCGTGCGCGCAATGCCGCGGAGAGCTCTGGCTGCAACATATTATACGTGCCGGCCGAGCCGCAGCAGATATGCGCTTCGGGAATTTCCATCACGGTAAAGCCGGCCGCGGCGATCAGGGCTTTCGGCGGCGTCAGCACGCGCTGGCCGTGCTGTAGCGAGCACGCCGAATGATAGGCAATGCGCAGCGCGGGCGTTGAGACGGGTTTGAGGTCGAACCCCGCGACGAACTCCGATACATCGCGTGCCAGCGCCGAGACCTTCGCCGCTTTCGCGGCGTAGGCCGCCTCGTCGCGGAAGATGTAACCGTATTCCTTGATCGTCGCGCCGCAGCCCGAGACATTGCTGACGATCGCATCGAGACCGTGCGCATCGGCCTCGCGCATCAGCGCATCGAGCGCGGCGCGCATCAGTCCGCGCGAATCGCGTCCCATGTGATGGGTCAGCGAGCCGCAGCAAGCTTGCCCTTCGACGATCACTACCTCGCAACCGTGGCGCGTCAGCAGGCGGATGGTTGCCTCATCGATCTGCGGCGCCAGCACTTGCTGGGCGCAAACCTTAAACAATGCGACGCGATGCTTGCGCATCCCTTCGGCCGGAAAAACCCGCGCGCGCAGCATCGGCGATGGCGATGGCGGCAGGTCGGGCGCCAGCGCCAGCATGGCGCGAAGCCGTGCCGGCAAAATGTCCCGGAACGGCTTGGCGAGCGCCGCTCCGGTGAGCGCGAGGCGAAACAGCGCCGGACGCGGCAGCACGGCGGCGAGGAATGCGCGGGCCAAGCGATCCATCAGCGGCCGGCGATAGCGCTCCTCGATGCGATGCCGTGCCTGATCGACAAGGTGGCCGTAATTCACACCCGAGGGACAGGTGGTCATGCAGGCATAGCAAGAAAGGCAGCGATCGATATGCTTGACCACGCGCTCACTCGGCACGCTGTCGTTCTCCAGCATGTCCTTGATGAGGTAGATGCGGCCGCGCGGCCCGTCGAGCTCGTCGCCGAGCTCGAGATATGTCGGACAGGTCGCATTGCAGAAGCCGCAATGCACGCAGCTGCGTAAAATCTTGTTCGCCTCCTGCGTGTCGGAATCGGCGAGTTGCACGAGGGAGAAATTCGTCTGCATCGCTCAAAGCTCGGGATACATGCGCCCGCGATTGAAGAGCCGCTTCGGATCGAAGCTCTCCTTAACGCGCGCGGAAAGCGCCGCGACTTGGCGCGCTTGCGGCTGGAAGACAGGAACGGAGGCGCGCAGCGCATCGCTCGCGCGGATCAAGCTCGCATGGCCGCTGCCGATCGCGCCCCGGATGATCGCGGCCCCGGCATCTTGTCCAGGTGGCACGGCGAGCCAGACAAGACCGCCGCCCCAATCGAGAAAATAGCGGAGATCGAGCTTTTTCCCGAGCGTGGCGATCAGTGCCGGCGCCGCACTCGGCACAATCGAGACGCGCCAGATGGTGCGATCGGTCAGCGACGCCAACGGCGCTACATCGCGAATCGCGCGCCACAGCTTGAGCGATCCGTCGTCGCCGAGAATATCGGCATTGCCAAAACTCGCGAGCTTGCGGCGAAGCGCCGATGCGCGCGCTTCGACCGATGGCACTGGTCCTTCGACCCGAACCACGGTCATCGCTTCGCCGCCCGCCGCGACCTCGGCCGGCAGATGCGCTGCCGCCGTCAGCTCATGCGCCGAATTGAGCGCCTGCGTCATTGCGCCGAGCGCTCGCCCGATGTCGAGCCCGGGCAGCGCGATCGTGCGCGTCGCTTCCGGCCGCGGCAGCACTTTGACGCTGATCTCGGTCAGTGCGGCCAACGTGCCGTAAGAGCCGGCCATCAGCTTCGCGAGATCGTAGCCGGTGACATTCTTCACCACGCGGCCGCCGGCCTTGAAAGCTTCGCCACGCCCGCTGACCGCGTGAAACCCGAGGAAATGATCCCGCGCCGCGCCTTGGCGGATGCGGCGCGGACCGGCGAGATTGCAAGCGATCGCGCCGCCCAGCGTCGGCACCTTGTCGTTCGTGCCCAGCATTACGCGCCAATCGGCGGGCTCGAAAGCGAGCATCTGGCGCGCGCTATCCAGCGCCGCTTCGATCGTGCCGAGCGGCGTCGCCGCGCCCGCGGTCAGCACCAGCTCGGCCGGCTCATAATCGCGGATGCCGGAAAAAGCGCCGAGGTCGAGCACATGCGGCATCTGCAGCGGCCTGCCGAGACCGCGCTTGCTGCCGCCGGCGACCAGCTCCAACGGCTCTTCGCTCGCGAGCGCTTGCTGGACGATTGCAACGAGCTCTTTCTCGTCACTGGGGCGGAAGAGTGTCACGGCTCCTCAAAGCCGCTCGATGTCCGGATGCGGCAGCGCGCCGTGATGGACATGAAGATGACCGAGCTCGGCGCAGCGATGCAGCTCCGGGAATGCTTTGCCGGGATTGAGCAGGCCCAGCGGATCGAAAGCGCATTTGACGCGGAGCTGCTGGTTGAGATCGCTCTCGCCGAACATCGTGCCCATGAGATCGCGCTTTTCGACGCCGATGCCGTGCTCGCCGGACAAGACACCACCAACCTCGACGCAATAGCGCATGATGTCGTTGCCGCAAGCTTCGGCGGCTTCGATCTGACCCGGCTGCGTCGCGTCGTAAAGAATGAGCGGATGAAGATTGCCGTCGCCGGCATGGAACACGTTCGCGACGCGAAGCCCGTGCTTGGTCGCGATCTCGGTCATACGCGTCAGCACATCGGACAGGCGTTTGCGCGGGATCGTCGGATCGACGCAGTAGTAGTCGGGCGAGATGCGGCCGACCGCGGGAAATGCGGCCTTGCGGCCGGCCCAGAAGACCATACGCTCGGCCTCGCTGTTCGAGATCCGGCACGACACCGCGCCTTCGGCCTTGGCGATCTGCTCGACGCGCTCGATCAGATGGTCGACCTCGGCGGGCGGGCCATCGAGCTCGACGATCAGCAGGGCCTCGACATCGAGCGGATAGCCGGCGTGAACGAAAGCTTCCACCGCATGGATCGCGGGCTTATCCATCATCTCCATGCCGCCCGGGATGATGCCGGCGGCGATAATCGCGGCAACGCAAGCGCCGGCGGTCTCATTCGAAGGAAAACCGATCAGTAGCGCGCGCGCCGTCTCCGGCTTGCGCAGGATCCGCACGGTCACCTCGGTAACGACACCGAGCAAGCCTTCCGAGCCAATCATCAGCCCCAAGAGATCGTAGCCTTCGGCATCGAGATGCTTGCCGCCCAAGCGTAGCACCTCGCCGTTCATCAGCACCATCTCGATGCCGAGCACGTTGTTGGTGGTGAGACCGTATTTGAGGCAATGCACGCCGCCCGAATTCTCGGCGACATTGCCCCCGATAGTGCAGGCGATCTGGCTCGACGGATCGGGCGCGTAATAGAAGCCCGCCGCTTGCACCGCGTTGGTGATACCGAGATTGGTGACGCCCGGCTGCACGATGGCGCAGCGATTGGCGTAGTCGATCTCAAGCACGCGGTTGAACTTGCCCATGCCGAGGATGATGCCGTCGGCAAGCGGCAGCGCACCGCCGGAGAGCGAGGTGCCGGCGCCGCGCGGCACCACCTTGACGCCCTCGATCGCGCAGTATTTCAGCACGGCGGAAACCTCGGCCGTGGTCGAGGGCAAGACGACGAGCAGCGGCAATTGCCGGTAGGCGGTCAGCGCGTCGGTCTCGTAGACGCGGCGTTCTTCCTCGGGGACGACGACACCGTCAGGCGCCGCGACGATGCGTTCGAGCACC
>DASXCX010000124.1:0-3889 GCA_036490955.1 Allostellaceae bacterium | reverse complement strand
GGCTCGTGCTCTCGGCCTGGTCATTCTTTCAGATGACCGGATGGACGCCCGATGTCGGCGCGTACGAGATCATCGGCGTCGGCGTCGTCCAGGGCATGGGACTTGGCTTCATCTTCGTGCCGCTCAGCGTCGTCACGCTGTCGACGCTGCCGGGCGAGGATCGCACCGAGGGCGCGGCGCTCTATAGCCTCTCGCGCAATATCGGCTCCAGCGCCGGCATCTCGATTTTCAATGCGCTGCTGATCCACAACGCGCAGATCAATCACGCGACCATCGCGGCGAATGCCACGGCGACGAACCGCGCCTTCGAGGATCCGATCATTGCACAAATCTGGAATCCGGTGACGGCGGCGGGCCGGGCCGCTCTCAATGCCGTCATCGATCAGCAGGCGCAGATCATCGCCTATATCGACGATTACAAGCTGCTGCTCATCGCCACGCTCGCGATCCTGCCGCTGCTCGTCGTCTTCAAGAAGCCGCCCGGCGCCGCGAGCGGCCATGGGACGATGATGGAGTAACAGTCCCTGCGTCAGCGATGATCGTGGCCGCCGCCGTGCTCGCCGCCCCGTCCATCGCCGTGGCCATCCCCGCCGTCATGCGGGCCGGCGGGACCGCCGGCATTATGCGGTGCGCCGCCGTTCGGCGCCTGTGGGCCGTGGGCCGGCGCTGTCGCCTGATGCACGGGCGCTTGATGCTGTGCATTGCGCCCGGGCGCGGTGCCCGTCGGCGCACCGGCGTTGCGCGTGTGAACCACACCGGCGCCGGCAAAGGAAGCGGGATGCGCCGTTGCGCCGACCGCCGGGCGGCCGTGGTTGACCGAGGAGAGGAAGGCACGGTTCTGCGATGCGGCGTGCTCGTGCTGCGCTTGGACGCTGGTCGGGCCGACGCGGTGTTCCTGTGCCGCGGCTTGCTGCTCCGCGGTCGGTCGCACGGTTGTGCCGCCGCGGCCGCCATTGAAGCTGACGCGCGTCACGGCGACGTTGTGCACCGGCGCGTTAAAGACATTCGTGATGTGCACGCCGCCGAAATTGTTGACGGCGCGGTTGTAGAAGAAGCGATCGTGATCCCAGCGACCGCCGACGAAGCCGACGCCGAAATAGCCGAAGCCGTAACTGATGCCGCCGTAGAAGCCGACGGTCGGGCCCCAATAGCCGGCATGCCAGAAATAGCGGTCATTGACCCAGCCCCAATAGCCCGGCGTCCACAGCAGGCCGACCGCGGGCGGAAGCACCCAAGTGCCCGGAACCCAATAATAGCCTCCCGCTCCCCAGGCCCAGTAACCGGGCGTCCAGAGATAGCCGGGGCCGGGAATCACCGGCTGCGCATAGACCGGCAACGGCGGCGGGGGCAGCGTGACCGAAATCGCGACCTCTTGCGCGTGGCCGGCGCGCGGCGTGAGCGTCGCGGGCAGGGCGACCGCAAGCGCAGCGGCAAGGGCGAGAAAGGAAGTCGGAGCGAGGCGAAGCATGGGCAAACCTCAGGAAGTGCGGCGTTGTCTAGCGTCCGGCGAGCTGATCGGGCTCGGTCGTCAGGACAACGGGCAAGCCGGACGGTTTATGCCCAAGCTTGTGACGCAACAATGTGGCCGGTTTGCGGCAGCGCGGCGGGTCGGCGCAGGCCGCGTTGCCTCAGCTAAGGAATTGCTCTTTCAGCACGCGCTCTTCGAGATTGTGCTCGGGATCGAAGAGCATGGTGAGCGTGACGTCGGAACTCTCGCGGATTTCGACCGAGGCGACGTCGCGCGCTTCGGTGAAGTCGGCCGTCGCGCTGACCGGCCGCTTCTCGGGCTCGAGAATATCGATTCGCACACGCGCCGCATGCGGCAGCAGCGCGCCGCGCCAGCGCCGCGGCCGGAACGCGCTGATCGGCGTCAGCGCCAGGACGTTGGCGGCGAGCGGAATGATCGGTCCATGCGCCGAGAGATTGTAGGCCGTGCTGCCGACCGGCGTTGCCACGATGATGCCGTCGGCCATCAGCTCGTCGAGCTGCACGAGCCCGTCGACGCTGACGCGGAGCTTCGCGGTCTGGCGGCTCTGGCGCAGCAGCGAGACCTCGTTGATGGCGAGGGCCTGATGCTCGCGGCCGTGTTGATCGCGCGCCGTCATTGCGAGCGGTTTCACGCGCACGGGCCGCGCATTCGCGATCCGCTCGTCGAGCCGCTCGGGCGCGTAGCTGTTCATCAAAAAGCCGACGCTGCCGCGATGCATGCCGTAGATCGCAACGCCGCGACGCAAATGCTTGTGTAAGGTCTCGAGCATGAAGCCGTCGCCGCCGAGCGCGACGATGACATCGGCCTCCTGCGGTGCGATGGCGGGATAGCGTTGGGTGAGCTCTTTCAGCGCGTCTTGCGCGGCCGGGGCGTCGCTGGCTTCGAAGCCGACCTTTGTACTCACGCGCCCCCCATCCTCGAACCGGCGCGGCCTCAGCCGCCCGTCACGCTCATATGGCGCGAAACCGTCGGCTTCGCGTGACGGCGGTCGATGATGAAATCGTGGCCTTTAGGCTTGCGCGCGATCGCCTCGTCGATCGCCGCGTCGAGCAACGCGTCATTCGACGACGCGCGCAACGGCGTGCGCAAATCCGCGCTGTCGTGCTGGCCGAGGCACATATAGAGCGTGCCGGTGCAGGTAAGGCGGACGCGGTTGCAGCTCTCGCAGAAATTATGCGTCATCGGCGTGATGAAGCCGATGCGTCGCCCTGTCTCGCGCACGTCGTAGTAACGCGCGGGACCACCGGTGCGGTAGTCGCTCTCTTCCAGCGTCCAGTGGCGTTGCAAGCGGCTGCGCACCATCGATAGCGGCAGATATTGATCGAGACGCGTCTCGCCGCCGATATCGCCCATCGGCATGACCTCGATCAGCGTCAGGTCGCAACCTTGCTCGCCGCACCACTCGACAAGGCGATCGAACTCATCTTCGTTGACGCCTTTGAGGGCGACGGTGTTGATCTTCACCGCGAGGCCGGCGCGCTTCGCGGCATCGATGCCGCCGAGCACCTGGTCGAGCTTGCCCCAGCGCGTGATCGCCGCGAATTTCTCCGGATCGAGGGTGTCGAGCGAGACATTGATACGCTCGACGCCGGCGGATTTCAGCTCGTCGGCGTAGCGCGCGAGCTGGCTGCCATTGGTCGTGAGCGTGAGCTCGTTCAAGACGCCGCTATCGAGATGACGGCCGACGGAGCGGACGAGGCCCATGACGTTCCGCCGCACCAGCGGCTCGCCGCCGGTCAGGCGGAGCTTTTTCACGCCTTTGCGGATGAAGGCGCTGCACAGCCGGTCGAGCTCTTCGAGCGACAGGATGTCGGCCTTCGGCAAAAAGGTCATGTCTTCAGCCATGCAGTAGACACAGCGGAAATCGCAGCGATCCGTCACCGAAACGCGCAGATAGGAGATATGCCGGCCAAAAGGATCGATCATCTGCGTATAAGATAGGGGCTGCACAAGGCCCTGACAATGCGGCGAAATTCGGGCTCGCGACGCCACGGCCTTGATCGGCAACGGATATCCGGCTCTCGCGGCGCGCAGCGAGCGGCCTCTTGCCGCATGGGTGCTGATGCGAAGCTGGCTCTTAACGCTTCGGCAGGAACTCCTCCGTGAACACCGCCTTGTCGGCGGGCTTTTCCTTGACGGTGCCGAGATCGAGCATCGCCTGTTTCACCGCTTCGACGGCTTGGCGATCGAAATGGCCATCGGATGAGAAAGTCGGCATCTCGACGTCGTAGACCTTGCTCGCGAGGGCATCGTCCAAGAGCGTCACCGTCTGCGAGTATTTGATCGTCTCGGTCTTATGGGTCTGCGCGAAGGCGACGGTTTCGTACCACGCCTTGAGGAAGCGGCGGATCGTGTCGGGATGCTGCGCCATCATGTCGTTGGTCGCGTAGATCACATGCG
>DASXCX010000123.1:0-37378 GCA_036490955.1 Allostellaceae bacterium | reverse complement strand
GCCGGACCGAATTACCGCGCCATCACGCCGATCCTCGAAGTGCCGTCGGAGAAAGAGCTCGCGGCCCTGCACGAAGCGGGATTCCGCGGCGTGCGCTTCACTTTTACGCGTGGACGGCATGGGCGCCCGCCAGATGTCGCGATCATGCGCGCGACGGTCGAGCGTATCGCGCCGCTTGGCTGGCACACGGATTTCTTTTTTGGCGACGCGCAACAGCTGATCGCCATGTCCGATTTCCTTTGCTCGCTTCCGGTGCCCTTTGTCATCGATGCGATGGGAAAGATTGATGTCGCGGATGGACTTGGACAGCCGGTGTTCCAAACGCTGCTCGATCTCGTGCGGCAACACAACGGCTGGGTGAAACTGGCCGGCAGCGATCGTCTCACGATAGCGGGACCGCCTTATCATGAGGCGCTGCCTTTCGCGCAGGCGCTGATCGCGGCCGCCCCCGATCGCGTGATCTGGGGCACCGACTGGCCGCACCCCAATAATCTGTGGAATCCGGACGATGCCGATCTCATCGACCTTATCCCGCTGATGGCGCCGGATACAACGCAACAGCGCAAACTGCTCGTCGATAATCCCGCTCGTCTCGTCGGCTTTTAGCTTATAGTCGATCCCACGAAGAGAGCGGCACATGCGATGCCGTCACGGTGGAGGATCGATGATGAGAGCTGCCTCGATCGCAGCGCTGCTGGCCGGCACGCTGCTCGTTGCCGGCCCAAGTCGTGCCGCCGATTGGCAAGCGGGCGCGGGCGCCGATTGGCAGGCGCTGCTCGCGGCCGGGCAGAAGGAAGGTACGCTCGCCATCGCCGGGCGCGGCGAGATGGCTCAGCCGATGACCGAAGCCTTCAAGCGCGATACCGGCATAACGATGAATTTCCTCGGCGGCGAGGGGCGCGACCAATTCACCCGCCTGGCGCGCGAGATGCGCGCCGGCCAAGTGACGATCGATATCATCTTCGACGGCCAATCGCTGATCCCCTTCGTCAATGACGGCTATATCAAAGCGATCAAGCCGCAACTCGTCCTGCCCAGCGTCACCGATCCGAAGAACTGGCGGAACGGCACAATCAAATGGGTCGACAAGGAGCAGGAATACATGCTCGAAGGCAGCGGCTATGTCTTCGGCTGGATCCTCATCGACACCGACGTGATCAAGCCCGGCGAGCTGACGAGCTGGAAAGATCTGATGAAGCCGCAATACAAGGGCAAGATCGCGTCCTTCGATCCGCGCGTCGGCGGGCCGGGGCAGGCGAACGCGTCCTATGTCGCGGATCTCTTGGGTATCGATTTCGTCAAGCAACTCTATGCCGATCAGAAGGTCGTGCTTTCGAACAGCAGCCGCCAGCTCGTCGACTGGGTGGCGCATGGCAATTATCCCATTGCTTTGGCAACCCTGGCGGCGGAGATCGAATCTTTCCGCGCCGCCGGCGTCGCCAATCTCGGCACAATCTATATGAAGGACGGGCCGGGCGCGGAGGTAGGCGGCAGCAGCGTGATATCTGAGCCGAAGCTCGCGCCGCATCCGGCGGCGACAGCGGTGTTTCTCAACTGGTATGCGAGCCAAGCCGGCCAGACGCTGTTCTCGAGCGTTTGGAAGACGCCGAGCAACCGCACCGATGTGAAAGTCGACGGCATCCCCGATTACGTCGTGCCGCAGCCCGGCGAGAAATATTTCGATCAGTACGTCGAAAGCTGGTATCTCGAAAAATATGTCGGCCAATATCAGAAGGCGCTGGTCGAGGCGATCGGGAATTGAGCAGATAGCGGAGAATCGACGCGTTCGTTGGAGTGCCCTCGCGAACTTCGGGAGAAAGCCATGTCATTCAGAGCCGCGGCTATTACCCTATCAGCACTCATCGCGCTTCAGGCATGCACGAAATCGCCGCCCGACGCGCAACAACCAAAGGCCGGCGACACCGCGTCGACTCTTTCCAGAGACCTCGCGCTGAGCTTTGTGCCGCCGGGCGATGCTTACGACGCGCTCACGAAACCGAACTACGTGCCGCCTTTCGTTCCCACTTCCGTGCCCAATAAATCGAATCTGTTGCCGAAGCGCGATGCGAGCATCGAAACGCTTGCCCGGTTCGATTCCGACAACAAGGTGTGGGAAGCCTGCGGAGGCCGCGCGCCCGTCACCAAGAAAGGGCAGCAACAGCGAATTCTGCCGGCTCTGATTCCGATGGCCGGTTGGGGGATCGGGGAAACGGCGACCTGGTCCGTTGGTACGGCCGATAGTGATCTGCAGAACGACGTGAGGAGCTACTCGGTCGCTCGCACGGTCGAAAGCGGACCCTTCGATTTTTACGACGTTCTGTCGAACGGCAAGGGATTTCACGGGCAGCCCGCGGCCGCCTGCTTCCGCCTCACGCAGCGCGGGCTTGCGGCACCGGACGATGCCGCAAGCGCGTCGACGCTCTATATGGATCTGATCGGCCAGATCAGTTACGACCCGCGTCGCCCGCAAATCATCACGATCAAGCCGGTCCGTCTGTTCTATATGAGGGATTTGACGGCGTCATCGGACGGCCGCGTTGCCATCGACGTCAAGCTTGCGGCGAATATGGTTTGGCTCAGCGAAACAGGAGCGATGTCGACCGATGATGCGATCAATAAATCGGTGGTTGCCGCGACGTTGAACGTCAAGAATCTGAGCGGCACGAGTTATTTTTATAATGTCTACGATCTCGACAAGATACCGGCGGTCGAGGCGCCGCTTCCGAGTTTCGATTTCTCGTCGAGCCCCCATCCGAATCGACATGATCGCATGCGCCTCACCGCGACCGTCACCGAGGTCGGAAACGTACCGTGGCTTCTCAAGAATAGCGCCAAGCTGGTTGATCAGAACAAAGACGGCGTGACCAAGGATCTGGTGGATTTGGGCGACAAATATACCAGGGCGGCCAAATCAGTGCCGCCGTCAAAAACGCCGTAAGGATTAGCGGGATAGCTGCAGGGCGTGGTAATCGCCGCTGCGGACGATTTCCTCGCAATAGGCGTTCTGATCCTGGCTTTCATCGAGTAGCGCGCCGAGGACGATGATGTCGTTGAAGACATTCTCGTTGGCGCTGCGCAGCACCAGCGGCGGCTCGTTGCCGCGCTCTACCTCGGCGATCGCATCGAGCATCATGCGGCGCATCGCGACGACGCCGACGTCGCTCGAGGCGAGATGCTCGCGGCTACGGTCATGGATCGCGCCGGGCGATTGCACGGCGAAGAGATCATGGCCCGAGAAATTCGTCCCCATGCCGGCGAAGGAGAAACTCTCCATCTCGTCTGCGTCCTGCAGATAGTGATTCGTTGGTCCGCGCCGCGGCATGTAATGCTCGTCGGCCTCTTCCGCATGCTTGGCGTCCATCGCCGCTTTATCGAGATTCTCGGCGCGGTGATAGTAGAAATCGTAGCGCCAATGGCTCTCGTCGTTGATCGGCACATGCCAATGCACGGCATAGCCGCCGGGGCCACGCTGACCACCATCGCCGGCGAAGAAACCCAGATTGGGGAAGACGAAATTGGTGATACGCATGTAATTTTTGCCGGCTTCGGCGGCGCGCGTCGCGAAGATGCGAAAGCCATAACGTGTGCGAGCGATGCTGATTCTCGGCCGTGTGTTGCGGATCAGCACGCCTTGCAGCTTCTGCGCCTCCTTCTGGCGGTCGGTCAGCGGCTTATGGAAGCTGTGCAGGAACGAAAGATGCGCCGGATCGAAATTGCCTTCGTTCGCCTGCAGATAGTTGCACGAATGATGGAGCTTCGTCTGGTGCACCTGCGTGTCGGGCGCGTTGAGGAAATGGAAATTGGGGAAGAGCGGCGCCTCGCCCGGGCCGAGATAAGCGAAGATCGTCCCCGCCGCCTCGCGGCAGGGATAGGCAATATGGCGAATCTCGTCCTTATAGGTGCTCTCGACCGGCTCGGCCGGCTGATCGAGGCAGCGGCCGCGATGATCCATCAGCCAGCCGTGATAGAGGCAGCGCAACCCGCCATCCTCGATGCGGCCATAGGCAAGATCGACGGAACGATGTGGGCAGTGCCGGCCGACGAGGCCGAGCTTGCCGTTGTTGTCGCGGAAGAGGACGAGGTCCTCGCCCATGATCTTCAAGGCAAGCGGCCGTTTGCCGAGTTCCTTCGCCAGCGCGACAGGTTGCCAATAGCGGCGCAGTAGCTCGCCGCCCGGCGTGCCCTTGCCGGTCTCGACGAGGCGCTTGAAATCGGCTGCGTGGCTCATCCCGCGCTCCCTGCGTATACTATGCCGCCAGTATAACAACGCGCCGCCGCGAAGGCACTTGGGGAGCAACCATGATCATCGATATCCATGCCCATTTCACCGCACCCGAGGCGCTCTACGCCTACAAGGCCAATCTTCTGGCGAGCCGCGGCTGGGGGCGGGGACGGTTGAAGCTCAGCGACGAAGCGATCCTCGGCGCGCTCAATCAGCCGGTGCACGGCGGGACGTCGCATCTGCAGCAGCTCGAGGAGGTCGGCACCGATATGCAGATCATCTCGCCGCGGCCCTATCAGCTCATGCATTCGGAAAAGCCCGAGATCGTGGTGCGCCGCTATACCGAGGCGTGCAACGATCTGACCGCGCGGCAATGCCAGCTCTTCCCGAAGAAATTCCTTGGCATGGCGTCGCTGCCGCAGAGCATGGAGGTGTCGCCCAAGGCCTGGGTCGAAGAGCTCGATCGCTGCGTCAAGGAATATGGTTTCGTCGGATGCTTGCTCAATACCGATCCGAACGAGAATACGGCGCCGGAGCCGCCGGGTCTCAGCAGCGAATTCTGGTATCCGGTCTATGAGAAGCTCTGCGCGCTCGACGTGCCGGCGCTGATCCATGGCGCGGGCTGTCGCGCTGCGCGCTATTCCTACACGCTCAACTTCATCCTCGAGGAAAGCATCGCAGTTTTCCAATTGGCGGAATCGCGCGTGTTCAAGGATTTCCCCAAGCTGAAGATCATCATCTCGCATGGCGGCGGCGCGATCCCCTATCAGATCGGCCGTTTCCTCGCGGGACGCTCGAAGCGCGAGGGCTCGGATTCATTCCTCGATGGGCTGCGCAAGCTTTATTTCGATAGCTCGCTCTATACGAAAGATGCGCTCGAAATGTTGTTCCGCTGGGCGACGCCCGATCGCTGCATGTTCGGCACCGAGCGGCCGGGCGCGGGCACCGCGAAGGATCCCGAGACCGGGAAATGGATGGACGACACGGCGCCGTTGATCGATAGCATCTCGTGGCTAAGCGACGCCGATAAGAAGAAGATCTTCTCCGAGAACGCGAAGCAGGTCTTCAACCTGAAGCTCTAAACGCGGAGGCAAATCATGGCCAAGATCGTTTTCGCTGTCGGCAGCTCGCACGGCCCGACGATCCAGAGCCCCGCCGAATCCTGGGCGCGGCTCGGCGACGGCGACACGCGCGATCCGCGCTTCGATTTCAAAGCGCTGCTCAAAAGCGCGAAGCCGGGTCTCGATAAGGAGATCACCATCGACGTGCAGCGTGCGCGCCATAAGGCGGCGCGCGACGGCATGGGTGCGCTCAGCGAACGCATCGCCGCGGCGAAGCCCGATGTCGTGGTGATGGTGAGCAACTTGCATCGCATCCGCCGCGCCGAGCCGCAGCCCGTCTTTGGCATCATGCGGGGCGAGAGCTTTCCCGTGCTGGAGCGCGCGATCGAGAACTACAATCCCGATGCACGTTTCAAGGAAGGCGAGCGCAGGACGGAGCCGACAGGAACGATGCCCGGTCATCCGGCGCTCGCCGATGCGCTGCTCACCGGCTTGATCGATGACGGCTTCGATGTCGCCTCGATCGAGCAACTGCCCGACGGCAGCGTGCTCGATGACGCGTTCTCCTTCGCCTATCAGTGGCTCTTCGCCGGACACAACATTCCCATGATACCGTTCCTCCTCAGCCGCGATCTGCCGAATCAGGCAAATGCCGGCCGCTGCTACGATCTCGGCATCGCGCTGCGCCGCCAGATCGAAGCCGCGCCGCTCGATCTCCGCGTCGGCCTTATCGCTTCGGGCGGTCTCAGCCATCAGATCATCGACGAAGACCTCGACCGCGGCGTGATCGATGCGTTGACCGCCGGTAACGCCGCGCAACTTCGCGCCCTACCGCGGGATCGGCTGAACCGCGCGCCCGGCACGCCGGAAATCCTCAACTGGGTCACGGTCGCCGCTGCCATGGCGCCCGAGACGATGACATTGGTCGACTACGTGCCATGCTATCGGTCGCTCGCCGGTACCGGCCACGGCGTGACGTTTGGGTATTGGCGGTAGGGCGAAGGCGACGCCGCCGCTTCTCTTTGTCGCCTCCCGAGGACTTGTTCCGCAGGTCGATGGGGTTGGCGGGACAAGCCTGCCAGAGACGAAAAAGAGAGAGGAGCGTCGTTCGCGCTATCCCGACCTGATGTACCGCACCGCCTGGTCGCGGCCGAAGAGATAGAGCAGCGTGCGCAGCGCTTGGCCGCGGGGCGAGCCAAGCGATGGATCGCGGGCCATGATGAGCTGGACGTCGTCGCGCGCGACGGCGAGGAGATCGCCGTGTACGGTGAGATCGGCGAGTTTCATCTCCGGCAGGCCGCTTTGCCGCGTGCCAAGTACTTCGCCGGCGCCGCGCAGGCGCAGATCCTACTCGGCGATGCGGAAGCCGTCGTCGCTGTCGCGCAGGATCGAGAGCCGCGCTTTCGCCGTCTCACCGAGCGGCGGCGTGTAAAGCAAGAGGCAACTCGACGGCTTGTCGCCGCGGCCGATGCGGCCGCGGAGCTGGTGAAGCTGCGCCAAGCCGAAGCGCTCGGCATGCTCGATCACCATCACCGTCGCCTCGGGCACGTCGACGCCGACTTCGACGACCGTGGTCGCGACCAAGAGATCGATGCCTGCACCGGCGAAGCGCTCCATCGCGCGGTCGCGTTCGTCGCCTTTCATCTGGCCGTGGACGAGTCCGACACGGTCGCCGAAACGGTGCTTCAACTCATTGAAGCGCTCGGTCGCCGCTTTCAAATCGCTGAGCTCGGATTCCTCGACCAGCGGACAGATCCAGTAGATCTTTGTGCCGCTGGCGAGGGCGCGCTCGACCGCGCCGGTCACCTCGGGTAAGCGCTCGATCGGCATGGTCACGGTCTTGATCGGCTTGCGGCCCGCGGGTTTTTCGTCGAGGCGCGAGGAATCGAGATCGCCATAGGCTGTCAACATCAGGGTGCGCGGGATCGGCGTCGCAGTCATCACCAGGATATCGACGCCATTGCCTTTGTCGGCGAGGAGCATGCGTTGCTCGACGCCGAAGCGATGCTGCTCGTCGATGATGGCGAGGGCGAGGTCCTTGTATTCGACATCGTCGGAAAAAAGGGCATGCGTGCCGACCACGATATCGACATCGCCTTGCGCCAGGAGATGCCGCAATTGCGCGCGCGGCTTGCCTTTCTCGCGGCCGGTCAACAGCGCGATCTTGACGCCGGAGCCTTGCGCGAGCTGCGTCAAGGTCGCGTGGTGCTGGCGCGCGAGCAGCTCGGTCGGCGCCATGAAGGCGGCCTGCGCGCCGGTCTCGACCGCGTCGAGCATCGCCGCCAGACCGACGACGGTCTTGCCGCTGCCGACATCGCCTTGCAGCAGCCGCATCATGCGGATCGGCTGGCGCATATCGTTGGCGATCTCGTCGATCGCAGCCTGTTGCGAGCGCGTCAGGCTGAAGGGTAACGCGGCGAGGACCTTGCGGCGCAATTCACCCTTGGCGATGAGAGCGCGGCCGGCGACGCGTTTGACATGCTCGCGCATCAAAGCGAGCGCGAGTTGATTGGCGAGCAACTCGTCGAAAGCGAGCCGCTGGCGCGGCAAGGTCAGGGGCGAGAGCGCGTCTTCGTTCTCGGGCGCATGCACCGCGCCGAGGGCCTGGCGCCAGGGCGGCCATTTTTGCTTCTTCGCATAGGCAGGATCGAGCCATTCGGGCAGCTCGGGCGTGCGGACGAGGGCGGCATCGACGGCGCGACCCAAGACGCGCGGCGTCAGGCCCTGCGTCAAGCCATAGACCGGCTCGATCGGCTTGAGGCTCTCCGCTTCCTCTGGTGCGACGATGTGATCGGGATGGTTGATTTGGATTTGGTTGTTGAATTGCTCGACCTTGCCCGAGACGATGCGCGTTTCGCCAATCGGCAATTGCTGCTCGATCCAGTCGCCCCGCGCATGGAAGAAGACGAGGAAGAGAAAGCCGGTCTCGTCGCGGCAGCGCACGCGGTAAGGCTGGCGCGGATTGTGCGGCTTCTGATGCTGGTCGATGGTGACGGTCAGCGTCGCGATTTCGCCGTCTCGCGCGTCCTTCACCTTTGGGCGATGGCGGCGATCGATCAGGCCGGTGGGCAGATGCCAGAGCAGATCGACGACCAGCGGCGCACCGAGTTTCTCGAAGAGTTTGCCCAAGCGCGGTCCCACGCCTTTCAAGGCGGTGACCGAGGCGAAGAGAGGATTGAGCAGCGTGGGACGCAAGGGCGGACAGTGTTTCAGGTTGCGTGATCGGGTCTACGCTGCAACGATAAAAGGAACGGGAGGAAAAATCATGCGGCGCAGCGATAAGAAGATTCTCACGACCCATGTCGGCAGCCTGCCCTATCTGGTGGAGTTGGACAAAGCGGCCTCCGACTACCCGGGGACGCTGGCGAACGCCGTCGCTGCGGTGATCGAAAAGCAGCGGGCGTGCGGCATCGACATCATCAATGAGGGCGAATACGCCAAGGGCGGCGACTGGCTCTCTTATATCGAGGACCGCTTCGGCGGCTTCGAGGCGCGGCCGCCCAAGCCTGGCGCGGTCCATCTCCTGGCCCAGGGCAAGGACCGCGCCGAATTCGCCGAGTTCTACCGGTACGCGACCGAGAAAGGCACGCTGTTCTATGAGCCGGGCGGGCTCATCCGCCGTATGCGGCCGAGCTGGGTATGCACCGCGCCGATCACCTATAAGGCGCAGGCAGCGCTGGAGCGCGAGATCGCCCTGCTGAAGAAGGCGCTGAAGCCGGGCGAGGAGGGGTTTGTCACCACGACCGCGCCGGCGAGCCTCGAACCTTATCGCGACAATGAATTCTATAAGAGCGAGGAGGAATTCGTCGCCGCGATCGGTGCGGCGATGCGCGTCGAATACCAGGCGATCGTCGATGCCGGGCTGGTGCTGCAGGTCGACGATGCGTGGCTGCCCGCCCTCTGGGATCGCATTGGCATGGAGATGGGCCTCGACGCCTTCAAGAAGCGTTGCATGCTGCGCGTCGAGATCCTGAACGACGCGCTCAAGGGCATTCCCGAGGACCGCATTCGCTATCACCTCTGCTGGGGCAGCTGGCACGGCCCGCATGCCTACGATCTCGAGATGAAGGATTTCGTCGATGTGATGCTGGCGGTGAGGGCCGGCGCCTATTCCTTCGAGGCCGCGAATGCGCGGCATGAGCATGAATACGCGGTGTGGGAGAGCGTGAAGCTGCCGGCCGGCAAGCTTATCCTCCCCGGCGTCATCACCCACTCGACGGATGTAATCGAGCACCCCGAGCTGGTGGCGCAGCGCATCATTCGCTTCGCCAAGGTGGTCGGCAAGGAGAACGTAATCGCCTCCACCGATTGCGGCTTCGGCGGACGTTCCCATCCGCAGATCGCCTGGGCAAAGCTGAAGGCGCTCGGCGACGGCGCCGCGATCGCGACGCGCGCGTTGATGTACGCGTAGTCCTTTCCGCCTCGTCCCGGCGAAGGCCGGGACCCATTCATCCATCTATCTGAGAATGGGCGCGGCCTTCGCCGGGACGAGGAAACTCCTTACGCCTTCGCGTCCGCCAGCTTTTTATGTGCAGCCAGTAGCGCGGGGAAAGTCGCGGGATCGCCGCGCGCCATGCCGCATTCGGTGCCGATGCCGTCGACCTTGGCGTGGCGCTTGGCGGCGGCGAGGCGGGCGGCGTTGCCGGCGTCGTCGTCGCGATGGATGAGGCCGAGATAGAGATCGGAGTCGGGCTTCATGTTTAACCTCTCGAGCGGCACGTAGAAGGCTTCGTCGGTGCGCGGCTTCGGCACCGGCAGATGGAAGAACTGGATCGGCCGTTTCACGCTGTCGCTGACAGCGTTGACCATCTCGACCATCAACCCGGCGTCTTTCGGCTGGACCATGTGCTCGTCGGCTGGGCTGCCGTAGCAGAGGTGATAGCCGAGCTCGACGGTGCGCGGCACGGCATCGCCGATCCTCGTCAGCACATCGATCGCCTCGGTGCGGAAATCGACCGGGCCGGGCTCGTAATAGCCTTCCCAGGCGAGCACCTCCTGGCACACATCCCATTGCAGCGCGAGCCTGTCGTTGGGAATGGCTGCGGCCATCTTCGCGACCTCGCCCTGGAAATGATCGACCAGTGCCGAAAGCGTGCGCGGCCGGTCGGAGGGCATCATGTTGTTGTAAGTCGGCGCGATCGGCGTCGGCAGCGAGACCTGGAATTTGACGCCGGCCGGGATCGCGCCCGCCTTCTGCATCCGCTCGAAAACCTTCCACGACGCGATCGCCATGTCGCCATAGTTGGTGACGAAGCCGCGCGCTCCCGGAACCTGGCCCGGTTTGATGCGCAGCCGCGGAATCTCGCGCACGACCTTGCCGTCCCATTGGGTGAATTTGAATGGCGGCTCGTCCGTCGCCATCTCGATCGCGGGGTTCTCGGCAAGCACATCCTGCAGAAAGCGGATCCAGCTTTTGCGGATGCCGGTCTCGCCATCGGGCAGGCGCGCGAGATGCGCCCCGGCGCTCTGCGACAAGGTCTTGAACACGGTCTCGCTGTCGGGCAGCGGAATGCTGCCGACGAAATGGATGATCGGCTTCGTGGCCATGGCGTTCTCCTCCCTTGATAAGGACTAACTGTAGCGCGGCGCTTTGCAACTTTGTATGCGGCCGCCTCGACCGGATTCTTTGCCCAGCAACGCAGCGTTTGGGCACGGCCCGCGTTTTGCATCCTATCTAGATAGTAGGGAAGGCATGCGCCGGCGCTTCGATCGCGGCTTAGCCGGCGCGTAATTCGTTGGTCATGGGCATACAAATGATGCCGCGCCTGATCGCATCCGCTCGCTGCGCCGCCTGGGGCCCGCCGCTTGCGGTCGGCATCGTGGCTCTTGCCCTGCGCCTCCATGGATTGGCCGACAAGCCGCTCTGGCTCGACGAAGTTTCGACCCTCCATCGCGCAACCATCGGCTTTTCGTCGATGATCGCGGAGTCGCTTCACAGCAAGCATTACCCGACCTATTTCGCGCTGCTGTGGCTGGTCGCGAAGCTTGGCATCTCGTCCTGGCTGCTGCGCTTGCCGTCAGCGATCTTTGGCGCGCTGGCCACGGCGCTGGTAGTGGTGGTCGGCCGCGAAGCCGACAAGCAGCGTACCGGCATTGCCGCCGGGCTACTGCTCGCGTTTTCACCATTCGACGTACAATACGGGCAGGAGGCGCGCTCCTATACACTGGTCGCGGTGCTGATCCTGATGGCGCTCTGGGGGCTGATGCGCCTCGCACGCCAGGCCACCGCGTCCGAGCCTCAGCAACGGTGTCGCGGCGCTTGGCTTGCCTATGGCGGCGGTACGCTTGCGGCACTATGCGTGCTCAACGTTGCCGTACCGTGGCTCGTCGCCTCGAGCGTCGCCGCGGCTGCGATCGCGTGGCGGGCGAGGGAGCGGCGTGTTTTCGTCCGGCGCTGGGCCATAACGCAGGCGATCATTCTGGCGCTGTGGCTGCCGGCGCTCGGCGCCGTGCTCTACGACAGCAAGGGTGCGGCGCTCGAGGGGCCGGGCTGGGCGCTGCCGGAGAAATGGACGGCGCTCTGGTCGATCATCGGCCCGGTCTATCTCGATCGCATTTCCGCGTTCATCACGTTCGACGTGCTGCCGGCAGCGATGCCCGGCCTGTCGCTGCTCATCGCGGCGCTGGCGGCCTACGGTGCGTGGCGCCTGCGGCAGAAGCCGCATGCGCTCATCGTCATCGGCTGTGCCGCTTGCGTGCTGCCGCTGCTGCTCCTGCTGGTCTCGCGCGTCACGCCGGTACTCGTGCCGCGCTATTTCGCCTGGAGCGCGGCGCCGTTTTTCATCCTTGTCGGCGCCGGCATCGCGCGTCTAAACGCTTGGCGCTATGCCGCCGTGCTGACGGCCTTTGTCCCCGTCGCTCTGGTCAATCTCGAGCCCTATTATCACGCCGAGACCAAGCCGCGCTGGGACCTCGCGGCGGGTCGGCTCGCCGCCGAGACGCAGCCGGGCGATGTCGTGCTGTTCAATTCTTGGGACGCGTATTACGTCGCGACCGCGGCCTTCGCGAAATCAAGCGGGCTCGACCAGCAGAATCTGGCGCTTACTTGGAAGCCCAAGGATGCCGCGCGGTTCGAGCCCGGCCACGCGCTCTGGGTCGTTTTTGGCCGTGCGGGGCAGGGCAAGATGGAGCGGCCGACGGATTACATCGCGCTGTTGTCGCGGCTCGGCCGGCCCGCCAGCGAGGAGCAGATCGGGCGCTATATCACGATCTGGCGCTTTGCCGCGCCGGATGCGGTGGCGAACGCCGCGAATACGAGCGCGGGCGCAAACGCTAATTGAGGCGAGTTTTCGCGCCGCTCGCCGTCACGGAAAGGCGGCAAGGCGAGCCTGGGTTGCAGATTGGCCCCGTCGCGCCGTCTGGCGCTTCGATATCGGCAAAGCGCGCGTCTTCGATGTCGTCGAACCAGAAGAGTGGCACGGTGCTCGTTGTCGCGGCAGCGGTAAGCGGTTTCCCGGCAGCGTTCGATTTCAGCCTTAGCCCATCGATCGCGAGATTCTGGACGTGGCGCGCGAAGAGGAAACGCGCCGGCAACGGCCCGAACATGCCGGCTTCCGGATAGTCGCCGGCATTCTCGGGCGGAGCGACATCGCTCGCCGCGAAAGCTGCCGCACGCGGAATCCAGCCGCCGCCCTCTTGCACCGTCGGTGCACCGTGCCTCGTCAGTTCGACATTGCGCAGCGTGACATCGGCGATGGGATGGCCGGGAAGGCCGCTGATCGTCACCGGCATGCGGAAACCGTCGCAGGCAAGATTTTCGACGATGATGCCGGAATATTCTTCGACTTTCGCTCCGTCCGGCGCGCGCAAGCGGCTGCCGAGGCGTAGGAAGAGCGGGGCGTCCTGAATGTTGTGCATGGTTATGTCGCGCAGCGACACATGCGTCAGCGCGCCGCCATCAACGGCGAGCAACGGAATGCCGAGCGCATTCCAGACGACGCAATTCTCGACCGAGACGCGATCGAAGCCCCAGCAGGATTCGGTGCCGATCTTGATCCGCGCCTTCATGCCGTCGGCAGCACCGATCGCGATGCTGCGGCCGTCATAGAGCGTGCCGGGCTCGAAGCCACCGGTCACGAGGCAACGGCGGATCTGCACGTTGCGCGTTGACCGGCGATAGCCGAGCGCGTTCGAGGATTTGAGTACGATGCTGTCGTCATGCGGCGTGTTGAAGGCGCTGTCCTCGACGACGACATCCTCGCAGCAATCGATATCGATGCCGTCGCGGCCGACATCGACCAGCAACCGGTTGACCCGCAGGTTGCTGACGCCGCTCGCGAGGATGGCGATATGCGGCGTGCCGATCAGGCTGAAGCCGCTGAGACTGACATTTTGGCATTCTTTCAGCGCGATGATCTTGTCGGCGCCGCCGGGCCGCGCGCTGGCATAGCTCGCTTCGCCGCGGCTGAGCCCGTTGCCGCAGATGAGGCCGGGGCCCGCGATCGCGACGTCCTTGACGCCCACGCCGCAGATCATGCTGTCACGCCAATGGCTGTGGCCGAAATCCTGATAGCGGTCCCAGCGGTTCGGCCCGAAAGGATCGTATTGGCCGGCCGGCGCTGCGCGCAGCACCGCGCCGCGCTCGAGATAGAGCGTGATCCCGTCGCGCAGATGAATCGTGTGGCAGAGATAATCGCCGGCGGGAATACGTACCGTGCCGCCGCCCTTGGCCGCCATGCCGTCGATCGCGGCATTGATCGCCTTGGTATCGAGGGTGCGGCCGTTGCCGGTGGCGCCGCAAGCGCGCACATCGATCCCGGCAGATGACGCGGCACGAACCGTTTTTGCAGCCACCGTGGCCGACAGCGCAGCGAGCGCGGTCGCGCGCAAGAAGTCGCGGCGGGAGCGGGACTGACGAAAGAGCATGGACGGACAGCAAATCCTGGCGTCTCATTCCCGGATTTGACTGCCGGTTTAGCCGCCGCGGCGACGCAAGACGGGCGGACCTAGCGAAAGCGGCGCCACCCTATCCGAAATGACTTAAGAAAAGGGTAACCATGACTACGTAGGTGGCCGATACAGAATGCCGCAGGCGCCGATGGCCTAAACCTTCAGCAGCCGCTTGGCATTGTGGCCGAGGATCTTGCCTTTGTCGGACGCATTGAGCTGGAGCGCCGCCATCCAATCGGTGCCGGCCTTGCTGTCGACGTAAGGGTAGTCGACCGAGAACAGCACGCGGTCGATGCCCATCTCCGTGATCGTGAAGTTGAGCGCTGGTGTTGAGTAATAGCCGCTCGTCGTGATGTAGAAGTGGTTGCAGAAGATGTCGCGGAAAGTCTTGCCGTCGCTGGTCAGCGCGCGCAGCGTCTCGCTCTCGCGATGCAGCAGGAACGGCAAGGTCTCCCCCATATGTCCGAGGATGATCTGCAGCTTCGGGTATTTCTCGAACACGCCCGACAGCACCATGCGCAAGCCGATCGTCGCGGTCTCCATGGTGAAGCCCCAGGCGGCGCCGACGAGCTGCGGATGCTTCTTGAGATAGTCCTTCAGATAGATATCGGCGACGCGCTCGTCCATCGTCGCCGGATGGATGTAGATCGGCACATCGAGCGCGGCGGCGCGTTCCCACATCGGCCAGAAGCGCTCGTCGTCGAGGAAGATGCCGTTGCTCGGCCCGTGCACCATCGCGCCCTTGAAGCCGAGCTTCACCACGGTGCGCTCGAGCTCGTCGGCGGCGGCTTTGGGATCGGGCGTCGGCAGATTGGCGAAGCCATAAAGCCGCGTCGGATAGGGTTTGCACTTCTCGGCGACGTAATCGTTCGAAATGCGCGCGAGCCGCACCGCGCTTTCGGCATCCATGCGCTGGGTCGCCGGCATGCCGTGACCCAGGAGCTGCACGTCGATGCCGGCCTCGTCCATGGTTTCGATGCGCCGCGGCCCGATCTCGTAAAGCCGCTCCATGATCTCGTTGGAGCGATGGCTGCCGGCGTCGCCGCCGCTCTTCTTGACGACGTCGGTGTGCCAGTAATGCTCTTCGAGCGCGATGACGGGATGATTCTGGATCATCGAGACCTCCCTAGATCTTCAAAAGCCGCTTCGCATTGCCGCTGAGAATCTTTTCCTTATCTGCGGCGTTCATCTGCAACGCGTTGACCCATTCGGTGCCCGGCGGGTTGTCGACGAAGGGATAATCGATCGAGAACATCACGCGATCGATGCCGAGCTCGGTGATGCAGCATTGCAGCGCCGGGTCGGAGAAGAAGCCGCTGGTGGTGACGTAGAAATGCTCGCTGAATACATCGCGGAAGGTTTTCGCCGCGCCGGCGTTGCCGGGCCGCGCCAAGCTCTGGCTGATGCGCCAAACGAAGAAGGGCAGGCCCTCGCCCATGTGGCCGAGGATGATCTGCAGCTTCGGATATTTGTCGAATACGCCCGAAAGCACAAAGCGGATTCCTTGCGTCGCGGTCTCGACGCCGAAGCCCCAGCCGGACGAGGCGAGATTGGGATAGGCGCCGAGATAATCCTTGTAATAGGCCTCGACCACCGCCGGATGGGGGTAAGCGGGATGGATGTAGATCGGCACGTCGAGCGCCGCGGCGCGCTCATAGATCGGCCAGAAGCGCTTGTCGTCATGGAAGACGCCATTGGTCAGGCCGTGGATCATCACGCCCTTGGCGTTGTACTTGGTCACCGTGCGCTCGAGCTCGTCGGCCGCGGCTTTCGGATCGGGTGTTGGGCAGACGGCGAAAGCGTAGAGTCGCTCCTTGTTGGCGCGGCAAGCCTCGAACAGTCGGTCGTTGGCCTTGCGGGCAAGGGCGACGGCGCTTTCGGCATCCATCTTTTGCACCGAGGGCGCGCCGTGCGACACGACCTGGATGTCGATGCCGGCCTCGTCCATTTCCTTGAGCCGCAACGTGCCGAGATCGGCGAGGCGCTTGGCGGTCTCCGGTGGCGACCCGGCGCGCGCATCGGCGGGCGAGAATTTCGCCTTCACCTCATCGTCGAGATAGTGCTCTTCGAGCGCGATGACGAGCGGCTTTTCGGCCATAGATCCCTCCCACGTTTGAGAGGGTTCTAACAATGCCGCTGTCAGATGTCATCTACGCTCGATGAGGCTAATTTTCCCGGCGTCTCATCCAATCACGGGTCGGTCTGGTCGTCTCTTCGAGAGAGACATGACTCTGCGACGGCGCAGCTTGTTTGCGGGAAAAGAACCATGAAAGGCCGGCGGCGGTCCGTCGATGACACGGACGCAGCCGCAGCCGCACAACTCGCCGTTACCAAGCTTCCGCGGTCCAAGTTTTCTTAAACCACGCGGCGGCCTCACTGTTTCTAAAGCGCACCGTCCACTGCGGCATGCTCTTGGTGCTGGTCCAAGTTTTTCCGCGCACGCCACATTTCTCGGTCAACGCATGCTCCCATCCGGCGCGATAAGGCGATTCCACCGCATGCGGGAAGTTTGCATGCTCGGTTGCCTGCTGTTGCTCCGAAGGCTGCCCAACGGGTGTCGTGTTTGCTTTCTTAGCTGCCATCCTTGCTTTCCTTCTTTTGCTTGTCTGACGTGCCCAGGTTTGACGCGCGCCGCGCTCGCGATCGTAAGGCGCTCATGCTTCTAAAAACGCACCATTTTTTTGCGGATCGCTTGCCGCACGATGCGTCTCTGCATCTTTATCGATTTTCGCGCGCCTCGTTCGACGGCTTCACCGTGATTACGGTTTTAGCAAGGCGACGCGTTCAAAGAGCGAGGAACTCCGCTCGCAACAGGGATCATCTTACCTTAATCGCGAAGTCATAGCAAAGGGTGAGGGAAGCTTCACGAAAGCCGGCAAGCAGGGTGCCGGATGAGTCTGCAAAGACGTTGCCGGCCTTGGGTCGTCAAAGGTGGCGAGTGAGTTGGTCGGAGAGCCAATCCACAAAAATGTCGCGGTTCGATTTATGTCACTTAGACTTAATTGTTACCCGCCGCGTGTCCGGCCATGCGCGATATTCACCTCGGTATCGAAGCAGACTGGCTCGCGATATTCGCGCGACACGGTGGTGAGGTGCGGGTCGGCATCTTTCAGTGTCTGGAACACCGGCTCGGTCGCGCGCCAGAGCGGCGTGTGGCCGCTGAAGGCGGCGTCGTGATGCGCGGGCATGAACACATCGGGCTTGTAGAGCTTCTCATGCTCCAAGGCCTGCGCCCCGACCAGCGGGTTTAAGAAATCCGCCGAGAGCGCGACAATGGCGAGATCGACGCCGGGCGATTGGGCGAACGCCGCCTTCTCATAATCGGTGATGTGGCCGCCGCTGTCGCGATAGACCACGCGGAAGCCGTCATCGAAGGTGATGATATAGAGGATGGTGCCTTCGGTGATGACGCGCGGATCGAAGGTGCCGCCGTCCTGGATCGTTTTCTCTTCCGCCTCCTGCTCCGGGGTGAGCTTCGGCGCGAGCGAATTGACCGCGCCTTCCATCACCTGAGTCAGATGCTTGTCCGGCTGGCCGTGCAGGGCCAACACCGGCTGAACGTTGAAGCCGGCAAAGAACAGTTTTTCCTGCGAGCGCCCGAACACGGTGCGGATCTGCTTCTCCGGCACATCCTGCGATTTAAGCTTCTCGGTCGTGACGGCCGCGCCGACGATCGTCGCACCGGTGCGGATCGCGACCGAAGCAGCATCCGCCATGTGATCGAAATGGCCGTGGCCAAGCAGAATGACATCCGCCTTCTTCACATCGGCGGCGGTGAAACCGAGCGCTGGATAGTTGCTGCCACGATCGAAGAAAGCATCGAGCAGGATGATCTTGCCGTTGTAGACGAGTTCGTAATTGGCAAAACCGGTCCAGCGCACGGCGAGGGTGTGGCGGTCGCGTGGCGCGGCACCGCCGGTCGAGACCAGCGTGGCGTCGACACAAGCCGGATCGCGCGATTCATTGGTGAAAGCCCCGAGTTGCTCGAGCGCAGGAATCTTCTCGGCGCGCGGATCGGCGAAGGGATCGGCCCAGGCTATCGAAGGCGTGCTGGCGGTGAGGACGGAGAGGGCAGCGGCCGCGCTCCCGGCGGCAAGGTTCCATCGCATCGGCATTTCTCCCTATCGGAACGCCTTCCTATCAGCGCGGCGCAACCCTGTCATCCAGGACGTGCTCTTGCCCGGCCCGCGGCCAAGTGGCATTTTTCGCGAAAGCGCCGCGCCGGATTTCCGCCGCGGCCGGGAGCGATTGCGGAAGTGGCATGGACGAAGACATTCCAACCCGCCGCAAGCGGCTGCTCTATCAAAGCAGCCATCGTGGCACCAAGGAGAGCGATCTGCTGCTCGGCGCCTTCGCCGCGGCGCATCTCGGCGCCTTCAACCCGGCGCAACTCGATGCCTATGAGACGATGCTGGACGAGAATGACGGCGATCTTTTCGATTGGATCTCCGGCCGCACCACGCCGCCCCCGGAGAAGATGAGCGACGTGCTGCTTCTATTGCTGCGCTTCCGCTATCCGGGGGCCGTGTGATGAGGCGGTTTTTGGTCGTCTGCGAGGAGCACAGCGACGAAGCAATCTCGTCTGGCTCAACAACTGGATTGCCTCGTTTCATTCGCATGATGTGAATTGAATGGATTCGATGAGTAGCACCGACTCTCTTTTCCAACAGCGCGGCAAGCATGAGATCGCGTCGACGCCGGAGGGCCACGATGCTTATGTGATCGGGGGCGCCGTGGCGCGCGGCGGGGTGAACGCGCTGCTCCATATCTGTCGCGACGACGGCCGCATGGCCCGCACGTTCCAGGCGCTGCAATTCTTCTATCCCGAGATCGACATCGTCACGTTTCCGGCTTGGGATTGCCTGCCCTATGACCGCGTCTCACCCAATGCCGAGATCACCAGCCGGCGCATCGACGCGCTGACGCGACTGATCGAGGCGAGCGATGCGCCACGAATCGTGCTGACCACGATGAATGCGGCGCTGCAGCGCATGCCGCCGCGCAAGGCTTTCGCCGACCGAGTTCTGCGGCTCGCGGTGCGCGGCAGCCTGCCGGTGGAGCGGCTGCTCTCGTTCCTCAGCCGCAACGGCTATAGCCGCACCGACACGGTGCGCGAGCCGGGCGAATACGCGGTGCGCGGCGGTATCGTCGACTTGTACCCCTCGGGCAGTCCATCGCCGCTGCGCTTGGATTTCTTCGGCGACGAGATCGAGAATATCCGCCGCTTCGACGCGTTGTCCCAACGCACAATCGGTCCGGCCGAGAGGCTCATCATCAAGCCGGTCAGCGAAGTGCTGCTCGACGACGCGACGATCAGCCGCTTCCGCACGCGCTATCGCGAGCAATTCGGCACCGCGGTCAATGATGATCCACTCTACGAGGCGGTCAGCGCGGGGCATCGCTATATCGGCGTTGAGCATTGGCTGCCGCTGTTCTACGAAAGCCTCGAGACCATCTTCGATTATCTGCCCGGCGCGGCGGTATCGCTCGATCATCAATCCGACGGCGTGCGCAGCGATCGCCTGGAATCGATCGGCGATTTTTACGCCGCGCGGCGCGACACCGGCACGGTCAAAGGCGCCGTCGTCTATCGCCCGGTCGAGCCGAAGCAGCTTTTCCTCGATGCGAGGGAATGGGGTCAGATCCTCACGACGCGCGCCGTGGTGCAGCTTTCGCCTTTCGGCGGCGGCACGGATGCGGCCGATGGCGGCGCCAAGCCGGGAATGGATTTCTCGGCGGCGCGCGCCGACCCGTCACGCAATCTGTTCGACATCGTGCAGTCGCAGCTCAAGGACGAGATCGCTGCCGGCAAGCGCGTGCTGATCGCCGCCTATAGCGCCGGCTCCGGCGAGCGTCTGGGCACATTGCTGAAGGAGCATGGCGCGGGCGAGACGCTGGCGGTGCCGTGCTGGGAGGATTTCCGCCGCCTGCCGACGAATGCGCTCGGCCTCGCCGTGCTGGCGATCGAGCGCGGCTTCCGCTTCGCGGATACGGTCCTCGTTACCGAGCAGGACATGCTTGGCGATCGCCTGTCGCGGCCGCCGCGGCGCCGCGCCAATTACGACCAGTTCGTCGCCGAGGTCGCGACCTTGCAGCCGGGCGATCTCGTCGTCCATGCCGAGCATGGCATCGGCCGCTATGACGGGCTGGCGACGCTCGATGTCGGCGGCGCGCCGCATGATTGCCTGCGCGTGATCTATGCGAGCGACGACAAGCTTTTCGTCCCGGTCGAGAATATCGAAGTGCTGACGCGCTACGGCACCGAGGACGCCAATGTCGCGCTCGACAAGCTTGGCGCGATGTCGTGGCAGTCGCGCAAATCGCGCGTCAAGAAGCGCATCAAGGACATCGCCGACGAGCTCATCGCCGTGGCGGCGCAGCGCCAGCTCAAAGAAGGCGAGCCGATGGTGCCGACCGAAGGCGCTTACGAGGAATTCGCCGCGCGCTTTCCCTTCCCCGAGACCGACGATCAGGACAAGGCGATCCTCGACAGCTTCAACGATATGGCCTCGGGCAAGCCGATGGATCGCCTTATCTGCGGCGATGTCGGCTTCGGTAAGACCGAAGTCGCATTGCGCGCGGCTTTCGTCGCGGCGATGAGCGGCACGCAAGTCGCGGTCGTCGTGCCCACGACACTCTTGGCGCGCCAGCATTTCCGGACTTTCAAGGAGCGTTTCGCCGGGTTGCCGCTCAGGGTCGAGCAGCTCTCGCGCCTGGTTCCCGCGAAACAGGCCGTGCAGACCAAGAAAGACCTCGCCGAGGGCAAGATCGATATCGTCGTCGGCACGCATTCGCTTTTGGCGAAGAGCATCGCCTTGAAGCATCTCGGTCTTCTCATTATCGACGAGGAGCAGCATTTCGGCGTGACGCAAAAGGAGCGGCTGAAACAGCTCAAGGCGAATGTCCATGTTCTGACGCTGACCGCGACGCCGATCCCGCGCACTCTGCAACTGGCGCTCGCCGGCGTACGCGAGATGAGCGTGATCGCGACGCCGCCGGTCGATCGGCTGGCAGTGCGTACCTTCGTGCTGCCTTACGATCCCGTGGTGGTGCGCGAGGCGGTGCTGCGCGAGCTGCATCGCGGCGGGCAATGCTTCTATGTCGCGCCACGCATCACCGATCTCGACGAGGTCCAGGCGCAGCTCAAGGAGCTGGTGCCCGAGGTGAAGTTCGTCGTGGCGCACGGCCAGATGGCGCCGACGCGGCTCGAAGAGGTGATGACCGCCTTCGATGCGCGCGAATTCGATGTGCTACTCTCGACCAACATCATCGAAAGCGGCCTCGACATCCCGAGCGCCAACACGATGATCGTTCATCGCGCCGACATGTTTGGGCTGGCGCAGCTCTACCAGCTGCGCGGGCGCATCGGTCGCAGCAAGCTGCGCGGCTATGCCTATCTGACCCTGCCGGCGGGCAAGATGCTGACCGAGACGGCGCAGCGCCGGCTCGAAGTGATGCAGACGCTCGATACGCTGGGCGCCGGCTTCACCCTTGCGAGCCACGATCTCGATATCCGAGGTGCCGGCAATCTCCTCGGCGAGGAGCAGTCGGGCCATGTGCGCGAGGTCGGCATCGAGCTCTATCAACACATGCTCGAAGAGGCCGTCTCGGCGGCGCGCAGCGGCGACACGAGCCTGGGCGAGGCCAAGGACGAGTGGACGCCGCAGATCACTATCGGCACGCCGGTGCTCATTCCCGAGACCTACGTCGCCGATCTGCCGGTGCGCTTGGGGCTTTATCGCCGCATCGCGCAGTTAGTCGATCGGCGCGAGATCGATGCCTTCGCGGCCGAGTTGGTCGATCGCTTCGGGCCGCTGCCGTCCGAGGTCGACAATCTCCTCGATATCATCGCGATCAAGCGGTTTTGCCGCGATGCCGGCGTCGAGAAGGTTGATGCGGGCGAGAAGGGCGCGTCGCTCACCTTCCGCAACAACCGCTTCGCCAATCCCGCGGGCCTCGTCGACTTCCTGCAGCAGAACGCCGCGACCGCGAAGCTGCGGCCGGACCAGAAGCTCGTCATCATGCGCAATTGGGAAGATACGCGCGAGCGGCTGAAAGGCGTGTCCGGCATCCTCGGCCATCTCGCGCGCATCGCGGCGGCACCGGCACCCGCTGCGGCGATGGCGCGGGCGAAATAGGCTCTCTTCTAACTCGTTCTAACCGATCGTCGGAGCCGGCACCGGCGTACCGTTCAGCACCAGATCGAAGACCGGCAAGAAGAACTCGGGCTCTTGCGCGCCCGAGATCGCATATTGCCTGGCGAAGACGAAGCACGGCACCGCGTTGACGCCCAAGCGGCGCGCGTTGCGGTCCTCGGCGACGATCTCGTCGCGCTCACTGTCTCCGGCGAGGAAGGCGCGGGCCTCGCGTTCGTCGAGCCCGGCTTCGGCGGCGATCTTGGCGAGGGCGGCAAGGTCGCCGACATCGCGGCCCTCGAGGAAATACCCATCGAAGAGCCTTGTCACGACGTCGCTCGCGACACCTTGCTTGGTGGCGTAGCGGATGAGGCGATGGGCGTTGCGCGTATTGGGGCTGCGCTTGATCTTGTCGAAAGCGAATTCGATGCCGACGGTCGCGCCGGCCTCGGCGATGGTCTGATGAATGCGGCGCGAATGGCCGCTATCGCCGAATTTGGTGGCGATGTAATCGGCGCGCGTCATGCCTTCGGCGGGCATGTCTGGATTGAGCTGGAACGGCCGCCAGGTGATGTCGGTCTCAATCTCGGGCCGCATCGTCAGCGCTTTTTCCAAGCGCCGCTTGCCGATGAAGCACCAGGGACATACTACGTCGGAGATGATGTCGATCTGCATGGCTGGAAGTATAGCACGCGGTTGACCCGGCGCCGCCTGAACCGCAACATGACGCGTATGGTGGATTTCACCTTATACGGACGTGTCGCGCTGGTGACCGGCGCGTCGCGCGGGCTTGGCCGGCATTTCGCCGGTGTGCTGGCGCAAGCGGGTGCCGCGGTCGCGCTCGCGGCGCGCGACGAAAAGCTCCTGATCGAGGTAAAAGCCGAGATCGAGAGTGCGGGCGGGCGGGCGGCGACGGTGCCGCTCGACGTTACCGACGGCAAGAGCGTCAAGGCCTGCGTCGCCGCGACAGAGCGGGCGCTCGGTCCGATCGACATTCTCGTCAACAATGCCGGCATCGCCGTGTCGAAGCCGCTGCTCGACCACAGCGAGGGGGATTGGGATCGCGTGCTCGATACCAATCTCAAAGGCGCGTGGCTGCTGTCGCGCGAGCTTGCTTCGCGCTGGCTCGAGTTGAAGCGCGCCGGGCGTATCGTCAATATCTCGTCGCTGCTGGGCTTGCGCACGGCCCGCGGGGTGCCGAGCTACGTCGCGGCGAAAGCCGGACTCGATCATCTGACGCGTACCATGGCGGTCGAGCTTGGGCGTTTCGGCATCACCGTCAACGCGATCGCGCTGGGCTATGTCGAAACCGACATGAATCGCGATTTCTTGCGCAGCAACACGGGCAAGGCGCTGATTGCGCGCATTCCCGCCGGCCGTGTCGGCGCGCCCGACGATCTCGATGGCGCGCTGCTTCTGCTCGCGTCGCCCGCCGGCGCCTATCTCAACGGCGTGGTGCTGCCGGTCGACGGCGGCCATGCCGTGAGCGTCATTTAAGCGGCTTCGAGGCAGTTGCTGATTCGGCCCACCAGATCGTCGGGGTCGAACGGTTTCTGCAGCGCGTCGACCGCGCCCATCTTGCGCGCAATCTGCAGGAAATCGGTGTTGCCGATGCGGCCGCCGCCCGAGATCGCGATGATTTTGGTGCCGGGGCGCTCGGCGAGGATTTGACGGATCGTGCCGATGCCGTCCTGCTGTGGCATGATGATGTCCGAGATGACCACGTCAGGCTGTTCCCGGCGAAACGTATCAACGCCTTGCACGCCGTCGTCGGCGGTGACGACGCTATAGCCGGCGGTTTGCAAGATGCGCGTCATGGTGTTGCGGACGATCACATTGTCTTCGATGACCAATATCTTCTTCATGACAAATTCGCTTTCCCGCGCGAAACGGTTAGGGCCCATCTGATCGTCAGGCAACGGCGGCGATCGCGCCGCTCTCATCGACCGGCCTCGCGGGCAGCAGGATGATGAATTCGGTTCCTTCGCCCGGCGTGCTTTTCACGTCGATCGTGCCGCCATGGCTGGTCACGATGCCATGCACGACCGAAAGGCCGAGCCCGGTGCCTTCGCCCACCGCTTTGGTGGTGAAGAACGGCTCGAACATGCGGTGCATGATAGCGGGACTCATGCCGCAGCCCGTGTCGGCGACGCTGAGACGGGCGAAGCGCGGCGCGCCGGGCTCGCCCGGCACTTCATCGAGCGTCACCGTTACGCGCCCGCAATTGTCGCCGATCGCATAGGCGCCGTTGGTGACGAGATTGACGATGACCTGCTGGAGTTGCGTGCCGTCCGCGAGGATCGATTGGATCGGCGCGATCCGATCGATGATTTCGATCGTGCTCGGCACGCTGGCGCGCAGCATCTGCAGCGATTCCCGTGCCCGCGCGGCGATGTCCGTCGGCTCGTTGAGAATCTCCTGCTTGCGGCTGAAGGCGAGGATCTGGCGCACGAGATCGCGTGCTTGGAGACTCGCTTGGTAGATGCTTTCGAGATCCCCACGTGCCTGCGTGCCGGCCGGCAATTCCTCGATCGCCAGCTTCGAGAGCGCCTGGATCGGCACGAGCGTGTTGTTGAGATCGTGGGCGATGCCGCCGGCAAGGGTCCCGAGTGCTGTCAGCTTCTCGGAATGCCGCAATTGGCTTTCGAGATCGATCTGCCGCTGGCTTGCCTGCTCTTTGTCGGTGATGTCCATCATCGCGATCGAGATGTAGAGCGGATTGCCGGCCTTGTCGGAAGCGACATGCGCCTGCGCCAAGGTCGAGCGTATCTCGCCGTCCGGGCGCACTATTCGGAATTTCACGCTGGTATTCGCTTCGTCGCGATGGTTGCGCCGCAAAACGTCGAGGATCAACGGCCGGTCCTCGGGATGAATGAAGCCGAGAAGATTATCGGCGCTCGGTGTATAGGTCGCCGGGTCGACACCGAAGATCCGATAAGTTTCTTCCGACCACACGACCGCGCCGCTGCGCAAATCGCGCTCGACCGTGCCGATATGCGCGACCTTCTGCGTGCGGTCGAGCCGTTGCTCGCTCGCATGCAGCGATTGCTGGACGCCCTTCAGCGCCGTGATGTCGACACGCAGGCCGGCGAGGCCGCCACTGCTGGTTCGCCGTTCGGAGATCAGCATCCAGCGTCCGTCGGACCATTGCCGTTCGATCGGGCTGCTGACTTCGCGATGGGAGCGCAACGCGTCGGCGAGCCATTCCGCCTCGCGGCCCTTCGCATCGGGGTATCGGCCTTGTTTCAGCGCGCTGCGCAGGACGTCCTCGAAACGCGTGCCGGGAACCATCAGCTCGGCCGCTTCGGGGTAGAGGTTGCGGTAGGCCTGGTTGCAGAGGACGAGCCGGTCTTCGGCATCGTAAATCACGAAGCCCGCGGAGATACTTTCGATCGCGTCGCGCAGCAGCACTTCGAGCTCGCGATGCCGCGTATCGGCTTCGCGCTGCTCGGTGGTGTCTTTGTAGGTCGTCAGCCGTATGCCCGGCGTGCCGTCGGGATTGGGCGCCAAATCGGCTTCGCGATAGACCCGGCGCATCGTGCCGTCGGGCCGGATGATGCGGAATTCGGTCGGCGGCTCGGCCTGCGTGCCGCGACGGGAGATGAGGTCCTCCACCCGTGCGCGGTCTTCGGGGTGGATCATGGCGAGGAAATTTTCGGTTGTTACCTCGAAGACGCCACGCTCGACGCCGAAGATCCGGTACATCTCGTCGGACCATTCGGTCGCTTTGGTCTGGAAATTGCGCACCACGCTGCCGGTGCCGGAGAGCTTCTGTGCGCGGTTGAGCATGACCTGACTCTCGCGCAAGGCTTCCTGGGCCTGCTTCAGTGCGGTGATGTCGATGCGCAGCCCGGCGATGCTGCCATCCGCCATGCGCCGCTCCGAGCGCATGACCCAGCGTCCGTCGGCCAGACGACTTTCTTCGGGCTCGGCCGCCTCGCGATGCTTGCGTAGGCGCTCGGCCAGCCACTCTTCCTCTTGGCCGATCGCGCCGGGGTGGCGACCGGTCGCGACTGCCTGGCGCATAATCTCTTCGTAGGTCTTGCCCGGTACGAAGCCTGCGGCGTTCTCGCCATACATCTTGCGGTAGGATTCGTTGCACATGACGAAGCGGTCCTCGGCATCGAAGATGACGAAGCCCTCGGCGATGCTCTCGATCGCGTTGCGCAACAAAGTGTCGGCACGTAACGCGCGCTCACGCGCTTCAATCAACTCGCTCTCGTCGCTAACTGTGCCGCGATAGCCGACGAAGGTGCCGTCATCCGCGAAAATCGGCTTGCCGCTGACGCAAAGATGGACACCGCCGCGCGCGAAGCGGAATTGCCGGAAAGGCTGACGCGCGTCGAGCGTGGCAATGTGCTCGCGCCACAGCGGATCGTTCTGGGGATCGACGCCGGCCTGGTCCCAGCGCGTCTTGCCGACGAGATTTACCCTCGGCTGACGGGCGCCGGCAACCAAGGTGAAGCGGTGCTCCGCGTCGGTCTCCCAGATCCAGTCGCTGCCGACCTCGGCGATGTCGCGGAACCGCGCTTCGCTTTGCTGCGTGTCGCGCATGGCGGCTTCCGCCTTCATGCGCGCGCGCTCGATATCCTCGCGTGCTTCCGTCTCGCGGTTGGCGCGGGCGCGCTCCTCGATGATGAGCGCCTCGGTCCGCAACTGCCGCATCAGCAGCCATACGGCGCCGCCGACCAGCAGCAGCAAAGCGCCACCGCCGAAGCCGGTAGCCAGGAATTCGCCGCTCCACGGCGCGAGCATCGCCGAGGCGGATTGCCGTACCTCGACGGTGAGCGGCAGATCGTCGAGGCGGTGCTGTGCGACGGCAACGGTGCCGTCATGCGGTGTCTTCGTCCAGTAGGAGAGAAGGCCGCTGTTCGGCATCGGCCGGGTAAGGTCGGGCGGCGTCGCATCCGCGGTCGTCTCGGGCTCGAGCGGCCAGCGCGTGAGCACCGTGCCGTCGCTGCGCCACAACGTCATCGATTTGCCGTCGCCGGGCAGTGCGCGGAGATAGTTGGCGTAGAGTCCCTGGAAGTATTCGGCGTGAAGGGCGCCGAGCACGATGCCGATGAACGCCCCGTTCGGCGCATTGAGCCGCTTGCCGATATAGATCAGCGGCCTGCCGTCCGCGCCAGGCAGCGGCGGGCTGATATAGGCGTTGATCTCGGGATGATCGCGTAGACGAGCGAAATATTCGCGGCTCGCGACGTTGGTCGGCGGAGCGACCGGATAGCTGCGCGTGCGATTGATGACGTCGCCCTGGGACGTCGCGATCGCCAGGGAGTCGAGCTGCGGAATTCCGGCCATCTTGGCGCGCAGCAATCGGAATGTGGCATCGTTGTCTGCCGAACGGCGGAGCGCATCGGCGGAAGCGATGTCCTGTGCCTGAAGATCGGCGGACACGTCGTCGAGCACGACGCCGACATTCTCGAAAGCACGTTCGGTCTGGGCTGCGACCAGCAGATCGAGCGCCGAGACGTTGCCAAGGCCGTCTTGGAGTTGCGCGTCCTTGAGCCGCCACAGCATCAGCGTGGTCAGAGCGATGATCGCCAGCACGAGGATAATCGAGCCGCCGAGGACGCGGCGGGCCAGCCGTCGCCGATCGCGCTCGGCCTTGGCGGACGATAACGGCTCGCTACGGTCGGATACAGCCGGTGCTGAGGCGCCCGAGCCGCCCGAAGCGGATGAATTCACAGCCAAATCCCTTTTTGAGGGCAAAAAGCCCGCGTCGGGATTTATGACATTCGCTAACTAAGACTTTGCTAACTGGGCTGAGTGGACCGGTTCGTGGTCCGCCGATTCTAGCATAAAGGGAGTTCGGCTCGTGCCTACAAACGATGGAGAGGCCCGGCTATTCTTCCCAGAAAGGTGCCGCTTTGCGCAACTGCTTGGCGGCGCGCGGGAAGCGTTCGCGGCGTGCCGCGACCTCATGCGCCAGCCAGCCCGAGACCAAGCCCTGCGCCCGAGAGGAAATCGGCAGTTCGATGAGCCGGTCGCGGGCCACCAAGGTGTCGTTCAAATGCCCGAGCGCGTCCTGCACCCCGATGAGCCGGTCGAGATAGGCGTCCACCGCTTTCGGCTCAAATAAATTTCCAAACATTTCAGTCGGATATCGGATTTTCTTCGCCTCGATCCGGACATTGTGGAAATCTTCCTGATCAGCGATGTCGATCTTCTTCAAATGCTTGCGGATGCGGCGGTGACGTTTTGCCAGCAGGCCACCAGCAAAGCCTTTGAGATCCTTTTGCCATTCGAGTTCGAAGGCGCCCGTCGGACGCTGGAGCCATTCCGCCTCTTCGATCGTCGTGATGATGTCGTCGATCTGACGCCGCAAGCTGCCGGTATCGGGGAGAGCGCGCTTCCGGGCCTCGCGCGCCGTCGCGTCGATCTCGATGATCGAAGGCTCGTCGGGCAACGACTCGGCCAACGGCTGCACGGTGTGGCCGAGGAACACGTCCCACTCGCGCAACCGGCTATAGCTTCGGCCGACGCTGCCGAGCCGCTGGTTGAGGGCGTGGTGCTCTTCCTCAGGCAAGACCTTGCTGAAGGCGCTGAGCACCGAGCGCAAGCGGCGCAAGCCGATGCGAAAACGGTGGATGGATTCGGGACGATCAGAGCCGCCGCGCTGCCCGGCCCCTTTGAGGCTGCGCAATCCGCTCGCGATCATGACACGCAGCCCGGCCCCGACGGTAGAATCGGGTGTCAGCACGGGATAGGCCGTATGCCCGATCTCAATGACGGATTCGGCGACGCGCCTTACCGTCTCGGTCATCTTGTGCGTGCCTCCAGGCTTGAGCAATTGTATTGAGTTTGCGCGAAAAGCAAAAGCGGGCATTGGCGAAAACCTGTGGATAGAATTGATGATGGCATTCGATCAATCGACTAGAGCGGCTTTCGGAGTTGGCGCGTGAAGATCGATATCGTTGTCGCGCCGCAACTTTATCGGCCAGTCATGGAAAGGCTCGAAAGCGAGTTTGCCATCCATTCGCTCTGGGAGGCGAAAGAGCCGCTCGCGTTCCTTGCTCCGGTGGCCGATCGCGTACGCGCATTTGCCAGTTTCACGAGTTATCCGGTCCCTGCCAAGCTGATGGAAGCGTTGCCGAGGCTCGAGATCATCGCCGCGATGAGCGTCGGCACCGACCACATCGACCTTGCCGCCGCGAGAGCGCGCGGCATTGCGGTCACCAACGCGCCGGATGTGCTCACCGATTGCGTCGCGGATCTCGGGATGGGCCTCGCCGTCAATCTCGCGCGCAACCTCGTCGCCGCAGACCGCTTCGTTCGGGCGGGCGACTGGACTCGCGGCGTCTTCCCGCTCGCTACCAAGCTTGGCGGTGCCACGATGGGAATTGTCGGTCTCGGCCGTATCGGCACGGCGGTGGCGAAACGCGCCGAGGCTTTCGGCATGCGCATCGTCTATTACGGCCGGCGCCGCGCGCCCGGGGTTGTCTATCCCTTTTATGACGACCTCGCCGCCATGGCACGCGACAGCGATTATCTGATGCTGACCTGCCCAGGCGGCGAGGCGACGCGCCATCTGGTCGATGCCACAGTGATCGCGGCGCTCGGCCCCGAAGGCATGCTGGTCAATATCGCCCGCGGCTCGGTCGTCGATCAGCCGGCGTTGATCGCGGCACTGCAGTCGCACCAACTGGGCGGCGCGGCGCTCGATGTTTATGCCGACGAGCCGCGCGTGCCCGAAGCATTGTTGAAGCTCGACAATGTCGTGCTGGCACCGCATATCGCCAGCGCCACGCACGCGACGCGGCGCGCGATGGGCGATCTTATGGTCGATAATCTACGGGCGCATTTCGCCGGGAAGCCGTTGCTCACCCCGGTGATCTAGCACCAGGTGATCGAGCGTCAGGCAGCGCGAGACGTGCCCGTTTGGGGTTGAGAACGCGGTTGGCGCGACCGCTCCTGTTGCGCTTCGACAGAGCGCGTTCCTTGCCGCAAATCGTAACCCGTTGCATGGGCGCGCTGCGCGAACAATTTTCGCGCTGCAGCGAGCGCATCGCTATCGCTCTCCCGAACGATGGTATCGGCCCCGACGAGCTGACCGTTCGCGCCGAAATAATAGCAGCGATACTGCATTTGCTCCTCCCTCCGGCGACTAATCGTCACCTTGTGAGCAAAGAAGAGATTAAGTCCGCGCTGTGGCGAAATTATGATCGCGCGATCTGGTGCGACATTACATAGGCGAAATTTTATCTGCCGCTTGACCAAGCCGCGCCGGCACGTTGATGCGCTCAAGCTGCAGCAGCAACGCGTTTTGGTCGAGTTCGCTGCCACCGTGGTTGACGAGATCGCGATAAAGTGCGGTCACACATTCGGAAAGTGGCAGGTGGAGTTGCACTGCTTGGGCGGCAGCGAGGATCGTCTCCTGATCCTTCAACTGAACGCGGGCGCGGCCGCCGGGAAGAAAATCACGCTCGATCATGCGCTTGCCGTGAAGTTCGAGGACGCGGCTATCGGCAAAGCCGCCGCGCAGGGCCTCGCGCACGGCGGCGGGATCGGCGCCGCTGGCCGCGGCGAGCAGCAGTGCCTCGGCAACGGCGCCGATCGTGATTGCGACGATCGCCTGGTTGCAGCATTTGGCGAGCTGACCGCTGCCCGGCGGGCCGACCAGGGTAGGCCGTCCGAGCGCTTCGAAGATCGGTTTCGCGCGCGCGAAATCCGCCGCGCCGCCGCCCGCCATGATCGCGAGGGTGCCAGCGCGCGCTCCGACCACGCCACCCGAAACCGGCGCGTCGAGATAGCCAATGGTGCGTGCCGCAAAGCGTTGCGCGTGGTCGCGCGCGAGGGGCGGTGGCGAGGAACTCATATCGATCACCAGCGCGCCGCGCTTCAGCGGCGCCGCGGCGCCATCCGAGCCGAAGAGCACGGCTTCGACCACCGGTCCGGTCTCGAGCATGGTGATCAACACATCCGCATCTTGCGCGGCGGCGGCTTGTGTCGCGGCAACGTGCGCACCGGCGATCGCTTCGGCCTTCGCGCGCGTGCGGTTCCAAAGGACAATATCGTGGCCGGCGGCGACAAGGCGCTCGGCCATTGGCGCGCCCATCAGGCCGACGCCGAGAAACGCAATGCGCTCGCTCATGATGCTGATCCTCTTCCCCGCGGGCGGCCCTCGTTGGCACGCCCGTTATATCCTGTAACCAATAGGTGACCAGCACGGACATCGCGAGCCATCAATTAGCCAAAATCTCGCAGAATAAAGGCGCCGCAAAGAGCGTGGCGGTTTTCAAAAGGGCAAGTTCCTATGCAAAATGCCTTGCAACGACGTGTCGCCCGAATGCTGGTTGGCTCGCATAGTTCGACGATGCTCAGGATGGTGTTGGCCGCGGATTACGCACGGCGCTTCGACGCCAATGGCAGAAGGGTGCGTAATCGCTTCGCGCTCTACGACCTGGTAGCGCGGGAGATCATTCGCGACCGCTCGTTTGATTACCTCGAATTCGGGGTCTACGAGGGGGAGTCGTTGTCGTATATCGCGTCGCATAATCGCTGTGCCGATGCGCGCTTTTGGGGATTCGACTCTTTCGAGGGGCTGCCGGTGCAATGGAACGAGGAGAACCCGCAAGGCACCTTCGATGTCGGCGGTCGGATTCCGCAAATCGACGATGCTCGTATCCGCTTCGTCAAGGGCTGGTTCGATGATACCGTGCCGGACTTCCTTCGGACCTACGAAGCGCAAGCCCAGCTGTGGATCCATATCGATGCCGACCTTTATGGGTCGACGCTTCAGGTCCTGACCTTTCTTAACAAGCATATTCGTCCCGGCACCGTCATCATGTTCGATGAGATCGAAGATCTCGAGAATGAATTTAAAGCGCTCTGCGATTTTGAGGCCATGAGCGGCAAGGCGCTGACGCTCGTCGCCGCGACGGATGATTGTCGCCAAGCCGTCTTCGTCGCCGCTTCCGATCCGACGCTGCCGCAGTCCTAAATCGGCAATTCACCCTGGTCGTACGCGGCGCGGTTGGCCGGCCGAGCGTCGGCCGGCCGACAAACATGCCAGGCGCTCTATGCGCTCTATCCCGCCGCGAGCCTTTCCTGATCCACGATGTCGCAACCGACCCGTGGCGCCGCGGTTATATCCGGCAAACAAATTGCGAATACAGGAGATCGAAGCTGTGGCGCGGGTTTGGACCGGTTTCCATCGGCATCCGATCTGGACGGGAATAAGTATCTTCATCGGGTTTCTGATCGTGCTGGCTTTCGCTTGGAACTGGAATTGGCTCCGGCCGGTGGTCGCGAGGAAGATCGCCGACGAGCTGCAGCGCCCCGTCACGTTGCAATATTTCGATGTCGAGAATGCGCTGTCGGCGCAACCGACGCTCGTCCTCGACGGGATCGCCATTGGGAATCCGCCCGATTTTCCCGAAGGCACGCAAACCGGCACAATCGACGAGTTGCGCGTGAGCTTCGATTTGCGTGCGCTCGCGTCGAGCTTCGGCAAAAAGATCATCGTCAGCCAGCTCATCGTGCAACACCCCGAAGGCGATTTGCGGCCGGGTCCGAAAGGCAATCCCAATTGGACCTTCCCGGTCACCGAAGATTCTTCCGGCAACACGATACCGCCGCGCATCGGCTCGCTGATCGTCACCGATGGCGATTTCCGCTTTGCCGATCCACGGCTGAAGGCCGATCTCCGCGTAAAGGTGCGCACCCAGCCCGCCGATCAGAAGCACGAGCAGCAGATCATGATCGATGCCACCGGCACCTATGGTGGGCAGCCGATCAACGGGCATTTCGTCGGCGGCTCGGTGCTCGCGCTGCGCAACAGCGATAAGCCCTACCCCGTCGAGCTGACGGCGCAATCGGGCGACACGCGCGTTCATCTCGCCGGAACGATCGATCATCCCGAGCAATTGAGCGGCGCCAATCTGCAACTCGAGTTGCAGGGTCAGGACCTTGCCGATCTCTACAAGCTCCTCGATCTGCCGCTCGCGCCGTCGCCACCCTATTCGCTGCGCGGCCATCTCGACTACGACAAAGGCCGCAATCGGATAAGCTTCAAGAACTTCACCGGCCGTGTCGGCGAGAGCGATCTTGCGGGCGATCTCGCTGTCGATCGCGTGGGCGACCGGCCCCGCGTTACCGGCGATCTCACCTCGCATAATGTCCGCATGGCCGATCTGGGTGGATTCATCGGTGCGCCGCCCGGCCGGGAGGCAGCGCCAACCGAAGGACCGAAGCAGCGCGCCGAGCATGCGGCGCAGGAAGCGAAACCAACGCTGCTGCCGGATACGGCGATCGATCTCAACAAGATCCGTTCGACCGATTACCGTGTGCATTATCGCGGCGAGCATGTCGTCACCGACTGGGCGCCGCTCGATCATATCGAGGGGAGCCTCACGATCGAAAACGGCGACATCAAAGTCGAGCCGCTCGATTTCGCGGTCGGCAGCGGCACGATCAGTTCGAAGATCGAACTCGATGGGCGCGTCGATCCGATTCAGGCCAAAGCCGATATCGATTTCCGCCATGTCGATCTCCAGCGCGTCCTGCAAAACGTGAAATTCGCCCAAGGCGTCGGCGTCATCGGCGGCCATTGGGCGATCGAGGGCACCGGCAATTCGCTGGCGCGGATCCTGGCGCACAGCAACGGCGATCTGAAGCTCTTCATGGGCAACGGTGATCTCAGCGCGATCGTCGTCAACGCAGCCGGACTCGATGTCGGCGGCACGCTGGCGTCGCTGCTTGGCCTGCCGACCACGGCGAAAATCAATTGCCTGGTGAGCGATTTCGCGTTGAAAAACGGCGTGCTCGACACGCGCGCGCTGGTCCTCGATACCGACCAGGGCAACGTCTACGGCAAGGGCAATATCGATCTGCGCGACGAGGGCATCGCTTACCAGATCAGCGAGGAAGGCAAGCATATCAGCGTCGGTGCGCTGCATGCGCCCATCGACATCACGGGCTCGTTTAAGGATCCGCATGTGAAGCCGGAACCCGGTGCGCTCGCGGCGCGCATCGGCATTGCGGCGGCCATCGGTGCGGTGTTTCCGCCGGCCGGCCTGCTGGCGACCATCCAGCTCGGCCTCGGCAAAGACCACAATTGCGGCGCGCTGATCGCCGCGGCGCAGAATCAGCAGCCGGTATCCTCGCAAGCGGCGGGACCGACCACCGGCGCGCCGAACGCGCCGGCGATCTTGCCGAGCGGTGCCGCCGAGCCCAATCCGGGACCAGCGGCAAACTCTTCCGTCCCGCAGGAAGCGCAAGCGCCGATCGCGACTCCGGAACCGAAACGCGTGCCGCCGCCGAAGCCGGCTCGCTAAGGAGCCCGCCGCGGCCGACGTGGCATCTGCTATTCTGCTCGCGCGACGAGGAGATGCCGATGCCCGATGATCCGAAGAACAAACGAGCGCTGCGGAGCGCCGCCTGGTTTGGCGGCCAGGATCGCGACGGCTTCAATCACCGCGCCTGGATGCGCAATCAAGGCCTGCCGAGTCATGTCTTCGACGGCCGGCCGGTGATCGGCATTTGCAATACCTGGTCCGAGCTGACACCATGCAACGCACATTTTCGCGACATCGCCGAACACGTGAAGCGCGGGGTCTGGGAGATGGGGGGCTTTCCGGTCGAGTTCCCGGTGATGAGCCTCGGCGAGACGCTGATGCGGCCGACGACGATGCTCTACCGCAATCTCGCCAGCATCGATGTCGAGGAGACGATCCGGGCCAATCCCTTGGATGGGCTGGTGCTGCTCGTCGGCTGCGACAAGACAACGCCGGCGCTGATGATGGGGGCGGCGAGCGTCGACCTGCCAGCGATCGTCGTTTCGGGCGGGCCGATGCTGAGCGGCTGGTTCCAGGGCAAGCGTATCGGCTCGGGCACCGCCGTCTGGTCGATGAGCGAGGACGTGCGCGCCGGCAAGATGGAGCTCAGCGCGTTCATGGAGGCGGAAAGCTGTCTGTCCCGCTCGGCCGGACATTGCATGACGATGGGCACGGCCTCGACTATGGCGAGCATGGTTGAGGCGCTCGGCATGGGGTTGCCGGCGAACGCGGCGATCCCCGCGGTCGATGCCCGGCGCTATGTGTTGGCGCATATGGCCGGGCGGCGCGCGGTGGAGATGGTGCACGAAGATCTGCGCATGTCCAAAATCTTGACGCGTGCCGCGTTCGAGAATGCGATCCGTGTCAACGCCGCGATCGGCGGCTCGACCAATGCGATCGTGCATCTGCTCGCGCTCGCCGGCCGCATCGGCGTGACGCTGGCGCTCGACGATTTTGACCGGCTCGGCCACGACATGCCGCTGCTCACCGATCTGATGCCGCACGGCAAATATCTGATGGAGGATTTCTACTACGCCGGCGGGCTCGCCGCGGTGATCAAATCCCTCGGCGAGCTCATCCACCGGGACGCGCTGACGGTCAACGGGAAGACGCTGGGCGAGAATATCGCCGATGCCCAGAATTGGAACGAAGAGGTGATCCGCTCGCCGCAGGCGCCGCTGAAAGAACACGCCGGCATCGCCGTGTTGCGCGGCAATCTCTGTCCCGACGGCGCGGTGATCAAACCGTCGGCGGCGCACATGCCGGGCCTCTTGCACCATCGCGGTCGCGCCGTGGTGTTCTCGAGCATCGAGGATTTCAAGGCGCGGATCGACGATCCGACGCTCGATATCGACGAGAATTGCGTGATGGTGCTGCAGGGCGCCGGCCCCAAGGGCTATCCCGGCTTCCCCGAACTCGGCAATCTGCCGTTGCCGAAGAAGGTGCTGCAGAAAGGGATCATGGACATGGTACGCATCTCCGATGCGCGCATGAGCGGCACGGCTTATGGCGCGGTGGTGCTGCATGTCTCGCCCGAGTCAGCCGTGGGCGGGCCGCTGGCGCTGGTCAAGGATGGCGACATGATCGAGCTTGATGTCGAGAAGCGACGGCTGCATTTGGAGGTGAGCGAGAAAGAGCTCGCGGCGCGGCGCGCGAACTGGACGCCGCCAAAGCCGCATGCCGAACGCGGCTGGGTGAAGCTCTATCAGCAGCATGTGCAGCAGGCGCATCTCGGCTGCGATCTCGATTTTCTTATCGGCAACAGCGGTGCCGCCGTGCCGCGACCGTCGCATTGAAGGATCGCGGGAAGATTCATTAAGTTCGCTTTTACCGCGAAAGCGGGCACCCAGGAATACGGCGCAGATTTGCCCTGGATCCCCGTTTGCGCGGAAAAGACGAGAGAGAAAACAGGGGGAAACGAATGAAGTTAGGGACTAGTGCGCTCGCTGCGTCACTCGTCATCGCGAGCGCGACCATCGCCGCTGCCGATCCGGCGCATCTGCGTGTCGGCTGGGTGTCGGGCAGCTCGGACGTGCCGTTGGTGACGATCGGGCCGAAGGACGTGCTGCGCCACGCGGGCCAATCCTACGTCATCGATATGACGCATTTTCAGGGTTCGCCGCCGCAGATCACGGCGCTCGCCGCGAACGAGATCGATTTCGTTGGCTTCGGCTTCTCGGCGCTCCCGACGGCGGTGTTCAACGCGCATATGACCGATCTGCGCATCGTCGCCGACATGTTCCAGGATGGCGCGCCCGGCGGCTATTCGAACGAGTTCTTCGTGCTCAAGGATGGACCGATCCAGTCGATCGCCGATATGAAAGGCCGCGTTGCCGTGACCAACAGCGCGGGTAGCGCCGTCGACATGGTGCTGCGCGCGATCTTTAGGAAGAACGGGCTCGAGCCCAATCGCGACGTCACCATCCTCGAAGCCGGCTTCGGCAACATGCCGCCGATGCTGAAAGAGCACAAAGTCGATCTCATTCCCGGCACGCGCCTGACCAACGGCGATCCGTCGCTGCGGGCTTATGCGCGGACGCTCTTTACTCAGAAAGACGCCGTCGGACGCGCGCAAATGGCCGAGCTGGTGGCGCGGCAGGGCTTCCTCGAGAAGAACCGCGCCGCGGTGGTCGATTATATCGAGGATTCCCTGCTCGAGTTGCGCTGGTTCAGCGATCCCGCGCATCACGTGGAAGCCGTAAAGATCTTCTCTGATTTCACCAAGATCCCGGCGACGCAATTCGATTCCTGGCTTTTCGTCAAAGGCGAGGACTACTACAAGGACCCGACCGG